>DPVD01000434.1:0-2601 GCA_003526745.1 Candidatus Latescibacterota bacterium
TCAGGCCCCCGCCGTGCGCGGGCCGCTCGACGAGGTGCTGCAGCTCGTTGCGCAGTACGGCCTGACCCTGGCTACCGGCCATGTCGGACGGGACGAAGTCTTCTCGGTAGTCGAGCAAGCGAAGGATCGCGGCATCGAGCGAATCATCATCACACACCCCACCATCCACCCCCCGGGACTGGCAGTTGCGGATCTTGAACTTCTCGCAGAGATGGGTGCCTTCATCGAACTGTGTTATATAGGTCTAGCTCATGGAGACAATGCGGCGGCGATGACAGATCTCATCAACCGTATCGGAGCCTCGCGTATCGTTCTCTCGACCGATCTGGGTCAGAGGCATACGGTTCCGCCAGCTGAAGGCCTGGCACTGTTTGCTGAGGAGTTGGTGGACTCGGGAGTCTCTCCGAACGACGTCAGCATGGCGCTAAACGACAATCCACGCTGGCTGCTTTCGCTTTCGTAAAAAATAAATAAGGTTTCGAGCTGCTGCCCGGTGCTGGATAGAGCTGCTGATCCGCGCTGGATATGTGTTTCCGTGCTACTTACAATCAGGGTAATTAATCTCAGATTGCCTTTCAGAACTTGAACCTCAAGACCTGCGGAGTTGGAAGACTTGTCCGATCAACGAAATACCTCAAGCGGTCTCGTGGAGGAGGGAGAGTCATCTAGTAGTGCGAAAGCGCTCGAGGTGATCGGTCTCAGTAAGACCTTCCGCTGGAAAAAGAAGGGCGTAGATCAAGAGCTGCTGGCAATCGACTCGCTTGACCTGAGTATCTCAAAGGGAGAGTTCGTCACCGTCATCGGTCCGAGTGGCTGTGGAAAGACCACGCTGCTCCGGATTGTCGCAGGCCTCATCGGCTACGACAGCGGTGAGGTGCGCATCAACGGAGAGGTCGTCAACGGACCCGGGCAGGATCGTGCCGTCGTCTTCCAGAGTTTTGGACTTTTCCCTTGGAAGACAGTGCTAGCGAATACCATGCTGCCGCTGACTGTGCGAAGCGACGTCTCAAAAGAAGAAGCTGAGGAATCGGCTCGACTTAATCTGAAGAAAGTCGGACTTTCGGGTTTCGAGGACGCCCATCCCCACCAACTGTCCGGTGGGATGCAGCAGCGAGTCGGCCTTGCTCGAGCATTGACTGCGGATCCTGACATCTTGCTCATGGACGAACCGTTCGGCTCGATCGACGCCCAAACCCGACTGGTCATGCAGGAGGAACTGCTCAGGATTTGGTCCGAAACTCGTAAGACTGTGATGTTCGTGACCCATGATCTGGACGAGGCCGTGATGCTGGCCGATCGTGTCGCCGTTCTATCCCCGGGTCCTGGAAAGGTGCAGGACGAACTCATAGTGGATATGCCTCGGCCGAGATGGGAATACGACCTGCGGGCTCATCCACGCTTTGCGGAAATCCGTGCCACGGTGTGGGACCTCATTAGGCAAGACACTGTCAGCCAGCCCTCGGCGGCAGAAGACACATGAAACGCGGATCGTTGCTCACGGGCAAGATCTGGCCTCTGCACCTGCTGTTCGCGGCGGGTGTGGTCGGAATCTGGCAACTACTGGTGTTACATGCCGGCAATGAGGTGCTCTTCCCGAACCTCGACAGCGTTTTTGCGGCGTTGTGGGATCTCACTTCGAGAGGCAAGTTGCATGCTGCAATGCTGGAGAGCCTGCAACTCCTGTTCACTGGATTCACATTCGCGTTCGTCGGGGCCTTCCTTCTGGGCGTAATCATGGGATCCAGCAAAGCGGTCGGCATGGCGCTATTGCCGCTGATGAGTTTCATCTACTGCGTTCCACTGATCGCACTTCTACCACTCCTGCTGATGTGGTTCGGGTTTGGCTTTACCGGCAGGATGGTCGTTGTTGCCTATTCCTCGTTCTTTCCCGTTCTACTGAATGTCTATGCAGGGGTGCGCGAGACACCGACTGATCTCGTGGAGGTCGCTCAGTCCATCGGCCTCACGGGGAGACTGGCGCTGTTCCGCCATGTAGTGCTGCCGAGTTCGGTCCCGTTCGTCATGGCCGGCTTTCGGCTCGGGATTGGGCGCGCCGTCGTCGGGATGGCGATCGCTGAAGTCTTCTTACGACTCGGTGGAATCGGAGCACTCATTGTGGAAAACGGGGCGAGATTCAGGACGGCACATGTGATAGCCGCAATCGTTCCCCTTCCGCTACTGGGGATCGCTCTGACCAAGGCGGCCGGGCGTTTCGAGCAGCGAATTCAATATTGGCGATACACGGCAGTCTCCGAATGAACGCTACGGTCTGATGTTCGAACCTATGGATTTACTATTCGAGATCTATGACCTGAGTGTCCGTATGGCTTTTGCATCGAATTCAGAATTACTCGAAGGGCTTGCCGTTTAATTACTGACCGCCGGTCTTGACAACACAGTTCTCTTGAACAAACAGGAATAGAGAAATCCAACAACAAAAATAACAAAGGGGCCAGACGCTATGGCAAAGGGGGCCAGACGCTATGGGAAACAAAGGGGGCCATGGGCTATGAGACGTATAACGAAGGTGTTGGCATTGACGTTGACACTCTCAATGATCGCAGCCGCTTGCGGTAGCGACGAAGAAGAAGCTGCTCCGGC
>DPVD01000004.1:0-3275 GCA_003526745.1 Candidatus Latescibacterota bacterium
GACATTACGCCACTTGTCCCGCGTATCGAGCTAAGTCACGCAATGCGATGACCGTGCAATCATTTTGCCTCAGGTGGTCGATGTAGTTCTCGAAGGCGTCCTGCTCGGTGTGCACCCAAGGGTGGTCGAGGTCGGGCACACCGTGCAGGGTCAGCACGCATATCCGACCGTCGACGGCCTGGTCGACCGCCCAACGGAAATCATCGAAGTCGAAGTGGGGGCCTGCTGCGCCTGTCGTCGGGACGAGCATCCGATCGTGCACGTCAGGGTCGTAGGCGGGACCTCGACCACCCTCGCGATCATACTCGAACTCGGGTTCGGTGCCTCGTCTAGCGAACAGGAAACCGTGAGACCTGACGACGTCTGCGGTCTCTGGACTGTTTGAGTATCCGGGGTAGCAGAAGGTCATTGGTTTCGTGATGTCCTGCTCTTTGCACTTCCGATCGATGTATTTGATGTCTTTGAGCAGTTCCGCCCGCGTCTGCGAGGTGACGTTCTTGTGCGCACGTGTGTGGTTCCCGATCTCAAATCCCTGACTGTCCAGGTCGGCGATCTCTTCCCAGGTCATGTACCTCGCTTTGTCTTCAAGGAACCGGAGGCCTTCGGATATGTAGAAGGTCGCACCGTAACCGAGTTCCCTCAGGATCGGGGCCACAAACTGATGCTGTGATTTGACGCCATCGTCAAAGGTGAGACAGACGAGACCGTCGGGGATGGGTTGCGTCATCAGAAAGGCCACTCCTTCAGCGCCTGACGAGTCTGGTCGATCAGCTGCTCTGCGTGGACCTGGGCCATTGGCAGCGAAGTTGCGCCGCCTTGGCGGATTGCGATCCCGTGGTTTAGCATCCAGAAGTAGAGCCAGCGATGCTTGTCTTTCGAGTCTCGCGCTGCCTCCCGGTAGTTGCTAGGTGGTGTGTTGAGGAAGTAAATCCGGAAAATCGATCCCGCTACGACAACGCAGGCTTCTATACCCGTTTCGTGGAAGACCTGATCGAGTGAGACCCCCAGCTCTCGGGTGAGATTGTTCAGTCGGCCGTAGGCGTCCTCGGTCATCTCCTTCAGAGCGGCCATACCCGCGACCACAGCGATCGGGTTGCCGTTGTATGTGCCGGACTGCGAGATCCCCGGGCTCCCGTCTGTCGGGTCGTAGACGGCCATGACGTCTTCACGACCGCCAAACGCGCCCCCTGCTGTTCCTCCCGCGATAACCTTAGCCAGACAGGTGAGATCCGGTCGGATATCGAACGTGTCCTGTGTCCCTCCTGAAGACAGCCTGAACGAGACGATTTCATCGAAGATCAGGAGAATCCCCAATTCTGTTGTCAGGTCCCTTAGAGCCCGCAGGAATTCGGGCTGAGGAAGAGTCAGCCCTGCAGCGGTAGAGAGAGGATCGATAATGAGGGCTGCGAGCTGGTCGGCGTTCTCGCGCAGGAGTGTTTTGCAGACGGGAATGTTGTTGAAAGGAAGGACGAGGACGGATTCTGCCGTTCCCGGGGCGAGGCCCCGCGATGAGAGGACTGAATGCGGTCGGTTCTTGGGCCCGAGTTCGTTACCGAGAGGTGGCACGTAGCTGATCATGGCGGGATCGTCGATCCCGTGGTAAGCGCCTTCGAACTTCGCGACGTTCGATCGTCCGGTGAACGCTCGAGCGGCGCGAATCGTGTTCATGACGGCTTCTGTCCCTGAGCTGCAGAATCGCACCCGTTCCATCGACGGGATGCGTGTCTTCAGGAGCTCAGCCAGCTCGATTTCAAGCTCGGTCGGTGCAAAGAACGCCGTCCCGTATGTGACCCTTTCGCGGATCGCGTCGACGATCGCGGGATGACCATGCCCGAGAATCAGCGCCGTCGCATTGTTCACGAAGTCCAGTCGCTCGTTTCCGTCCACATCCGTTACGTGCACCCCCGCTCCTGCCTTGTGGTAGACAGGAAACGGATCGACATACACGCCCGTCCGTGTGTTGCCGCCAGGCAGTGAAGACTGCGCGCGCTGGAAGAGCTGATACGAGCGTGGGTTCTGGTCGCGATAGTCCGAGAGAAGCTGGTCTATTTTGGTTGGCATGGGGGAATAACCTAGGGAAGATTCGGTTGGAGGAAAAGCGAAACCGCTTCATCCCGAGTAGGCGCGGCGGGCTGGGCGAGACGTATCGTGTGACCTGCCCCTGGAAGGGCTTTCTGAAAGTCGAGCCGTGGTGATCTACTCTGGTGACAGCCTGGCGATTGGCCAATGTCTTTATGGCTTCACGAATATCTGTTCGTGAGTCAGCGGTCGTCCCCACGCACCGTGCGTCTCACCAAACGACACATCCTCCGGAATGTTTCCCAGCCGGTTGTTTGCACCCCACACGCGATAGGCAGCACCTAGAGGGATTGCCGCCACTTCTTCGGTATGTAGGTCCCTTGCTTGGATCATGTATTCACGCAGCTTGTTCTGGTCTGTTGTCGTAGCTGCTAGTTCCATTACACGTGTTGCTTTGTGGAGCCAGTCGGGACCCTCTGACGAGGCATTTCGGTGCCAGTAAGGCTGATTCGGTCCTGTGATCGCCCACTCGAAGCGGTCCTGAAGGGGGTCGTCCGCTCCGTCGAACCACCAGTAGTGGACCTCGTAATTCCCGCTGAATCGTCTCGGGATGATGATGTCTCGCAGCGCGGCGAATGTGTTCACCTTGATCCCAATGTGCGCCCAGTGCGATGTGACGAGCTCGGTTATGTCTTGAGTGCCGCCCGCGCTGACGATGTCGATCGTGAATGCGAAGGGATTGCCGTCCGGGAACTCACGGATACCATCGCCGTCAGAGTCTCGGTAGCCGGCACGGTCGAGGAGCCTGCGAGCTTGATCCCGATCGTGCTCGGCGTATCGCTTGAAATGTTCAAGTGTGTAGTATGGGCTCGGCGGGTAGAAGGAGTAACCGGCGGGAACCAGGAATCCATAGAACAGGAGCTGGTTGATCTCTTCTCGATCCAGGCCGAGCGAGAGCGCGATACGCACATCCCTATTCCTGAAAGCCTCGCGAACGTTTGGATTCGGTGCGTCCCAGTTGAGGTAGAACACCTGAGCGGGTGTCGGGCCGGAGAGATAGACGGTGAAGTTGCCCTGTTCCCGTTCGGCCTGCTTGAGCGTTTGGAACATGTCGATCTGGGAGTAGCGACCGAACAGATCGAGCTCGCCGTTCATGAATTTCAGCAGGATGACCTGCTTTTCGGGGATGACGGTGAACTCGAGGTAGTCGACATACGGGAGTTGGTTACCCTCGGTATCGACCTTCCAGTAGTAAG
>DPVD01000004.1:3568-15614 GCA_003526745.1 Candidatus Latescibacterota bacterium
ACCTTCCAGTAGTAAGGGTTCCGTTCGTAGACGACTCGCTGACCGTGCACCCATTTTACAGGACGCCACGCCGCCAGTGTCGGATTGCCCTCGGTGTAAAGGAACTGTGCGCGTGTCGCTCTCCTTCTGAACTCTTCGTAGTCGCCGTCCGTGCTGTGTCGGGGATGCCACTTCCCGTAGATGTGAAGAGGGAGTGTGAACAGGTCGTGATTTGCGATTCCGTAGAGGATGCGGCCCATCGGTTTCGGTGCAGAGAACTTGAGCGTCAGGTCATCGATCTTCTCGAGTTTGACGGGTTTGCCGTCCACGAGGAAAGCGGAAGGAGTGACATTTCTGTCGAGCGGCCGACCATCGTCGTCCATTAGCAGGTCGTTGTAGTAGAAGAGGACATCATCCGTTGTGAAGGGATAGCCATCCGACCACCTAATACCCTCGCGTATGTAGACATAAAGCTCCCGTCCTCCATTCCGAAACTCCCAGCGCTCTGCCAGATTCGGCTCGATTGAGTCACCCATGGGATGTGAGAAGGTGAGAAGGCCCTCGTCCTTGGCCTTCATCGTCGCTGGCACTTGGACGATGTCGCCCGTGATCGCACGACGAATCTTTCCGCCGTACCGGCCGATTTTCTTGAAGGGTATGATGACGCGCGGGTGTTTCGGGAGTCTGTCTGCGACAGGAGGAAGCCTACCGGAGGCGACAGCGTGTTGCCACATCGGAGATTCACCGAACGAGCGGTTCGTTAGGACCGAGGGGTCGATCTCGAGTGGCGCCCGGGTATTGCGGATGTCGAAGCCCGTGGCTGAGTCTGAGGATCTAAGCTGTGACTGCTGTGTGGCCTGATCCGACGGCATGCACGCCCCTAACAGCGCGGCGCACGTCAGGCAAATGATGAAGAGAGTACGCTCAATCACTCGTTCTGCCAGTCGTATCCCTGCTGTCTGAGGAAGCGATCCATGTCCGCACGCTCGTGGAAGCGTCCCACCCGTCCGGACATCACGTGAGTCCACCGGGCATCCCGATTGTGCATGCCCTGCTCGTTGTAGAATTCGGCCATTGTGTGGTTGTAGATTTGCATGTGCACGAGCATGGCGTCGTCGTTTAGGTAGCGATCCCGGTGCAGAACGGCAGCAAGGGGAAGACGGGGCTTAACGGTGGTTTCGACCTTGGGGTCGGGGTAGCCGATGCAGAAGCCGGATACTGCGAAGACGTGGGTTGGGAGATCGAGAAGCTCGCCGACTTCGATCGGGTGATTGCGGATGGCTCCGATCATGCAGATGCCAAGGCCGTGCGATTCGGCGGCAATCGCAATGTTTTGCATGACGAGCGCTGCATCGACGGCCGCGATCAGGATGGCCTCAATGTAGCTGTCGTCGAACCGTTCGCCTTGGTGCAGGTCGAATGCTAGGCGGTCGCGATGGAGATCGGCGCACACTGCAAGGAAAGCGGCGCTCTGTCTGATTTGGAGCTGGTCGGCACAGAGTGTGGCCAACCGGTTCTTCTTGTCAGGGTCAGCCACGTGGATGATCGAATACGCCTGCAGGTTACTCGATGTACTTGCCTGCTGACCACACGCAATAAGCTCCTCGAGAAGCCCGTCGGGGAGGGGCTTCTCGGTGTAACGGCGAACGGTTTTGTGCGATTTTAGGAGCTCTACAGTCGGGTTGGACATTCGTGTCTCTCGTGTGGGTGTTATGCGTTATGTAGATCTGGGATGACAAGGCGTGCGCTCACTAGAGAGGAGATCGACGTCGAAAGGGAGGTCACAGCAGAGCGGCGAAGAGATGTGTGCGATGGAGTTTGAGAAGCATCTCGGCCGTTGGATCGCGCGATCCGGTGCAGGCAATCCTCTCTAGGTAGCGGTCGACGTTCATCGGTATGGATCTACCGGATGTCGATCTCCTGCGTCTTGTTGGCCTGAATGAACTCCCAGTCGTATGACACACCGAGTCCCGGTCCATCGGGAACGGGGACAGAGCCATCCGCAGGGAGGTCTGCCGGCTGATCGGAATAGCCGCAGGTATAAACAGGAGCGACGATGTTGGGCATACCGGGTCCCATCAAGGCCATCTCATACAGATGGGTGTTTCGAATCGCTGACATGCAAAGCCGGTGTGCAGGCCCGCACGCGTGGAGCTGTACGTCCAGACCCAGCCCTTCGCAGAAGTGTGCGATCTTCATGGCACCCGTGATCCCCATGTCGTACTCGGGATCCGCGTGAATCAAGTCGCATCCGCCGTTGACCATGAACGAAGCCTTCTGCTCCAAGCCCCGTACGTGTTCCGTAATCAGGAGTGGGGTCTTGAGTTGTTTGCGTAGCCTCTGGTGGCCATAGGCGGAAACGGCCGCATCGCGGTAGGGATCCTCATACCAGAAGTAGCTCGCTTCGTCGCACGCTCGACCGACAGCTAGCGCGTCGTTCCAGGTTCTGAGCTGACAGGCCGGGTCTATCATCAGACGCCAGCCGTCACCTACCCGGGCACGAACCCCGAGGAGGTTTTCGACTTCTCGTTCCACGTTCCCGTTGTTCCATCCGTGGATCTTGAAGCCGTGGAAGCCCTGTTCCTTGCATTGCTGGGCGAAGTCGGCGAAGGCTTTAGGCTCGCAGAGCCCACCGCGAGACTCCTGGCCGTGATACGTGCTGGCGTAGGTTGGCAGGTTGTCGCGGTAGCCGCCGAGCATGGATTTGACCGACGTGTTCTTGAGCTTCCCACACAGATCCCACAACGCAATGTCTAGGGGACCGTGTCCCATATGGTCGTATGCCCGGAGTTCCCGCTTCAGGTCATCATAGATCGACTCACGGTGTTCCGGGTCTCGACCAAGCAATATGGGGGCAAGCATCTGTGACTGTGCAAAGGAAGCCGGTGTTCCCACCCAGTGTGTCACATACTCGCCGGCGACTTCATCGTCTGCGATGATTCGAACAGCGAAACGCTTGGCCTGGAAGCTGGCACCCTTTACGTAGGCCATGTTACCGATACCGGCTGCGGCTTGTTCGAGCCCTATGTCATCGATGGCGAATTGGAATTCAGTCAGGGAGACTGATGTGATCTTCGGCATGGTCAGAACCTGATGTGGAATGTAGAAATACCTTTGTCTCGCGAGTCATAATGGAATGACGCCGAGGAAACAAGATAGGCTGAGAGGAAAAATGTGAAAAAGGTCCGTCTTTGAACAGACAGTAGTAGCGGTAATTCTATGCAAGAGATCCCAAGTGCCAGGACGGAATGCCAGGCAAGTTCCGGTTCGTCGTCGGATTCGGGACCGTAGACCCGCAGAATTTCGATCATCTATTCTGGCCAAGTGTCGAAGAGGTCGGGGTGGATGTCGACTCCCTCTTTACTGTGGATCCGGGCGATTCGTTCGAGATGCTTGCTGCTGCTCCGTTTGGAGAAGAAGCCCATTACGTGCAGGAGCGACTTCCCCAAGGGTTATTTCTGCCGGAACGTGTCTATCAGCGCTTCCTGCGTGATCTCTCGCAGCGAGATGGTCTCGGGGCTTTGAGCTGATGTCATCAGTTTCGGTAGCGATCGATGGCCTCGTCGTCGACCTCGATCCCAAGACCCGGCGCTGTGGGGATGCGGACCCGGCCATTCGTAACCTCTAAGAGCACATCTGACTTGACGATCTTGTTGAACGGTGACCAGGCCTCGGTCGGAGGCGTGGGGGGTGTGTTAAAGACAATCTCCTGCATTCGGCAGGACGGGATGGTTGCACCGACCTGAAGCGATCCGATCAGGTTCATGCCGTGCTGGCCATGGAAGATGCAATCGACGCCGAATAGCTCGGCCGCTCCGGCGATCTTCTTCAGGTGAAGAAGAATGTTGGCGCAGTGAGGTTGGATTATGTCGAAGGCCTGACCCGCAAGGTAGTCGTCGTAGACCTCGAGCGGCTGGTGTTCGCCGCCAGTGATCGGGATTTCGGTCTCGGCTCGCAGGCGGGCGTGTCTTTCGATGTCACCTCGAACAAACGGTTCTTCTAGCCACTGCGCTTCAGCTTCGTGCAGCGCTTGGGCAGCCCGAAGACCTGTCTCGTAGTCCCATCCCTCGCCGGGGCCGTCACCTGTGCGGTCGAACATGACCGAGACTTTGTCTGGTCCTCCCAGACGGAAGCGGACCTGCTTCACGACTTCGACATCGTCAATGAGGTCGGGACGCCAGATCCGAATCTTGAATGCGTCGTAGCCGAGTGAGGCGTAGTGCTCGATGTCGATTGCCTGCTGCTCGGGTGAGACCTGTGTCTGGTGTACATCGACGGGCCATACGGTCGTGAGGTAGAGGCGCATCTCGTCCCGGCAGTTACCCCAGAGCTTGTGTAGCGGTTGCTCGAACGCCTTGCCGACGATGTCCCACAGAGCGTTCTCGGCGCCGTAGAAATCATGTCCGAGGCCTTTTGCGACGAGCTGTTCGACCTGCAGAGGGTCTCTGCCGACAAGCATTTGCCTAGCTGCATCGGGGTCGACACTCGCCCAGCCGTATCCTGTGATACCCTCGTCGGTGCGTATACGCGTGACGCCGGTCTTGTTGTAGTAGCGAAGCTCTTCCTGCTCCGCCGTGATCGGGATCTCGATGTTGAAGGATTCGACAGATGTGATTTTCATTTCCGCACTGATAGGAGACTGTTCAACAACGGTGGATACAAGGGCATCGGAATCAGGCTATTCATCAACTGCTGCTGCACGTGCATGATCCATATTCGAACGCTGATGCTTCGACCCGCGATAGAGGCAACGATGGAAGCGTCCCGTTCGGTTGTCAATGTGTACGAACTGATGGAAGGCGTCAGTGTAAGGATCGGAGAGCTTACGAGTGCGCAACAGGCGATGATCCGGAACGTACACTTGGGAAGCGATACAACTCACGACTTGACCCCTCTCAAGCAACGCGCGCGAGGGTGACTTACAGGCCCACCTCGCCCCGTGCTGCTTGTCTAGCCTTACATCGCCGTAAACCCACCATCTAACGGCAACGCTACACCTGTCACAAGCCCTGAAGCTTCCGAACAAAGCCACGTAACTGCCTGAGCTACCTCTTCCGCCGTCCCGAGCCGACCGATGGGCTGCCGATTCGTGATCGTATCTCTGACCGACTCATCCTCGTCGATATACTTCTGCCACAGGGGTGTCTCGATGTAGCCCGGGCAGACCGTGTTGACTCGGATGCCTCGAGAGGCAAATTCGAGCGCCGCCGATCGCGTCAATCCGAGGATGCCGGACTTGCTGGCCGAGTAGGCAACGAATCCCGCGGTGGAACCGACGAGACTCGAGATCGAACCCGAGTTGACGATGGCCCCGCCGCCTCGTTCGAGCATGTGTGGGATCTCAGCGCGCATGCACAACCAGACGCCCTTCAGGTTGATTGCCAGGAGTCGATCCCACTCTTCCTCACTTGTCTCCAACGTACCGCGAGACGAGTCGATCTGACCTTCCGTACCCGCGTTGTTGTGCGCGTAGTCGAGCCCGCCGAACTCGGACACGATCACATCGATCATGCCGCGAACAGATTCGGCATCGGAGACATCCGTCTGGATGACCAGACAGGTGCCGCCCAACTCCGAGATCGTTTGTGCGGTTTCTTCGGCGCCGTGAAGGTCGATGTCGGCGATTGCTACACGGGCCCCGTGTCTGGCAAACTCGATTGCCGATGCTCTGCCGATCCCGGAACCGGCGCCGGTCACTACGGCAGCTTTGTCGGAGAATTCGAACTGCACGATGAGAGGTAGGTTACTAGACGAGGGAGTTGAGCGCGCCCCGGCCAAAGATCAGTGGGTAGGGCTCACCCGTCTTGACGTTGCGTGTAGAGGCATCCATGTAGGCGACACTGAATGCGCGACGAGGGTTGTCAGTGCTGTTCACGCCGGACCGATGGAGCATGAGGTTGTGGATCAGGACCGCTTCACCAGCCCGGACCTCGAGATCAAAAATTTTCTCGGGTTTGCAGTACTGCTGCTGTTCCTCCTCCGAAATGAAATGACCCTCGTTCAGAACTCCGAGCTTGTGACTGCCTGGGACGATCTGCATGCAGCCGCTCTCGATCGTGGCATCGTCGAGCGCAGTCCATACGGTCGTGGCTGGTGTTGAGTCAATCCCCCAGCCTACACCCACATCCTGATGCCAAGGGAGTTCGGTTCCCTTGCTGGCAGGCTTGTTCATAAACATCGACCGGAAGATCGAGACATTTTCCCCGATATAGTGTCTCGTGAGCTGCTGGAACACGGGGTTTTGCATGTATTCGAGAAACAGAGGATCGTTGTGCAACTCGTCGAGCCGTCTGTAGTCGAGCGATTTCTTTGATGGGCCGACCGTTCGGGACTCAAGCTTGTATTCTTCGGTCCTGCCATCGAGCTGAAAGGTCACTCCCGGGATTGTGACATCTCCCATCATCAGGTCTTCCGCACGTCGTTGGAGGCCGGACAGCTCTGAGGTTGACAGCAGACTTCCGAGAGTCACATATCCGTGTTTCTCGAAGTGCTCGTGATGTCGGTCCTCGAACAGAGTTGAGAGGGAAGAGATCATGGTGTCGTTCCCATCTGGCATTTCGCCTAGAACTTGGACAGCAGTGGAAGCCGCCCGATTAATATAAGCACGTGAGAAAGTATTCGAATCTTCGACGTGGCGTTGATTTTAAGGAAAGAAACTCCTCTTCTCGGCCAACGCTTCCGATTCGTCGAATCCGAGGCGCCTTTGTTCCGCTCGTCTTCCGAACCCTTTCGGCGATCCTCGAACTTATCGATGCGGCCTGTTGCCTATGATCCTCGCTGGATTGCTTGTTCGACACCCTAAGATTGGTCGACCTTTCTGTGAAGTCCTATCCGATCCAGGTTCTCTTGATGGTCGGGTATAACCACGTTCTGATCTGTTTCGCTTTGTGTTGCCCGATTGTTTACAGGTGTTCGGCGAGGAATTGCTCGAAGGTTGCGTCCGCGAGCGTCGCGTTGGCCGCCCTGACGTTGGCTTCGAGCTGTTCCTTGTTCAGGCTCCCGATCGGGTTCCCGTGGACTCTGTCGTCCCTGAGGCAGAACTGAAGTGCGAGCTCCAGAAGGTTAAGCCGTAACTTCTCTGCCCATTTTCGCATACGTTCAGATCGCTCGTGATCCTCGTTCCACTTTTCCTTCTGTACGAAGGTCTCCACGGGCTCCCCCGTCAAGTAGCCACGCATGATCGACCACCCATTTAGGATTCCCATGCCGCTTGCGTAGGCCGCAGGCAGTACCGTGTCGCGAGCCGTTTGGTTAAGGAGGTTGAAGTCGCTGAACGTCAGGAGCACGTCGGTACGTCCTGTTTCGATGACCGTTAGATGGAAGTCGTGGGGACGCATGCCATAGCCCAAGTAATCGACCCATCCTTTGTCCTGAGCACGCTCAAGACCTTCGAGTGTGCCGCCAGCGGCAAGCGTAGGTTCAATTGCACCCGGATCGTGAATGAGCATGGCATCGAATTTCTCGATCCCTAGGATCGACAGTTGATTCTCGATGTCGGCGAGAGCACGTTCCTTCGAGTAGTCCGGTGTGCCCTCGCCATACCCGCCCCACTCGGCTGCGCTGTGACAGCATAGTCGCCCGCTGATCACGAGCTCATCACGCTCAACGACACCTTCCTTGATCGCCAGACCCAGCTTTCTGAGTGAGTCTCCGTAGCATCGTGCGCAATCGAAGTGGTTGACACCGATGTCGACGGCATAGCGGATCAGCTCGCAGGCCTCCTCGTCGGAGACAGGACCGAAGTTATTCCCGAAGCCCTGCGTTCCGAACGGGATGACCGGGATCGAGAGGCCGGTGTTACCCCACGTCCTGCGTGGGACTGTCAGCTTGTCCGACATTCGATGCTGTATCCGTGTGTGCCGAGCATCATTGCGAGGGACTTGGTGCTGCCGATCATTATCATAAAGTCAGTCGCTAGTTCTTGAACACGATTCTGGACCATACAGAGAAGGCAACGACGCGGTGCCGGTGCTCTTCGATCGCGCGCGCGTCACAGGTTGAACGAGATGCTCTGGTCTCGTCGGGGCAGCGGATTTTGGCGATGGCACTCTTCCATCACGGCAACCTGCTTCCGGCTTTGCTCGGGTTTGATCAGTTTCTCAGCCTCGTTTGTCAGAACATCGTAGATGTTATCGTAGATTCGGCTAGGTCCGCTCTTCATCGATTCAAGTGTGTAGCCGACGGCACCCTCTGTTTTGGCTTCTTCGAGAGTCCAGGATTCCTCGATCCAGTCCAGCTCTTCACGAGGATACTTCCTGTCGATGGACCAGAGCCACATGTCGTGATTAGGAGCCGTGTCCGAGTCATAGTATTTCCACTGCAGTGATCTCGCTCCGCCCTTTATACCTCCGTATTCGCCGCTGATCACGTATGTGTAATCGTCGGGGTAGGGGACACACGAACTGATGTCGATGTCGATCTGTGGTGCCTTCCGATCCGGGTCATAGAGCGTGAGCGTGATGTGATTCTCCGCGTCACCTTCGAACGGGTTACGGCAGTCCATCCGGCAGAAGACTTCGGGTGTATTGTCCCACCCGAATAGACAGAGTGCTTGGTCGACAGCGTGCGGCCCCGTGTTCAGAAGGCTGCCGCCCCACAGATCCTGTCGTGTTTGCCAGTCCCACCTGCGCCTGTGACCGCTCCAGGTCGATCTCACGTGGATCAGGTCGCCGATCACGCCCGAGGCGATGATTTCCTGGATCTTGTCGAAGAAGGGCTGGACGCGGTTGTTCTGGAAGGGGAATAGTTCTTTCCCGTTCTTTTCGGCGGCCTCGACCATCCGGTCAAAATCGGCGACCGTCCGAGCCATCGGTTTCTCACAGAGGACGTGGTAGCCGTTGTTGAGCGCTTCGATCGTTGCGTCCACGTGCAGCGGTGTGGGGAGTGAATTGACGAACAGGTCGAATCCGCCTTCTTTGAGCATCGGTCGCCAGTCATCGTAGACCGGAACTCTGAACTGGACCTCGGCATCCTCTCTTCGCTCGGGAAGTTGATCGGCGATTGCCGCGATCTCGAACTTGTCGGTAGTCTCTTTTAGCTGGTTCGTGTGGATATTATATCCGCTCCGGCCTTGCCCACCGACCGCGACTCGGATGCGTTTTCCCGATGC
The DNA here is from genome assembly GCA_003526745.1 of Candidatus Latescibacterota bacterium. Classification (GTDB taxonomy): domain Bacteria; phylum Latescibacterota; class UBA2968; order UBA2968; family UBA2968; genus UBA2968. Next base: position 12,657 of record DPVD01000004.1, read on the forward strand.
CATGTAACCCCTTTCGACCCGTAAGTGAAACGATCCAGATCACGAAGATAATAAAGTTCAACTGATGATGGAAGCGCGACTCCGATACACATGCCAGACCTGATCACGACGGATATCGACAACTTCTGGCGAGCTTTCGATGCTGCCGACCGGCTACCTACTACCGACCGGATCGGTCTGTTTAAAGCAGCCTACTTCGACGTCGCGAGCAAGGGAATGCGCGACTTCATCGACTTGCGTCTTGGGATCGTCGAGGATTTCGAGCAGCACGTGACGAGATACGACGCCTACTACCGCTCGACCCGGAGAAGCACGATGCGAATCCGAGAGTTCGAGGGTGAGATCCGACATTTCTATAAGCGATTCCTGAAGCTCTACCCGTCTCTGCATATCCCGACGACGACGTTTGTGATCGGCAGGCTCTCGTGCAGAGGAACGACCTCGCCGAGTGGTCTCTTGGTCGGTGCAGAGATGTTCGGTAAGATCAACAGGTCACCTATTGAGACTTTGCGCCCTTGGCAGAGAGCTCTAGTCCGGCCAGTTTCGGAGATCCCGTCTATAGTGATCCACGAACTTGTCCACATCCAGCAGAAAGTTCTTGAGAGAAGCGAGGACTCGCTCCTTGCCAAGTCGGTCCGCGAAGGTGTAGCCGTGATAATGACCGAGCTGGTCACTCGAAGGAGAGATGAAACGACTCCTTACGACTACGGCCGACTGCACGAAGAGGAGCTTTGGTTAGCCTTCAAAGAGGTTATGGATGACACCGATGCCAGCGACTGGCTCGAGAACGGGAATACCGTTGTAGAGAGGCCTGCGGATCTAGGCTGTTTCATCGGGCGGCAGATCTGTGAGGCGTATCTGGAGAAGCAGGGAGGGGGAGAGGAGGCGGTGAGGAAGCTGATTGAGGCGGAGGATTATGAGGAGACCTATAGGGAGTCGGGGTATGGGAGTGATAAATGACAATTATCAAAGATTAGAAACGGGGAGCGCGATTGAGATTTCTCTGCACCCTGAGCTCTTGATAAATTTCTAATTGTTTTCTGGCTCACTAGACCGGAACACCTAAGGTCAAATGTTTCTCCAGAAAAGCGTAACATTGTTCGCGAACATCAGGTGGGAAGTCGTGAGGACAATCGGGATGGATGATCTGTAGCGACGAGTCGGCCTTGTAGAGTCGATATATGGATCGGGCAGAATCGACGATGGCGGCGGCGCTTTGCCACTTGAAATTGGTATCGCCCATGGGAGCGGAAACTAGGCAGGCACGTGGGGCTAGTGAGGCGATCAGGTCGTGGAAGTCGAAGGGGATGGCTTCCGGAGAGCCGAAGGACCCGATGCGGGGCATGTAGCGTTTTTGGGACCAGCCGTTGCCTGGCTCCCAGTTGTAGTAGTCTAGATACGAGTCGAGCCCACAGTTCGATACAGTGGCCTGAATACGGTCGTCGAACACGGCTGTGTAGACCGAGTTGTGGCCGCCGAGCGAGTGTCCAATGGCGCTAAAGACGTTATCAGTGACCTCGTCCAGCGAACTCAGGAGATCGAGGGCTCGGATATTGTCCCATATGGCTTTCATTGTGCCGCTGACGTATCCGAGACCCGCTAGGTCGGGCTGGTAGCCGGCCATCAGTGGGTAGGACGGTGAGATGGTGACGCAGCCGCGCTCAGCTAGCTCGCTCGCATAGTTCCGGTTTGGCCGACCACTCAGCCCGACAACGTCCTCATAGCCGTGATTGTGGTTGGTCGGATGAAGACATAAACCGCCCTGCCCGGTGGGCTCGTTCGGGATGCAGAGGAATGCCGTTGTCTCGCAACCCGGGTCAGCTTCATACACGATCCGGAGCCGAACGTATCGCTCTAAAGGCGTTTCATCGGTCACGGTCCAAACAGGGGGTTTTGACCGATCGATCGAGGGGAACGCTCCCATCACGCTCTGAACTTCCCGGAGGATGTCGGGTTTCAGGGCTTCCCATTCCTGCTGGCTCGAAGGTACTGTCTCGGTAATGTGGTTCATGGTTGCATGAGGGGTATGTTAATTTTTTTAGAGACATTCTGCTGCTTGGCAACTTGGGACTCTATGCCGTCTGTGAGATGGTAAAAGAGGATGACATAGACGTGATGCCATTGTTTTCGGACGACATATACGTTACGATCGTCTCATTCCATGAGTACTGCGGCTTGGAGGAGAGCGATCGCTGCCCCCTGCTCGGTATCACAAAGAGAGTGGACTGCGTCAATTCTGTTGTCGTGCCGATCGGTGACGAGACCATGGGAGTGTGGGACAACTAGAAGACGAGGACTCCTCTTGCGTTTTTCCCCGCGATCAGGTCATCAAACGCTTCCTGCGTGTTTTCGATTGGATATGTCTTTGTGATTAACTCATCCAGCTTCAGGTGCCCTGACTGATACAACTCGAACATCTTGGGCAGGTCGACCCGCTGCCTTGTTGATCCGTAGAAGGATCCGACGATTCGTTTCTCGTCCCGGACGAGGGAGCTTGCCGGTATGCTGATGTCGTCATCCGACTTCGCGATTCCGATGACGGCGACAGTGCCTGCTCGTCGTGTGCTGTCATAGGCCTGCCGCATTACGTTCGCGTTCCCAATCGCCTCGAAGGCATAGTCCGAGCCGCGTCCACCAGTCAGCTCACGGATCCGCTCCACTGGATCCTCTTCACTCGCGTCCACCGTGTGGGTCGCCCCGAATCGCATCGAGAATTCTAGTTTGAGAGGATTCCTATCGACAGCGATGATAGTGTTTGCACCTGCCATTGCTGCGCCTTGAATCACGTTCAGGCCGATGCCACCCGAACCGAATACGGCGACAGAAGATCCAGCCTGAACTTCAGCGGTGTTGATCGCAGCACCCACTCCCGTCATCACACCGCATACAACGAGTGCAGCCTTCTCTAACGGTATATCATCCGAAATCGGCACTGCGCTAGTTTCGTGAACGATCGTC
>DPVD01000401.1:0-2863 GCA_003526745.1 Candidatus Latescibacterota bacterium
AAGGCAACGCGATACACGGAATCTCCTTTTGCACAGGCTCGATCACCTGCAGAACCGTCTCCCCCCTCTTCCAGGACGCGTATCGATAAGACTCCTTCTTCGACTTTCCCAACCCATACTCCCGGAACTTGTCCCTGAAGAAATCGGCAGCCGCTCTTTCCCCAGGCGTTCCCCCAAACCGTGACCCGAAATCGTCGCAAAGGACGGTCAGGTTATCCATGGCTTCTGAGGACGTATGAATGTCCCCAAGCATCTTCTGATCGATATCAAGGAATGGATTCATATCTCTCCGTTCATCCGAGGCAGGTCGCTTGCCAATTTCTGGGCTTCTATCCATTGCAGCTGGCCTAATCGCGCCCCTTCTGCGTCCTCCGCGGACTCTGCGATTCAGCCTTTGCCATATCTTGTTGTCTGACAACGCATTTAGCGTTGACGCCCTTTGGCATTACTATATATTCTCAACCTAATCGAAGATAGCTGTTTCTGCGTCGAAAATTGGAGGTTTGGATGGCCGAAACCATCCTGTCGAAGGACCAGATTCTAGCCCGTCTTGCAGAGACCTCGAGCCTTGTTGGAGAGGATCTGAAGGGCATCGACCTGACTGGCGAGAACCTCTCGGGTTACGACTTCTCGCGGGCCGATCTCACCAGAGCGAACCTCTCGGGTTGCGATCTCAGAGAAGCGCGCCTTCACGAGACCACCCTCCGAGGAGCCGACCTCAGCGGGGCAAACCTCCACAAGGCATACCTCGTCGCATCCGACCTGCTCGGAGCGAACCTCTCTGGCGCTAACCTCGTCTGGTCGTTCCTCTCGGGAGCCAACGTCGGGGGTGCCGATTTCAGCGGTGCCGACCTAACCGATGCCAAAATCGGCGTCATCGAAGCATCTTTCCCAAACGAGTCCGGACGAGCGACATCCTTCAGAGGCGCCAACCTCACGAACGCCGTTGTAAACTCAACGGACTTCCGCGGTGTCGATCTGCGGGGCGCCATCCTTCAGGGCACCTTCCTGTACGAAGCCAAGATTCGCGGCGCGATCATCGACAAGAGCCAGTTCGCCGACGCGATCACCATGGCTGAGACATACTGATCCCCTCGCGGACCCCGGTCAGCAGCAGAGCACGCAATGTCACCTAGCGATCGTCTCTCCAGACCCCTCCACGATCTACGTATCTCTGTCACAGATCGCTGCAACTTCCGGTGCCCATACTGCATGCCCGCCGAAATCTTCGGCGAAAAGTACGAGTTCATGCCGCGAGACGAGATCCTAACGTTCGAGGAAATCGAGCGCGTCGTCCGGGCAACAACTCGGCTGGGTGTGACCAAGGTCAGGATCACCGGTGGTGAACCGCTTCTCAGAAGGAAGATTGGCAGGCTGATCCAGCCCATCTCCTTGCTCTCGGAAGTCGAAGACCTCACGCTGACGACAAACGGCGTGCTCCTGGCGGACACAGCCAAAGATCTTAGATCGGCCGGACTTGACCGTGTTACCGTGTCGCTCGACTCTCTGGAGCCCGAAGTCTTCCGGACCTTGGCCGGTCGCGACGTTTCGCCAGACGTCGTGCTGGAAGCTATCTCAGCAGCCGAACGCGCGGGTCTTACCCCTATCAAAATCAACACCGTCATCAAACGCGGCGTAAACGATCACACGTTTGTCAATCTCGCCAAACACTTCCACGGAACCGGCCACATCGTCAGGTTCATCGAGTATATGGATGTTGGCAACCGGAACGACTGGAAGCTGGAACACGTCGTCTCCGCCGACGAGATCATCACCCAGATCAACGACGTCCTTCCCGTCGAACCGATCGAACCGAACTACACCGGAGAGGTTGCGAGACGATACCGCTACGTCGACGGTGGCGGAGAGATCGGTGTGATCGCCTCGGTCACACAACCCTTCTGTGGGAACTGCACCCGTCTGCGGCTCTCGACCGACGGGAAGCTCTTCACGTGCCTGTTCGCCGCGTCCGGAACTGATGTCAGAGATCTCCTACGTTCTGGGGACTCCGACCAAGATCTCGAGACCCGGATTGCTTCAATCTGGACGGGGCGAGACGACCGCTACTCGGAACAGCGCACGGATCAGACGCCCATGAGTGGGTTGAAGAAGGTCGAGATGTATCAAATCGGAGGGTAATGAGCTTGACAGATGGGATTGACAAGTCAAGATTATCAATGACCTTATGACAAATAAACACTGTTGTTGACCGACATAGCAATCAAACTGACAGGTGACGGGCTATGAGTGAAGCACAGGCTTGGAAAGAGCACCTCGGAGACCAGATCCCCGAAGATCTGGGTCGGGACATCGACATCTACGAGACTCAGCTTGAACTCAAGCGACAGAACAAGATCGCCGACGAGCTCTTCGGAGAGACACGACTCCGGCGGGGCGTCTACGGTCAGCGCTACGACAATGGACAGCGCTTCGACGGCCAGAAAACCCAAGTCCTCGAGTATCCCTGCGAGGATCTGACCAAGGGTGTCGCAACCGTCTGGGATGCGCCTGGCATGCAGCGCATCAAGGTTCCCTTCGGTGGACTGACGGCTGATCAGATGGACGTCCTCGCCGAGCTCGCCGAGGAATACTCGGACGGGATCCTCCACATCACGACCCGCCAAGACATCCAGCTTCACTATGTCCACATCGATGATACACCGTCGATCATGCGACGCCTCGCTGCCTCCGGGATCACCACTCAGGAGGCCTGCGGCAATTCGATCCGGAACATCACGGCTTGTCCGCTGTCAGGCGTATGCAAAACAGAGACCTTCGACGTCACACCCTACGCAGATGGCGCCACGCAATTCCTCCTCGGACACCCGGACTGTCAGGACTTCGGCCGCAAATTCAAGATCGC
>DPVD01000401.1:3158-3290 GCA_003526745.1 Candidatus Latescibacterota bacterium
CTTCGGCCGCAAATTCAAGATCGCCTTCTCCGGCTGCGCACACGAAGCCTGCGGGCTCACGTCAATGCACGATGTCGGTGTGATTGCGAAGGTCGAGGGGGACAAGCGCGGTTTCGAGTTCTACGTTGGAGG
>DPVD01000401.1:3636-3953 GCA_003526745.1 Candidatus Latescibacterota bacterium
TGATGTACGAGTTCCTCCCGGTCGAAGAGCTGCTACCGATGATCCAGTCTATCGCACGTGTCTTCGCCCGTCTCGGCGAGAAGAACAACCGTGCAAGAGCGCGTCTAAAGTTCCTGATCTCCAAGCTCGGTCTCGACGAGTTCAAGAACCTGGTCGAGGAGGAGCGCAAGATTCTCCCGCACGACGATGGGTGGACAGCCTACCTCTCCGATATCGACAGGTTCGAAGAGACACCGCTCAAAGACGCGGTCTCCCTGAACGGCGTCGCTAAATCAGAGGCCTTCAGCGAGTGGTATGCGACAAACGTCTACGAGCAG
>DPVD01000401.1:4321-4604 GCA_003526745.1 Candidatus Latescibacterota bacterium
GATCAGTTCCGGCTGATGGCGGATCTAGCGAGGAAATATGTCAGAGACACGGTCCGCACGACGGTCGAGCAGAACGTCGTCTACCGATGGGTCAGCGAAGCGGACATTCCTGAGCTGTATCAGGCCTTGGAGGCAGCAGGCCTTGGAGCGCCAGGCGCGAGCTCAATCGTCGACGTAACGGCTTGTCCGGGGACCGACACCTGCAAGCTGGGCATCGCCTCCTCACGAGGCCTTGCCGCTGAGCTTCGCACACAGCTGGCGGAGAAGAGTGCCTCGCTGGATG
>DPVD01000297.1:0-333 GCA_003526745.1 Candidatus Latescibacterota bacterium
TGTTGATGCCCCCTTCGGTGCCGGTTACCACAGGGTTGTTTGGGATGGGAAGAACCACTCTGGGCGGGACGTAGCGTCAGGGCTCTATCTTGTAAGAATGGAGTCGGATGTCTTTAGGTCTGTCAGAAAGATGATGTATCTCAAGTAATCTCAAAGAAGATTACGGGCTCGTTAAAGGGGCCGTCGGTGCAAGCCGGCGGCCCCTACTGTTTAGGAGCACAGCCGTCAGACTTTTCCGATCCCCCAGATATGCGCCAGTAGAGGGCATCGAACCTGCGACATCGTCTACTTTTTCGGGAAGCAGAAGCAACGTGAAATCAGGACTAACCAAAT
>DPVD01000297.1:701-2935 GCA_003526745.1 Candidatus Latescibacterota bacterium
TTAGTCGGCGTGGCTGATCATGTTGACTGCGGCGTCCAAGCCCTCCGGGACCGGAGCGACAAGGAGGGTGCTACGTCACTGGATAGGTGAGGGCTCACTCCGACAAGGCTGGAGCCGCGAGAATTCGTGCTGTTGGGCGAGGTGGTTGCGCGTAGCTAATGGGTGGAAGGGAGAATTGGCACCGTATCGCTATTTATTCATTGAGCCAGAAGAACCCAGCATTCAGATACGTCGCGAACCCGATCCACGCTAAATACGGAATCATAAGCCTTCCGGCCCACGGACGGATCCGACTGAATGCCCGAGCCGTCAGCAGAATCGCGCACAAGAGAAGCCCGATATTGACGACCGCCCACCCGATCAGGTGCTCACCGAAGTAGAGCCAAGACCAAGCCCCGTTCAGCAAAATCTGGACGGCATACAGCGCCGCTGCCACCTGCACATCAGGACGTGACACCCCAGCACGCAGTACCATCACAGCGGCTATAGACATCATTGTATATAGCAAGCTCCAGACCGGCCCAAACACCCAGTTTGGCGGAACCAAAGGCGGCCTGACAAGCGAAGCGTACCAGTCCCCCGGGCTGAACTGGGCGCTCACCCAAGCAGCCCCAAACGTCACCACGACAGCCACCACCATAAATAGCAAATCTCGGATCCTACCCTCACTCTCGTTCATTGAGCACTCGAATTCCACATCCTCTGTTTTCCGATTCTTGCGTCAAAGTAATATCAGATTGGGGGCACTAGTGCGTACGTCCACGTTCGATCAGGACCATTAGGCGATCCTCCATCTTCGATACCTTGTCTGACATCTTAACCGCCAGATCGTTCTTCTCAAACGGATCGTCGGCAAGATTGTAAAGCTCATAGGGTGCGTCTGCGAACTTCACGTTCGGGCCTGTCCATTCAGGCCTTTTCGTGAACCGAAGCTTCCAGTCGCCATCCCTGAAAGACAGGAGGCCATGACCCGTTTGCAGTATGGCGGTTGTTCGAATGCGGTTCTTCACTTCCTCTCCGCGGAGAACGGGACTCAGGTCAAAGGAGTCGCCTCCTGCGGATTCGGGCATCTGCTCGCCAAGAAGGCCGGCCGTCGTCGCAAAAACGTCGGCAAGCGTTATCATCTGATCGGACTCACTTCCTGCAGGTACCTTTCCGGGCCAGCGGACAATGAAGGGCACCCGGAAACCGCCTTCGTAGTTGCTACCCTTGTATCCGCGAAAATCGCCGTTGGTTTTGTGTCCGAACTTCGTCCTCGCATCGGTCTTCGCGCTCTTCGCCTTCTCCTGCACATCCTGAGAAGCATCCCTCAGGTTCAGAACCTTCCCAGCATTGCGAACGTCGTTCCGCTGCCCGCCGTTGTCGCTCGAGAAGACCAGGATCGTATTGTCCGCCAGGCCGAGATCGTCGAGAGCATCCGAGATCTCCCCGACGTGATAGTCTAGCTCATTTATGTAGTCCCCGAGCTGCCCGATCTCGCTTGTCCCGCGGAACTGGACGGCCGGCGTGATGTGGGTGTGCGTCGCTACGAGCGCAAGGTAGACAAAGAACGGCTCGTCTCGATTCTCCTTCATAAACTCGATAGCCTTACCCGTGAGCGTTGAATCTACCTCGTCGTCGTAGCGAATCTGCATCAGCTGTTCGTGAGTGGGTTTTCCGGCCAACTCGGTCACACTGTCCTTCAGCCAGAGCAGCCTGTGGTTCTCGACGTAGGTCTTCCAGCCGTCGTTATGGTTCGTCGGCAGCCCGAGATGGTAGTCGAATCCGATATCGTTGGCGCCCGGCTTGATCTCACCCGCCCAGTTGGCAATCGTCTCCTTCCCAAACCCCAGGTGCCATTTGCCGATGTGCGCGGTGCGGTATCCCTGCTGCTTCATGAACCGCGGCCAGGTCATCTGGTCCGGACTTATCGTCAGCGGCGTGTAATACCTCGCTGGCTTGTCTCTCAGGGGACCACGACACGGGTAGGCGCCAGTCAGCAGTGCGTAGCGTGAAGGCGAACAGACCGCACCCGGGGCATAGGCCTGGGTAAACCGCATCCCTTCGCTCGCCAGCTTGTCAATGTTTGGAGTTGTGACCTTGGTTTTCTGGTAGTAGCACTTGATGTCACCCGTGCCGACATCGTCGACAAGGACAAATACCACATTCGGCTTCTCGGCTTCCTTCGCATCCAGACGGGTGAAGAACACGATCAGCAGAATCACGATTGCTTTCAGGAATCTGGTATTCATCGA
>DPVD01000279.1:0-16431 GCA_003526745.1 Candidatus Latescibacterota bacterium
GTGCCGGGAAGGATCCGGTAACCGTGGTCGAACTGGAGGAGGCGCTCTGGGATCACGTGATGACGGTGAATACAAAGGGGACGTTTCTCTGTTCGAAAGTGGTCGCGAAACTGATGATCGAACGAGGTGATGGGGGACGAATCATCAATATGTCCTCTGTTTCGGGCAAGAAGGGCAGTCCCAGGTTTGCAGCATACAGCGCGTCGAAATTTGCCGTGATCGGGTTCACTCAATCGCTGTCCGGGGAGCTGGCACCGCACGGGATCCGGGTGAACGCGATCTGTCCAGGTCTTATCGAGACAGAACGGCTAAACGGAATGGCTTCAGGTCTGAAACCCGAAGGAACTTTGACTGAGGAATATCGTGAGCAGATGATCGAACGCGTAAGCAGTCTGACACCGCTAGGGCGAATCGGAACGGGTGAAGATGTTGCGAAGATGGCGGCGTTCCTGGCGTCGGAGGAGTCGGAATATTTGACGGGGTTGGCGGTTACTGTTGCTGGGGGTAGTTGGATGATGTAGGGGCGGAAAGGCAATGTAGAATATCGAAGGGGGTGTTTCTGCTCTTTTCACACTTTCGATAGGTTGATAGGATGGAAACTGAGATCAAAAGAAAGATAGAGATTCTCAGGCCGTATGCAGGCGAGGTGCCGGTGGGTGCGCCGCCGGAAATACAGCCCTGGGAACCGGATGATCCTTGGGGGCTTGAGGGGGCAGCTCGAGCCGCACTGAGTCTGATTCTGGATGATCCACCGGCGAACGATGCGGCCTATGCTGTTGCGGAGTATCTGTTGGTGTTCAACACGCCCGGATACAAAGGACGATTTCATCCCTCGGCTCAGGATGGGGACGGTCGTCTGCTGAACGGGACGTGTCTGGCTTTGTTCGGGTATCTGTTTGCAGATTATCCGGAGGCGGAGCTATGGCGGGTGACGGGGTGCGCGCGCCTGGCTTCGGTTGCGCACATGCGGAAAGCGGCGCTCGAGGATCAGGTGATGGCGAACTGTGTCCGCGTGGTGTGTGAAGTCGCTGAGGCGATGGATGCCTCGATTTTGGCCGACCTGATTACGTTGCAGGAGCGAATGTGGGGTAGGCTGATCGATCATTCGCGCTCTGATCGTCTACACATTCGGCCGCAGGACTATGGCACTCAAATGGTGACGCCTGTTGCGCACAAGGACCTCGGGGCGATGCTTGCCGACAGGCCGTGGCAGAAGCGTGCGGCCTCACCGGATTACAAGATGCAGGCCGACGTAGAGGATGCTGACGGGATCTGCAACAACCTGTTCACGTTTCGCGCACACATGCTTCTTCGGCATCAGTTTGGGAGCGATATCGACTGGCATCTTCGGATGTTCGATGATGTCGAATCGACGGTCAGCCTCAACTGTCATGCTTTTGTGCAGAATCTTGCCGCCGTATACCAGCAGACAGACGATACGAAGTATGCAGATCACACGGCTCGGCTGCTGAAGTCGTGGTATGACCAGTGCCCGATCCCGAATCACTGGCATATCCAGGGACCGTGGCGGACGCTCGAGGTCGGGAATCGTCAGTGCAACATGTGGCCGGCGGCTGTGGCAGCGATGGGAGAAACCGACGCATTCACGGATGATATCCACGCAATGCTCGCACACTCGCGGCTCGATCATATCCGGTATCTGATCGCGTTCTGCGGAGGAGCCAACAATTGGTATCAGGTTGAGTGTTCGGGGCTCGCCGTGGCGGCGCTTTTCTCGCCCGAGCTTCAGCTGGCCGATACGTATCTGCGGATCGCGATGCGGCGACTCATGTGGATCAACAGCTTCGCGTACTACGACGACGGGTTCCAGTTCGAGCTGACGCATGGATATCACGTGTTCCCGACTTCGTCGCTGTTTGCTGTCGTGCAGGCGGCGAAGGCCCGCGAGGTGAATCTGCCTGTGGACTTCACGGCACTCGTCGAGCGCGCACACGAGATGTATCTGTTCTCCGCGCAGCCCAATCACATCCTCCCGACATTCAACGACTGCAATCCTAATCCGATGGATCCGGCTAGCCTACTCGATGGGGCGGCCGATGCGTTCGATCGAGAGGACTTCCGTTGGGGCGCGACACACGGTGAGTCCGGCGAGGCACCGGATCATTGCTCGCACGCTTGGGAGGATGCAGGCCTGTATGTGATGCGTGACAAGTGGGGTCCGGATGGGCAGCATCTGTTTTTCGACGGGGCACCCTGGGGGGCGTCACATCAGCATGAGGACAAGCTGTCGTTCTCGCTGTACAGCAACGGCCGTCTGCTGCTCGGTGATCCGAACATCTACAGCTACGCTGCCACCGAACTGACGCACTACTTCCGGTCTTCCTGTGCACACAACGTCGTTCTCGTGGATGGGAAGGGGCAGATTCGACGTTATGACCAGGAAGCGAAGCTCTCGACACAGGGAAAAAACGAGTGGGTCAGCAACGATCGGTTCGATTATGTGAGTAGCGTCTACTGTGAGCCTTGGGGGGAGGATGTCTTCAAGGGTGAAACCCCGGATCTCGATGGGACGATTACACACAAGCGGTCCATCTTTTATGTGAAGGGGGAATACTGGATCCTGTGTGACCTGCTGCTGGGAGAGGACAAGGAGACACACCGGTTCGAACAGCTTTTCCATCCGGCGCCGATTTACGATCCGGATGCAGAGAATCCGATGGCGGCTGGTCAGCTGTCGACGGAAGGACAGGTAATTCGGACGAGGGACGAGGGACTCGGGAATCTCGCGATCTGTCTCGTCGAGGGTGAGGAGATAAGGCTCGAGGCAAAGAAGGGTGAGACGAATCCAGCAGCCGGCTGGTACGGGCTGCTGGGAGAATTTCCTGCTTGGCAAGTGTCGTGTGGAAATGCCGGGACGTTTCCGCATCGAATGGACGCGCTGATGTTTCCTCTCGCTGTGGGTGAGTCCGAAGTCCCTACGGTCGAGCGGTTGTATGCGGATGGAGGTGTGACGGCTTTTGAGATAAAGGGAGACAGGGTTCACGACGTGTTCATTCAGTGTGAACCGGGTTGTGCGGAAGTGATGGTGGATGATGTGATGTTCGAGGGGAGAGTAGGGTTGGTGAGGAAAGGTGGGAAGGTGGTTGAGGCGATGGGGGTGGAGGTGAAGCGGATGGAAGTGGCAGGCAGGTCAGTGTCAAATTCCTAATGATCCTCCTAAGTGCCATAGCGCTAAGTCGGGGCAGGAAACAGTACAGCGTGACCCTAGCAAGTGCAGAATGAGGAGTTCAAAATTATGAGTGCAGAATGAAAGAGGCAAGATGGCCACTCGAAGGTGTTCGGGTGGTGGATTTTGGGCACTATGTGGCCGGGCCACTTGCGGGGATGCTGCTGGCGGATCAGGGTGCGGATGTGGTGAAGGTTGATCGGCCGGGGGACGAACGAGTCTTTGAGCTTGAACGGGTGGTATACGATCGAGGGAAAAAACGGGTCGAGCTCGACTTGAAGTCCGGTGCAGGACTTGAGGCGGCGCGGAAGCTGATCGATCTGGCGGATGTGGTGATCGAGAACTTTCGACCCGGGGTGATGGATCGGCTCGGGCTGGGTGCCGAAGAGACGACGAAAAGAAATCACAGGCTCATCTATCTGTCGCTTCCCGGGTTTGCCGCAACGGACCCGAAGTATTCCCTGCGAGCGTTTGAAGGTGTGATCGGAGCGGCGACGGCTCAGTATACTGATCTGCGTCCCGGTGGGAGTCGACAGCGACCGATCTACACGCCCATCGGGTTGGGGTCGACATACGGAGCGCTTCATGCTGCGATTGCGGCGTTGATGGCGCTGTATCGCCGAGAAGATACAGGACAAGGCGAGGTAATCGAGGTGCCTCTTTCGGGGGCAGCGATGTCAGCCATGGCCGTTCTGCTGATGAAGGCCGAGACACCGCCGCCGAGGTATGCATCAAAAGGTCCATCGCCTTTTATGGCGAGCTTTCAGGGAGGGGACGGCAAATGGTTGTTCTGGATCGCGGGAGGGCATAGCCGGAACACGCTTGCGCTCGTGAAAGCGCTTGGGATCTACGATGATTTGATTGCGGACGGTCTTGTCAATGTTCCGGTTTATGAGAACCTGACGCTCGACAACAATTTGCCTGACTCAAGCAATCTGACGCAAAAGTGGAATGAGCGGATAGCGGATCGGATGCGGGAATCGTTGAAGGCGAAGCCGGCGGGGGAGTGGCAGAGGCTGATAAACGAAGCCGGTGTCCCGTGTGCGCTTCACCGATCCGCTGCTGATTGGCTGGATGCTTCGGAGACGGATGCGGCTGAGCTTACGATTGAGACCGAGCATGAGAATTTCGGGAAGGTCCGGCAGTTCGGAACTCAGGTCAGCCTGTCTGATACCCCAGAATTCGATCCGACTCCTGCAAGAGAGGCAGATGTCGATCAGATTCTGGATAGCTGGGAGAGATCCTTCGCTTCGCGCAGGATGACCGACTTTTCGCACGATGGCGGGCAGCGGGCTGTACTCGAAGGTATTCGGGTTCTGGATCTTTCGAACGTCCTCGCAGGACCTGCGTGTGCCCGGACTCTTGCAGAGTATGGTGCGGACGTCATCAAGATCGATACGATGCATCCCTATTTCGGGACGCGTGTTTACAACTGGTTCCCGATAGAGGTCAGCCCAGGCAAGCGGAGCCTGCTGCTGGATGTGAAACGAGGCCATGGCAGAGAGATTTTCGATCGACTGGCGGATTCGGCAGATGTGATCGTGCACAATTTTCGACCCGGTGTCGCGGAGCGGCTGGGGATCGACTTCAATCGGCTGCAGGCTCGAAACCCGAAGCTGATCTACTTGAACATTACGGCAATGGATGGTCCGAGTGAGGGACCATGGAGCGACCGACCTGGGTTCGATCCGATGGTTCAAGCCGCCACGGGTGTTCAGGTCCGATATGGTGGAGATGGCACTCCAGTCCTGCACGGCTGGGCTTCGTGCATCGACTACATCACGGGATACGCGGGTACGTTCGGGGTCGTGCTGGGGCTATTACGAATGAGGCGATTTGGGATTCAGGGCGCCTTGACGCGGACCTCGCTGGCGATGGGTTCCCAACTTGTTCAGGCACCCTACATGTTCTGCGCGGATGGGCATCCTACCGGGTTGGAACCACACGGACAGGAGGCGGTTGGTGAACACAGCCTTTACAGGATTTATGAAGCGCAGGATGGATGGCTGTTCCTGGCAGGCGGGGTTCAGGATCTGGAGAGGCTGTCGGAAGTTGAGGGTCTGGGCGAGGTCCCTGTGGCGTTAGGGGAGGAGGCTCGAGCGGATTTTTTGGCGTCCCGAATTGCATCAGGCCGTGTGGCTGTCTGGGTCGATCGATTCGTGAAAGTCGGCTTCGGGTGCCATCGTGTGGACAACGTTGAAGATATCCGTACTGAGTATCTGCACGATGTGAATGCAGACGGTAGTGGCGTTTGGGACGATGGTCGATCGATTTCAGCGATACGCATTGTGGATCATCCCTGCGGTACACCGATCGATTTTTGCCCCCCCGCCTATGCGCGCTTCCGAAGTGGATCAGGTCCGAAGTTGTGTGCGGCCGGTCCCGGGATGGGTGAACATACGCGAGAGATTCTGAAGGCAATGGATTTTGTAGACAGGGAGATCGACGGGTTTGTGGCGTCTGGGGCCGTGAAGGAGGCGTTCCACCAGCACTATTTGCCGAGATAGGAAAGAAGAGAGAGGATTGAAAGGCGGTTTTTTTGCGGCTGACGACACGGCACGAACCGTTTGCCTGGGATATTGATCTGCCGGTGAAGATGGTTCGGGATGATCTCGAGGCAATTCCTGAATACGAATTGCCTGATGGATATGCCATTCGATGGTATCAGCCCGGGGATGGTGAGCATTGGTTGCGGATCCACCAGGAATGTGAGGGATACGGAAGTCTGAGCGCGAATCTGTTTGACGAACAGTTCGGTACGGATCCGAAAGTGCTGCGTGAGCGGATTGCGTTTGTTTGCCGGGAAGACGGAATCCCTGTCTCGACGAATGCGGCGTGGATGGGAGATTGGAACGGCGTTCACTGGGGACGTGTTCACTGGGTTGCGACGAGCCAGGACGAGCAGGGCAAAGGTTTATCGAAGCCGATTATGACACTGATCTGCGAGCGGTTGAAGTCTCTCGGTCACGACAAGGCATATCTGACGACGAACACGTCACGCGTGCGTGCGATTGCGCTGTATACTGTGTTCGGGTTTCAAGCATACTGGGAAACGGAAAAGGAAGAACTGATCTGGAGGGCTTTGGGGGAGAAGATGAAGGATATCGGGCACGGGATACCAGGGTTGTGAACCCAAGGGCGTTCCCAAAAAGCTTATTGCGCTCCATCTTCCATGAAGAGTTGAAAGCATAGCCCGGCAAAGGAGTAGAGCAATGAGGAAGGCGAGAATTGTGAGTGTGGCATTCCCGAAGGGGGGATACAGGTCTGTCGAGGAGAATCGGAGACAGATGGTGGCGCACCTCGAGCAGACGGCTGATTACGAGCCCGACTTTGTTTGCTTTACCGAGGTGGCCCGGGAACTCGGGACGATGAATGATGATTCGGCCTGGGAAGGTGAACCGATTCCAGGAGAGACGACTATGGCCGTTGGTGAGGCGGCCAAAGCAATCGGGACGCACGCGATTGTTGGGATGCACGAGCGGGTCGGTGGCGAGACGTTCAATGCAGCGGCCCTGATCGGACGGGATGGTGAGGTGATCGGACGGTATCACAAGGTGCAGCCGACGGTGAACGAGATGGATGGTAAGGCCGTTCGCCCCGGTGGAAAGGGTATTACCTTCGACACGGATCTTGGCAAGGTCGGGATGCTGATCTGCTTTGATCTGAAGTTTCCCGAGGTGGCCATGTCACTCGCGCGAAACCAGGCCCGGATCGCGTTCTTCCCGAGCATGTTCAACGGGGGGACACGGCATCAGTCGATCACGCGCGACTATGGGATGTTTCTCGTTGTGAGCCAGGGACACGAGAGCGTAATCGTAGACATGTGCGGACGACGTCTCGGGTGGCAGGGATACAACGAGCCTCTAGTCGAGCAGGGGAAGCTGGCGCCGTTTGCGTTCGCCGAAGTGAACCTGGATTGCAAGGCGTATCATCTGGACTTCAACCAGGGCAAACTGGGCGACATCCAGGACAAGTACGGGTTTGGTATTCAGTTCGAGATAATGCGTCCCGAGGCGACTTTCGTGATGTCGTCACTGATGGACAATGTGAGCGTTGAGGATATCGAGACGGAGTTCGAACTTGAGGATATGTGGTCTTACTACGACCGATCACGAGGCGTGAGAGGCGAACGGCGCCTGCCTGGTGAGCACGTAAGCCCTCTGGGAGTCTAGATAGAAAGGAATCGTGTTGTCTTCAGATCCTGCAAGAATCGGTGTGATTGGATGTGGTGTGATCGGCTCTCATCACATTCAGGCGGCTACAGATAGCGAAAAGGTCGACCTTGTGGCTGTAGCGGACCTCAAAGAGGGTCTATCCAAGCAGAAGGCCCTCGCCTTCGATGTTCGGCAGTCCTATATCGAGGGGTTGGATCTGCTCGATGACGACTCTGTGGAAGGGGTCGTGCTCGCGATGCCGGCGGTTCACCGTCGTGTGCTGGCAATGAAGGCATTCGAGCGAGGTATCCACGTGTTGTTCGAGAAGCCTGTGGCGATGGACGGCGATGAAGTGAGGACCTTTATCGACGCTCGTCGGGACCTGCTCGCCGGGTGCTGTTCGAGTCGGTACCGTTTCCCGGCATCGGCCGGTGCGATCACAAATTTTATCGGATCAGGCGTCTTGGGGGATCTGCGCGTGGTGCACTGTCGGGCGATTCGGTCAGGTGGTCCGCCGCCGGAAAAGGAGCCGCCCATATGGCGTCTGCGTCGGGATCTGAACGGCGGCGGGATCATGTCGAATTGGGGGTGTTATGACCTCGACTACCTACTCGGTATCACCGACTGGTCCCTTAAGCCAAAGATGGTTCTCGGTCAGATGTGGAGCGTACCACCGAAATTCCATGCCATGGCGGATCCGTGCTCAAACGCCGAGACGCATCTCGTTGCGATGATTCAGTGCGAGGACGGGATCGCAATCCACTATGAGCGCGGCGAGATGGTTGCCAGCACGCCGCGGATGTCTTGGCAGATCACGGGTACGGAAGGGTCACTCGATCTGGACATGACGGGGAATGAGAAGAATGTTTTGTTCCACAAGGCCGTGTCCGAGGAAGGTGTTGTCACAGAGACACTGCTGCACGGTCCGGAAGACGCAAGCGTGGTTCACACGGGACCCATTGTCGATTTTGCCGTGGCGATTCGGGAAGGACGACAGCCGAAAACGAGTCTGGAGCAGGCGCTGGTGGTTCAGCAGATTACGGATGCGATCTACGCGTCATCAGAAACGGGGAAAGCGGTAGAAATCCAGTGACACACGTCAAACTGGGAACCTTTTTTTTGAGGACGACTCTGACGTCGAGTTTTTGGTATGAGAAACAAATAGGACTAACGAATGAAAGCAAAGAAGAGAGATGAAAGAATCAGGCTATTTGACGGAGAGACTCTCGAAGGATGGGGTATCACGGGGAATCCGCAGAGCTGGGTCGTCGAGGATGGGTGTGTTCGTTGCAGGGCCTTGAAGGGGAAGTATCTGCACACGCTCCGGAACGACTTCAGGGACTTCGAGCTGTCGCTTAGCTTCAAACACGACGCGGGTGCGAACAGCGGCGTTTTCTTCAGGTGGACGGATCTGGAGAATCCGGTGCAGACGGGGATCGAGATCCAGATTTTGGATACTCACGGAAAAGAGCCGTCGACCGTGAAATGCAGCGGGGCGCTATATGATTGCAAAGCCCCTATCCGGAGTACGTGCAAGCCGGCCGGTGAGTGGAATACGATGGTGCTGAAGGCGGACGGGTCGAACGTCACGGTGATCATGAACGACGAACTGACGATGGAAGCAGATCTGGATGAGTGGACTAAGGCGGGACGGAACCCGGACGGGACGCCGAACAAGTTCGAGAGGCCGTTCTGCGAGATGATAGAGCCCGGCTACATCGGTCTTCAGGATCACGGAGGGAACATCTGGTTCAAGGATCTGACGGTTGTCCAGTAGGTATGGGAGTGAACGAGGCAACAGAGCGGAAGGATCGCCAGCGTCTGGCGATCCTCCCGCTCTGTTGCACTGACTCCTATCGTCTGCGGTCTGATCGTCGATGGAGTTTTGTCGAACTAAAAGTAATATCGGCTATGGAGGGTGTAGTTTTGAGCGGGACGGGTCAGCCCTTCAAACAGTCTCCAATACACCACAGACAGACGGACAGGTAGACTTCCGCTATCTCTTCCTCTTCTTCCGCTCGCTCTTCACCGAACGTCCGGATGGCTAAGACGGCCGCTCCAATCCGTCTTGCGACGTCCCGGCCGAGCATGCCGATCTCCATCCTGTTGATCTCTTTGACGAGCGTGTCAGTCGCAGCGAGAGCCTCAAAAAGCATCCCGGCAGCATCGCCTCGATCGGCTAGAAAGGTCAGTCGGTCCAGATGCTCTGTCAGATGCGTCTTGAGCGAGCCGTGCAGGTCCGATCGCTGGATCGATCGGCGGGTCCTTCCGAACAACGCGGCGATACGCTCCGACCGCTCGAGTGGGTCCATGGAAATCATGCGGTAGAAGCGGCGTCCCGACCCGAGCGTCTGCGTGACACTGTTGATGATCTGTAGTCGAATAGCGGGCGATCTGTAGTTACCAAGACGCTGAAGCGTCGGCTTTATCATCCGCAGATCGTTGCCCTGTGCGAGGACCTCGGCGAGCGTCGGGAACGTCGCTCTGTTGAAGGTGTCCGCGAACTTCCAGAAGAGGAGCTCGAAGGCTTCTTCCCCGCCGATGTCGGCGAGGGCACGGATGGCGCTGATCTGCACGCGTGCATCACCGTCATCGAGTGCTTCGATGAGCGGGTCGATGACCGCCGGATCTCCGATCTTGCCGAGCGCTTCGGCTGCCTCGGTGCGAATGTCTGACTCTTCATCCTTCAGCTCGTCCAAGAGATGCGACAAGGCCTCGGTTGATTTCGCCTCCCCCAGCCCACGCGCGGCCTGTCTGCGCACTTCGGGACTCGCATCGTCCAATGCTTCGATCAAACGGCCCAACGCCATCGGGTTGCGCGATCGGCCCATACGGTGCGCAGCTTTGGCTCTCTGACTCTCTTCCTCTGAGCGGTCGAATACGAGGGAGCCGTATACGAAGTTGAGGATATTGCCCTTTCCGATTTGGGACAGCAGTTCGCGTGTTGTCGCGCTCTTGTTGTCTTCGATGATAGATAACAGAATAACTGGAACAAGAATCGCAGCGCCGCTGCTCAGGAAGACCAACTGGATGTTTCCGATGGTGAACCCGAAGAGTTCGAAGGCGTGCGGACTATACAAGTCGACCAAGAAGCTACCGAGGAGCGGTGAAAGGGCGTAAGCGACCTGGATGGCTGTGGACCAAGCCGCAAAGTAAGTGGTCTTGTTCGCGCTGTCCGGGATGCTGCTATATAGCAGAGAATTTGTCGATGTGATGATCCCAGCGTGAAGCAGTCCGTTTAACGCCATTGCGGCCGGGATCAGCCAGTACCAGTCGGGGCTGCTGAACGTCCACAAGACAGGTGTAATCATCGTGGGTGGGACGAGGATGTTGAGTAATGCGCGACTACCATACCGGTCGACTAGGCCACCCATGATCTTGTAGCCTAGGACCATGACGATCATAAAGATGCTGTTGAAGATGGCCACATAGGTGTAGCTGATCTTAAGGTAGTTGAGCATGTAGACGCTGTAGAACGGTCCGGCGATTCCGAGTGCAAAGTTCCAGGTCAGGAAGAAAATGGTGAGACGCGTGAAGGGTTTGTTTCGGAACGCGATAAGAGGGTTCTCGTTTCTGTCCCTTGTCTCGTGATGGCCCTGATGTGGCACGGTCATGAGACGTATGTAGCCGATGATTCCGAAGACGGTGGCGATACCAAAGAGTGTGAGGAATCCGGTGTACTGGTTGGCCCCTTCGAATAGATCGAGATAGTAACCGGCGGCATATCCACTGACAATTCCGGCGATCAGGTTGGCGTTCGTTTTCTTGGCGATGAACCGGGCGCGGATGTTTTCGGGTATGATGTCGGCGAGCCAGCCGTTGTAGAACGGCCCAACGAGGAACCCGAAGAAGAGCCCGGTTCCCAAGAGGACCATGAGTGCTGGGATCCGGTTCTCTATAAGGAAAAAAGGGATTAAAACGATCGATGCCCGCAGGACCATTTCCAGGCATCCGGCTAGCATCACGAACCGCTTGGGATTGTGAAGTCGGTTGAATATTGGGGATGAGAGAACCTGAGCGAGGCTGCAGAAGGAGGCGATCGAGACGAAGTAAGCGATCTCGGCCTCGGTCGCACCCAGCCATAGGGCGTAGCCTGTGAAGGTCGCGACGCCGATGCCGACGACACGCCCCCAGGCGCCCCAGAACGTGCTTGAGATGATGAACGCGCGGAGCGCGCGTGCGGTCTGCCGGTTGGACAGGCCGTTGGAAGGAGACCTAGCTTCCTCGGAAGCCGAGGTGTCTGATGCCACGTGCTAGTTTCCGAATCTTAGGTAATCGGAGAGTTCTTCCTTTGTCAGGCCTTCGATGCCGAGGGCATCAACATCTCGTGCGGCTTCCCAACCGTCAAAGCCTATGACGATCGATCCGATGTGGACGCACGCGTCGATCGTGGGTGTTTCGACGCCATACTGGGATCCGATGGAGCTCCAGCTTGCGAGGCCAAAGGGGATGTCTTCTGTCAACCAACGTGTGTCGAGTGACCCCGGAGCCTTCAGCGCTGTGAGCATGCGGCTGCCATTGATCGTCGCCCAGAGGTCGCCCTCGGGACCGAAGCCGGCTGAATGGAATGCCTCGTTTGCTGGCTTGAGGTCGTAGCCGAGTGCGGATCCGACTTCACGCCTTTCCCCGTCTACGCGCATGATGACCTCAGCCACCGTCTCCGTGACCCCCTCATCGTAGAAGTAGAACTCGCCGCGTGATCGCTCGACACGTCCCGCGTTCATGAGGAGACCGGCCGGATGGACGACTGGGTTCATCGCGCTGAGTCCGGAGGCGACAACGTCCGGGTATGTGTGAACACCGGGGAATAGACCGTCGAGTCTAATACGCACCTGCTCCGTTCGATCAGTCGGCATGACGCCCAGTCCAAGGCCCGTCACGACGCCCCAGATTGTGGCTGTGTTCGGCGCCGTTTTGCGGCACACGTAAGGCGCGGTGTCGACCTCCGCTAGCGTGGGCACGGCGGAGCCCATTTCCTTCAGGTTCTTCGCCCAAGTGAGTGTGCCGATGTTACCCGGCATCAGGACGACGGTGTGGCCCGCAGTAATGTGCGGAACGCAGGCCTCGATGAACGGATCGTGCGCGTATGAAGGGACGATCACAAGGACGAGATCACTGGCCTTGAACGCCTCTGAGATGTCCGTCGTGATCGCGTGGATTCTAGCAGGCCCCGTTTCTGCGACACCAAGCAGATTGATCTCCTGAGTCTTTCGAATCGGCTCCAGCGTGTGTTCGAAGGTCGGGATCTCCCAGAGGGTGACCTGATGGCCCTGATGGGTCAGGTTGGCGGCGACGGAGAATGCGGTGTTGCCACCGCCGAGGATGGTGACGGAATCAGGCATGGGGTCCAGAATTGAGGTTAATGAGGATCAAGCTAGCGATTTCAGGTCAAGCTCTGCGTCTGCGGGAATACAGGCAAGCAGAATCTCTTTCTTAGCGTATAGGGCAACGAGTGTTTTGGATACTTGCTTGACGGGGAGCCCGAGCTTATCTGCTGCTGTGGTGTCGGACAGGTCGGATTCGTAGATGTTGTAGGTACGCATCTCATAGGGGATCGACGCGCGGTTGCGGATTTGGGTGGTGTTGGTTTTTGACGTGGGGAGTGAGCCATGGGATAGGTGTTAGGTGCGCTTCTTCAGAGTTCGAGTAACTGCCAGCCGTGTATTTGTGTCATAGCAAGATTTGCGAGGACGAGGTTGAGGGGCTGGTTGGCATATTAGCGGATCGCTGACTGCCCACTAGTCACCATGCCCGGACGGAAGCGGTTGCTCCCGACGAGTTGATCGATCGCAATCTTCGGTTTTGGAGACTTCCTGCGCTTGGCCGAGGCCGTCAACTTTAACTAAGACTGACCAAGTGTCCCGAGCGGAGATGAGGTGGTGCTATCTTTCAGGCCCAAGGTCCCTACTCAGGAACAAACCTCAATACCCAATGCGTTCCTGTTTCTAAAACGTTATCCTCAATTCACTAATTACAGAAAAAGAAAACGGCTTGCAGCCACCCACCTTGTTAGGGCTGTTGGCGGGCGCTATATTGGTCACCTTTCCGAGGCCTTGGGAGCCCGTCTAGGGGCTAGAAAGTCTGCCAACTATGAGCACAATATGAGCGTGGAAAAGATCGACCCACTTCTGTCAGCGGATATGTTCGTCGGTATCGAGGGCGTTGCGCACCTCTGTACGGGTGGTGAGGGACCTTGGTTTCGGTCGCAGGAACAGGTTTACCGCCAGTTTGCGGTCTGGAAAAGCGAAGGTCACGACGGCCGTGACGAGATATACAGGGTCGGGGAGGACTGCCGCGAGAAGATGGGGCAGATGTGGGGCGTTTGCGAGAAGCGGATCGCGTTCATGCCCTCAGCCGCTGAAGGGATGGGGTGGCTCGCTCGCGGGCTTGACTGGCGAGAGGGCGACAACGTGGTCACTACGAATCTCGAGTTCCCCTCTGTCGCGTATGCTTGGCGTAATCTGGAGTCTCTCGGGGTCGAGATCCGGATGGTAGAGCACAAGGACTGGCGGGTCCACGAGATGGATCTGATCGATGCGATCGACGAGCGGACACGTGTCCTCGCGGTCAGTCACGTTAGCTTTTACACCGGTCAGGCACACAACCTCGAGCAGCTTTCCGAGGGTGTCCGTCAGAATGGGTGTCTTTTTGCGGTCGATGCGACGCACTCCGCGGGTGTGATCCGAGTCCCTGCAGGGTTGACGGATCTGACGGTAAGCAGTTCCTACAAGTGGCTTCTAACGACGCACGGCACGGCTCCGTGCTACTTGAGCGAACAGGCGGAATCGCAGATCGCGTCGACGTGTTTCGGGTGGCACAATCTGGAGGTCTGGCCGAAGCAGGAAGCGATTCGGCATTCTACGGTAGATGAACAGCCGATGCCTGAACGGCTCGAGCCAGGCAATCCGAGCATGCAGGTGATCATGCATCTGGATCATTCAGTGGGGATTCTGATGAATCTGGGTGTGGATCGGGTCGAGAATCACGCTCGCGACCTCGCCGAGTACGCGAGCGATGGGTTGTCCCGTCAGGGGTTCAAACTGATGTCGCCGACCGAACGTGAAGCACGATCAGGGAATACGACCTTCAGAATTGAGAACGCTGAAG
This sequence comes from Candidatus Latescibacterota bacterium, assembly GCA_003526745.1. Classification (GTDB taxonomy): domain Bacteria; phylum Latescibacterota; class UBA2968; order UBA2968; family UBA2968; genus UBA2968. The sequence goes on from DPVD01000279.1 coordinate 14,449, forward strand.
AGGTGGTGGCTGAGCTGAAGAAGCAGCACATCCTGTTGTGGGGTGAGTTGGGACGGATCCGCGTCTCGACCCACGCGCATAACGGGACGAGGGATCTGGACCGGTTGTTTGAGGCGCTTAAGCCTTATGCATCATAAAATAGAACTACGGAGCCTCTCCTCGACTGCAGCTCAGAGCAAGCTGTGGACACTGAGGAGGGGGGGAGGGGAAGGTCATGACAGTCGTGGTCTTTTAAGGAGGATTGATCGGTGGTTCGACTATGCTTGGGTTCCAATTTTTGTCTGGACATTGCGGTTTCTCCGTGGAGATGGCGGGTGGGATTATGGCAAGGGTTCTGCAGTTAGATAGTCAGGGATAAAGGAACTATGAGATGATGAAGCTCGGGTGTATGTCGTTGAGTTACAAGGATCAGTTCCGGGATGCGAAGATCGACCTCGAGGCGTTTATCGATAAGGCATATGGCATGTGTCTGGATGGGATCGATCTCCATACGCGAGCTTTTGCGTCGACGGAGCCGGACTACCTGCGCGATATCCGAATGCGGTGTCTGAGGCGTGGGTTGGCGATCTCTTATATCGGGGTCAGCAACAATTTCGGTCGACCGTTGGATGAGCTGCCTGAGGTGGTGCAGGATGTGAAGGACTGGATAGATATCGCCGAGTTCATGGGAATTCCACTCCTACGGGTGTTTGCGGCGTGGGTGCCCGAAGGCGAGGACCGCGAGGATGTGTGGAAGCGGATGATCCCGTGTTTCCAAGAGGTCGCTGCCTACGGGCAGGAGAAGGGGATCGTTCTGGGATTGCACAACCACAACCACGGCTGTATCACAGGCACGGGTGAGGAAGTCCTGCGGATTCTGGACGAGGTCGACAACCCCTATTTGTCGCATATCCTGGACACTGGTCAGTATCTCGGATCACCTGGATCTTCCGGTCAGCGCGGGACGGAGGATCCGAGCTACAACTTCTATGGTAGCATAGAGAAGACCGCGCCTCGCGCCGTCCACGTACGCGCCAAGATCTACCGAATCGCTACGGGTGAGGAAAAGTGGCTCGATTACCCGCGGATCTTCGAGATCCTCAAGGGCGTGGACTACAATGGCTGGGTTTCGATGGTCTTCGAAGGGCAGGATGAAGAGGAAGAAGAGACGGCCGTACCCAAAGCGATAGATTACTTGCGAAAATTCATGTGAAACCGCCGGCACGATGCCGTGCCGATCAGCAAGCCCGCAAATATATAGCTTAGCTGGCGATCTTTCGATCGCCGAATTTCAGGAAACATAATTTGGCACTGCAAGAACAAGACATACACCCTAGATCCGACGACCAATCGAAACCAGATCGCATCACCGTCCGGTCCCTGATTTTAGGTCTCATCACGGCCGTCCTGATGGCCTACACGGGCAACCTGCTTGAGATGGTGCTCCACGCAGGATCCCTCGTGAAGTCCAGCTATCCTGTTGCCCTGATCCTATGGTTCTGCATCTGGGTGATGATCAATATGGTGATCGGTGTCGTCCACCGACCGTGGATGCTGACCCGGATTGAACTGCTCGTGATTTTCGGGGCGATTTGGATCGCGGGGATGATGCCGGGTGTGGGGTGGATGGGCTACCTGATTGGAGCGCTTCCCGCTCCATACTTCTTCGCGACGCCTGAGAACCGATGGGCAGAGCTGTTCTTCGATCAGCTTCCGATGTGGGCGTTCCCGAATCCGACGCCCGAGATTATGGACCGCTTCTACTTCGGGCTGCACGAGGGCGAGGCGATTCCCTGGAACGCGTGGGTGATGCCCGTCTGGTGGTGGTTCAGCGGCGCTCTCGCCCTTATGGCCGCGGGCTACTTTGTGATTTGCATCTTTCATCGACAGTGGGTTGACGCCGAGCGTCTGACGTATCCGCTCGTCCAGTTTCCCGAAGATCTGGTCGAAGGGTTCGATGAAGGTCGTGTGATTCCGAACATCCTGAAGAAGCCGGTGTTCTGG
>DPVD01000173.1:0-17381 GCA_003526745.1 Candidatus Latescibacterota bacterium
TGGTGATCCCGATCTGTATGTGGCCAACTTTGGACCGAACGTCTTCTTCGAGAACCTCGGCAACGGCACATTCCAAGAAACCGGGAGCATTTTGGGAATCGCGGATTCGAGCAGCGGTATCCAACCAGTCTTTGCCGACTTCGACAACGATAGCGACCCCGATCTGTTCGTCGCGAACAGCGGCCCTAACAGACTGTGGTGGAACAACGGAGACGGGACCTTCAAGGATGCCACGAAGGCATTCGTTCCGCGTGACGCCGGCGCAAGCACCGGGGCGGCTGTGGGCGATTTCGACAACGATGGATTCCTCGACCTCTATGTGCCCTACTTCGGGACTAACCGGCTATATCAGAACCAGGGCGGCACCGGATTCGCCGATGTCGGGCGTGCGCTGGGTGTGGCTGATGAGGGCAACGGAAGGGGCGCTGTCTGGGGTGACTTCGACAACGATGGCTCGATCGACCTGTTCATTACGAACAGAGATTCGGAAAACAAGATCTTCCGGAACATCGGCGGGGACGCTCAGTTCCAGGAAGTCGGAAAAGCCTTCGGAGTCAACGCGAACGCAGACAGTCGCGGAATCGCGATGGCGGACTTCGATGGCGATGGTGGTCTGGATGTATTCGTCGCAATACAGAACAGACCGGATCAGCTATTCTGGAATCAGGAGGCCGAGGGCAACTGGCTGACTGTTGTACCTCGTGGAACCGTGAGCAGCACGGATGCAATCGGGACCCGAATCGAGATCGTCTACGGCCGGAACAACAAATCGGTTCGCGAGATCGCCGGAGGAACGTCATTCCTTTCTCAGGATGCCCTGTCCGCCTCGTTCGGGGTCGGTGAAACAGCCACTATCGATACACTTAGTATCCGATGGCCAAGTGGGATCTTCCAGAGGTTCAGTCGGGCGGATATCGGGATAAACCGTGTGCTCAATATCCTAGAGATCGAGCCGCTACCGCCGGTCGATGTTCAAGTCGTCACTACATCTGACGTTCTCATTGCCAACGGCACCGCCGAGACAGAAATCGCCGTTAGGCTGCTTAACCAAGAGCGCGAGATCTCTCTGGTCAGCGGGAGATCGATTACCTACTCGCTCGATGTGGGGGGCGGCACCCTGATACCCGCAGGACCGACGATCACAGATGGCTTCTCCAGCGCCCGGTTCCGTGCTGGCAGCTTTGCGGGAACGATGCCCCTGACGATCATCGTGGCGGGACTTCCCACACAACGCCTTCTGCTGAAGCTATTACCCCCCTTACTTCCCTCAGACACCTTCATCGAGCGGATCGCTGGAAGTGGTCGACGCGGCTTCGGTGGCGACGGCGGACCGGCCACGCAGGCTGACCTCAACACACCCCGTGCCGTCGCCGTGGACAGCGCCGAAAACGTTTATATCGCAGATAGCGCGAACAACCGAATCAGAGTCGTTTCGCCGACGGATTCTTCCATCGTCACGGTGGCAGGTTCAGGCGCGGCAGGATCGGGCACGATCTTCGATGGTAACGCGCTGGATGCCGACATCGCCGATCCCCGGGGTCTGGCTATCACCGGAGACGGCGCTCTTCTGATCTCCGAGTCCGGTGGTCAGCGGGTCAGGAGTGTGAACCTGACTACGGGAATAACACGGGCTTTTGCAGGATCCGGGTTCGCCGGATTCAGCGGGGATGGGGGTCCCGCCACGGACGCCAATCTTACGACGCCGCGCGGTATCACGGTCGACAATCTCGGCCGAGTCTCAATTGCGGATCTGTTCAACAATGCTATCCGGCGTGTCGAAGACGGTGTGATCACCACAGTGGCTGGCGACCCTCTCGACTTCTTCCCGTTAGGCGACGGCATACCGGCCACCGAGTCTCGGGTCCAAGGCCCGAACGGCGTCGCTGTGGACAATGACGGAAACACCTACATTGCGGAGGTATTCGGACACCGGATCCGGAAAGTTGACTCCTCGGGGATCATCACGACCTATGCCGGTGATGGCACGGCTGGATCCGCTGGCGACGGTGGACCCGCCCAGTTCGCCCGTCTGAACGCGCCACAGGATCTGGTATACGATCCCGCTGGCCGCCTGTACGTATCTGACTCCGGCAACCACATTATCCGGTCGATTGACCTCGCCACGGGTGTCATTCAGAAGATCGCAGGTAGCGGGTTCAGCGGATCAACGGGCAACCAGGGTCCATCGCTCGACTTCAGTCTAGACCAACCGGGGGGTATCGCCCTCGCGATGGACGGGTCCCTGATCATTTCGGATGCGCTGAACGACAGAGTCTTGAGGCTAACTGTACAGTTCCAAGATGACAGGCCGGCCGCGGACCCAACGCCGATCGATCCCAGCGGATCAGATGGAACAGCTGACTTTAACGGTGACGGAAACGTTGACTTTCAAGACTTCCTTCCGTTCGCGGAAGCCTTCGGTTCGAACAATCAGGCCTTCGACCTAGATGGTGACGGTCAGGTGGGCTTCTCAGATTTCCTTACATTCGCCAACGCTTTCGGGCGTACCGTAGCCTCGAATCCAGCTCTTTTGGGCCGAACAGTTTGGCTGAAGCGATGAGCCAGAGGGCGCCAATCCTGCCCGCGACAGTGTCAGGGATTCAGAACGCAGCCGCTCGTCTCCGAACCGGAGACATCGTCGCTTACCCTACTGAAACCGTCTACGGACTTGCCGTTGACCCGACCAACGAATCCGCTCTGCGTCGCCTATTCGACGTCAAGGGAAGACCACCCGACCAGCCCGTACTCCTCCTGATACATGACCGGTCGCATCTCAGCAGTCTGGCCGACTCTATTTCAGATATCGCAACAGATTTGATGAATCGATTCTGGCCTGGCCCCCTCTCCCTGATCTACCCAGCAGTCGACGGTCTGTCCGCATACATCACTTCGGGGTCTTCCACCGTCGCCGTGCGACTCGCGAGTCCTGGACCCGCGTTCGACCTGGCCGCAGCATTCGGTGGACCGATCACATCCACGAGCGCGAATCGAACGGGCCTGGCATCTGCTATCTCCGCATCCGAGGCAGCCGAACTGTTCACCGAATCGGTGGGCGTCGTGATCGACGGACGATGTGACCCCCATGCCGTTCCTTCGACACTCGTTGACACCACGGGAAAACGTCCTGTGATCCTCCGTGAAGGGGCAATTCCCGAGTCAGAACTGCTCTACAAATAGAAAAGGCTCACCTGTCTATAACCGATAACCCTCACCACCCTTGCTGCTCGTCCGCCTACTTATACTGATTCGGCTTCAACTCCTGCTCCGCGTAGGCTTTCGCCACCCCGGATGATACAAAGAGTTCGACGATTCGCCCGTCGAGTTCACCGTCTTTCACCATAAACCTGAGAATGTCCATGGCCTGGCTCAGGTGCATCGGTTCGCGATACGGTCTGTCAGGGGCAGTCAAGGCCTCGAACACATCCGCAACCGCGAGAACTCGTCCCTGCAGAGGAAGCTGATCAGCCGTCAGACCCAGAGGGTAGCCTTCGCCGTTCAACTTTTCATGATGACCACCAGCGTACTCGGGCACGTGGCTGAGCGTCTTGGAAAAGGGCAACTGCGACAAGATCTTGATGCTGACAGCGGCGTGATTCTGGATTACAGATCGCTCTTCTTCGGTGAGCGTGCCCTTCCGAATCGAAAGGTTATAGAACTCGTCTTCGGACAGGGCCGGCTCTTTCGAGCCCTGCACCTCAACCTGTAGCTTGGCGAGTTCTGAAAGACGTGCAATCTGCTCGTCTGCCATGAACTCTCCTCCCCTGTTGCTCTCCCGCACGAACTCGAAGTCTTCGTCGAGTGAGCGAATCGTTTCGCTCGCCTCCGCTTCTGCTTCCTGAGCCTCCTCGGCTGAAAGACGCTTCTTAAGAGCTTCGATCTCGGAATCCCGCTTCAGAACCTCCCATCGAGCCTCGACCAGCGAGATCCGGTCGTTGATCGTCTCGAGTTTTGTCGCTTTGTCAACGACATGCTCCGGGGTCGTGATCTTACCAACATCGTGCATCCAGGCCGCGACCCGGAGCTCATCCAGTTCATCGGTCGTGAACTTGACACTCCCCCATTCCCCTTCGTCAGAACGGTTGATCGCACCCGCAATCCGCATCGTCAGGTCAGCGACGCGGCGAACGTGACCAGCGGTGTAGGGGGATTTTTCATCGATTGCAGTTGCCGTAGCTTGGATGAACGCGTCGAAAAGTTCCCTCAGATCCTTGATAAGCTGCGCATTCGTGATCGCAACAGCGGCCTGACTCGCAAGGGCCGTCACCAGATCCTGGGCTGACTTTGAGAATGGAATGACTTTATGGGTGCCTAGTTCCTGAGCATTTATCAACTGTAGAACACCGATAATATCGTCTTCGTGGTTCCGCAGAGGAACAACAAGGAACGACTTCGAGCGATAGTTGTTCGCTTCGTCGTAGTTTCGCGTTCCCGAAAAATCAAACCCTTCCGCCTCGTAGGCGTCCGGGATGTTGATCGACTCACCTGTAGAAGCGGAGGCCGCACAGACGTTGTTCGTGTTGGCTTTCCTGTCGACTACCAGGGGTACGGGAGGAAGATGGATGGGCTTTCCACTCGTTCCACCCATCCGGGTGCCCATCGTGTCGTTGTGCAGGATCTTCCAGTCCAAGTAGTCACCGTCATTGCTAACCACGTAGAGAGTGCCGCCGTCGGCACTCGTAAACCGGCGCGACTCCTCTACGATCATCTCAAGCAACGCGTCGATATTCCTTTCGCTCGACAGCGCAGTCCCGATCCGAATGAGGTTCTGGACCTGTAACTCAAGCTCTACCGACAAAAGATCACTCCTTAGATATCTGGATGGATTCCAGTTTACTGAGCAACATGAAAGGAGTCAAGCCGGACAGAAACTGCTGTAAAATCAGGATTTCAGGCGTCAGGAGCGGCTGGAGGGAATCACGGCGAGGTGCTATCGATCGGTGGAAAGCTCGTTGAGCCTATCGGTTTGAGATAGGGATGAAATGGACCGCCTTCTCAGCAGATCTGCGAACGTGCCGACTGACTTCGCCCGATCGATCATCTGTTTCGCCAGATCCCTCGATTCGGATGCGCGAATCAAGCGCTGAATCTGTGAGGCAGGCATTGTCGAATTGCGCTCCGCTATCCGGGCGACGCGATTTTCCGTTTCGGACGGAAGGTTTCCCTGGTAGTATGACTGCGTGCGGTCAATCTCTCTCTGATCGAACTCGGACTGTTCCCCGAGTGCCCGCATCCGATCACCAGCGAATTCGCTGAGGCGTTTTAGCTGTATGCTGTTGGAAGACGTGAACGTGAATGATCGCAGGATCCCGGACTTCTCGTTCCGATTAAGGACGCTCCCACGGGAAATTAACTGCCTTCGACTGGCCACAAACTGAGACGCACGGTTCAGCTGCCGAAGCACAGCGTCAGAATGGACCGATTCTTGGTTGATCGCCGACCGAATCTGACCGGCTACGGGCTGCGCAAGAACGAGCGCCACCATCGCCGCTGTGAGCATCCGTATCAAAAGGTGAGCTCTTCTGGACCGTGAAAATCGGCCTGTCCTCGGAGCCGATCGACGAGAGTGGTGTTTCGAGAACTGACGGTGTTGTTCTCCGCTGCGATTTTCATTGCTTTCTTCGTCCCAACCATCACCACGAGGTCTCGTGCTCGCGTAATGGCCGTGTAAATCAGATTTCGTTGCAACATCACGAAGTGTTGTGTCGTTATCGGCACTACGACGGCCCGGAACTCTGAGCCTTGGCTCTTGTGGATCGTTATCGCGTAGGCCAGAGCCAGCTCATCCAGTTCACTGAACTCGTAGTTAGCCTTGCGGCCTCCGAACCGGACTTTCACCGCCTGCTCCGTCTTATCAATCGCGTCAATCCGACCGATATCTCCGTTGTAGACGTCCTTGTCGTAATTGTTACGGATCTGCATCACCTTGTCGCCATCCCGGTAGCGGACACCGTTTTGAAGCACCTCTGCACCTTGTGGGTTCAACGCCATCTGAAGCCGGTCATTCAGCGCCTGCACCCCTGCCTTACCCCTATGCATCGGAGAAAGCACTTGGATGTCTTCGAACGAATCGAACGAATACCTGCTCGGCAACCGACGGCTGCACAGATCGCTAACCGTCTCCGAAACCTCTTCTGAATCGTGCACTTCGAGAAAGAAGAAGTCGCCATCCCGGCGGTTGTCCAGCGCCGGCATCCCACCAGCGTTGATTTCGTGGGCATTCGTCACGATCTGGCTTGTCCGAGCCTGCCGGAAGATCTCATCGAGCCTGACTACCCGTACGATTCCTGAATCAATCACATCCTTGAGGATGCTTCCTGGCCCAACGGACGGCAGTTGGTCTACATCCCCAACAAGAATGACGGACGAACTGATCGGAATTGCCCTCAGAAGGGCGTTCATCAGCAGGACATCCATCATAGAGATCTCATCGACAATAATAGCCTCCGCCTCCAGTGGATTCTCTGCGTTCCGCACGAATCCGGTCCTTGGAGCATACTCCAGTAGGCGATGGATGGTCTTGGCCTCCTTCCCCGTGGCCTCCTCCATACGTTTTGCAGCTCTCCCGGTCGGAGCGGCCAGAACGACCATCTTCTTTCTCGCCTCGAACAAGCTGATGATCCCCTTGACGGTCGTCGTCTTCCCAGTTCCCGGACCACCGGTCAGAACCATCACGCTGTGTGCCAAAGCGCCACTTAGTGCGTCACGCTGTCTTGGCGCAAAGCTAACCCGGCCTCGTTCCTCAATCGCAGAGATCTCCGATTCGATATCTCCTGTTTCGTTCCGTTCTATTCGGGAAAGCTCGAACAGACGTCTGGCCGAGCCGACTTCGGATCGATGAAGTGTCGGCAGATACAGTCGGTCTTCTTCAGCTACGATCTCCTCCTGTTCGATCAGTGTTTCGATGCCTTGATCAATCAGCTCCACACCGACTTCGAGAGTCTCGGTGCACGCTTCGACCAGATCCCGGCGCGGGGCATACACGTGCCCCTCGTCGTTCGAAGAAGTCCTCAGCACATACTGGATGCCCGCTTCGACGCGTTCTTTGGACTCACGTTCGACACCCATGTTCTGTGCGATACGGTCTGCCGTCAGGAAACCGATGCCCCAGATATCGTTTGCCAGCCGATACGGATTTTCCTTCATCCGCTCGACGGCCTCCTCGCCATACTGCTTCCAGATCTTGACCGCTCGTCCCGTCCCCACACCGTGCGACTGCAGAAACAGCATCACGCTATGTACCTCCTGCTGCTCCTTCCACGCACGCGTGATCATCCGGGCTCGCTTCGGGCCGAGTCCCTCAACCTCCTTCAGTTTTCCGGGTTCGCGCTGAATAACATTCAGAGCCTTCTTACCGAAGTGATCGACGATCCGATTTGCCATAACGGGGCCGATCCCCTTGATGAGTCCGGACCCGAGATACTTGCGAACACCGTCTAACGTGGTAGGGTATTCCGTGTGATAGTTGGTGATCTTGAACTGCCTGCCGTAGGTGGCGTGGCTGGACCATTCGCCGACCATCACGACGCTCGCACCTACGTTCAAAGAAAGCGTCTGGCCGACGATCGTTACGAGTCTGGAGCCCGATCCTTCAGACCGAAGCTTGGCAACGGTAAAGCCAGACTCGGGGTTCTGGTAGGTGATCCGCTCGACAGTGCCGCGGAGCTCTTGAGAGGGACCTTCAGACAAGGGCGTCTGTGAAGGTTAAGGGAAGATCGGAGCGATCAGGCCTGGTAGACCAGCCTGCCGGAAACAATCGTTGCAACCGTCTCAAGCTTGTCATTCCCTTCCTGCCAGCGGAATAGCGATAACGTTGCTTCCTTGCCAAGTGAGACGGATCCGGCAGACTCCAAGAGATCCAGCAGAGACGCTGGGTTGAGTGTCGCCATCTGGATGGCATCTTCGAGCGTCGCATCTGTGTATTTCACCATGTTCGCGATACCCGTGTCGAGAAAGAGTGCTGCACCCGCAAGATAGGGCGTTCCGGCGAGACTGAGTCGTCCGTTTTCGGCAAGCTCGACACCACCTCCACCGACAGTATTGCCGTAAACCCCCGGTTGCAGCCCTGCAATCGACGCAATATCGCTGACGATGCAGATATGCTCCTTTTGTTTCGCCCGGTAGAAGCATTTGAGCACTGCGGGCGGCAGGTGATGGGAATCCGGGATGATCCCCGCCCAAAGGTCATCGGACGCAAGCTGCTCCCAGATGTAATTCGGGTGTCGGGCAATCTGCGCGTGAGCACCGTTCCCCAAGTGCGTAGACATCCTTGCTCCCGCCGAGACCGCGTCCTGAATCTGTCTGGGTGTCGCGCCGGTGTGTCCGATCGACACGATCACACCCGTCGAAGCCACTTTCTCTATGAATTCGAGTGAACCATCCCGCTCGGGGGCCAAGGTAAAGATCACGATCCTCCCGCCTGCCGCATCCTGATACCGCTGAAACTCATCCCAATCCGGGTTCCGCGTGTGCTCAAGCGGATGAGCACCTCTAGGACCATCTTCCGAAGCGATATACGGTCCTTCAACGTGGAACCCGCAGAAGGATGCGGCAGCATCCTCCGACTCCTCACAGGCTTGTGCGAGCAGTGACAACCCCTGAGTGGCATCCTCGGCCGAGGATGTCGTCACGGTCGGACACCATTTGGCGGTCCCGGTTTTGTACATCCACTCCGTCGTCTCGAGGACCTGCTCGAGTTTCAGATCTTCAGCCTTATAGCTGACCCCCCCGACTCCATTGACTTGTAAATCACAGATACCGGCACTTATCCACACATCCTCTCCACCAATTGCATCTTCCGAGTGCCCATCCAAACTGACGCCCGCGATACGATCACCGTCCAGCGTAATCGTTGAAACTTCCTCCGAACCGACGATCCGACCCCTGACCTGCATACATCACTCCCAATCCGTTCTTTCCCTTTGCCCTCAAACCTCATCGAATAATATATCGTGCAAGACAGGGCCGCAACGCCACCTCAGTCCGAGCTCAGCTCCTCGATTAGCTGCTGCGCCACTTTTTCGGGCTCGCCTTCACGGGTCGCTTTGTCCGTCCACCGCCATTGTTCGAGGTACGCATCCGTGTTGGCGAGCCCCTCCTCCATCGCGATACGATCGATTTTGAGCTGAAAACGTTCAGGCAACTGGTAGGATTTCGGGCGACTGTTCGCATACACCCGAATCTGCGCTGGAATCTCGCGCCAATAGAGCACCTGGTATGTCGTCTGCTCCGCCATACCGATCAAAGGCTGTCGAGTGTCTTACGGAATGCGGCAATGTGTTCCGGTCCCGTTCCACAGCAGCCACCGACAAACCCTGCTCCTGCTTCGATCAGATCAGACAGGCGCGAGCTCATTTCGCTAGGAGACTGGCTGTAGACCGTTTCCATGTTCTTGTCGAGCTTTGGCATGCCGGCATTCGGGTAGGCGACCCGCGTCTTGCCAGCGATACCGCGATCCTCGAACGCCTTCCCAATCTGCCGTGTCCCCTCGATCGCATAGGGCATCCCCGTGTGGTCCTGCTTTTGAGTCTCTGCACCACAGTTGAGCCCCATCCCGTGGACATATGGAAGAAGGTTATCTCCACCGGAGTGCTCTCCACTCGCGAGCGCATCGAGAAGAGAGGGCGGGGAGTGCCCCCAGTCGGTCTTGTAGATAATCTCGTCCGTCTTCCTATCCTTTGTCGACTTGTAGGTCATGCACACCAGAATCGGAAGACCCTGCTTGCGCGCTTCATCGACGGCTATCGCCGCTTCGTTCGCCGAGAACTGCGTCTCGACCACGAAGAAGTCGATACCTTCGTTGGCCAAAGCATCCGAGAGCCTTCGATGAGCGTCGCGAACCTTCTCGTTTGGGATTCCAAATGTCGTGTCACCCGCATCCGCCTCGATCGCGCCAGGAGACGGCCCCATAGACCCACCCACATACACGTCCTGACCGCTCTCTTCCACAGCTCTTCGCGCGTTCTGAACAGCCAGTCTGCCGATCGCATCGGCATCGTCCCCCTCTTTGCCCGCCATATCAAGATGCAAAGCGCTCGCGACAAAAGTGTTTGTCCCGATCGCCTCCGACCCAGATGCGATGTAGGTCTTGTGTATATCAACGACAGCTTCCGGATGCGATTCGTTCGCCAGCGTGCTGTTTGTCAGCTCTACTCCTCGAGCGAACAGCTGAGACCCGAAGCCACCGTCATACAAGACAGGACGGTTCTCCTTCAAGCGTTCTTCAAACGAAACCATGGCCTCTACCTTTCCGCCTAACCATACCTGTCGAAGTCGATTGGCTTGAACTGACACGCCTCCACAAAGACCTCGAAAAAGTCGGGCGTGGTTTCCAGTTCGAGATGTTCGACGTTCCTAGCCAGACATTCGGCACTCAGACGTCTCTCCCGAGACAACAGTGCGTCTCTTGCCCCGATCACTGAAGCATTCCCAACTTTGATGATCCTGTCTTCCGGGATTGGAGGCAGGAAGCCGATCTCGATTGCGTTGCCCACGTCGACGTAGTTCGCGAATCCGCCAGCCAGATACAGACACTCCACATCGGCCGGCTTTACGTCCAAGTGACGCATCACGATGAACATCCCTGACGTGTTCGCTGCCTTTGCCTGCGCTAGGTTACTCGCATCCTGACGCGAGAACGTGATCGGTCGATCCGGTTCGATCGTTAGCTGATACAGCTTATCCTTGAACACCCCCTTGGGAGTCATCCAATCGTGTCGTCTCAACTCCGCGAGGAGATCTATCAGACCCGAGCCGCAGAGCCCTTCTGCGGGAAGACCGCCGATTGTGTCGAAGGCGAATACGTCTCCCTCGATCCGAAGCGTTTCGATCGCGCCTTCGTAACCCGGCATCCCGTAATCGATCCCGCCTCCTTCGAAAGCAGGACCGGCAGGACACGAAGCAGCGACCATCCGGTCGCCTTGCTTCACGACGACTTCAGTGTTCGTCCCCACATCCACAAGCATCGCCGTTTCATGACCCTCCAGCATCTTCAAAGCGATCATATCTGCAGACGTATCACCTCCCACGTGACTGGCGATGATCGGCAAACCGACGACACATCCGTTTGGGTTGATCCGGATCCCGAGGCGGTTTGCGGGTGACATAACGGATGTAGTCTCCCGTTCGCCTTCGAGATAAGCCTTCTCTGTCGTCGACTTGTATGGCTTCTGACCGATCGGCTGGACATCGAGACGGAAGAACAGGTCGCGCATCGTTGCGTTCCCCGAAACCACTATCTCATAGATGTCCTTGGACGAAAAGTCGTGTCGTCGTGCAGCGGCTTCGATTTCCGAGTTGAGACTGCTTGAGATCGCCTTCCAGAGCTCCCCACGATGGGGTCCCTCATCATACGAGATCCGATGCATCACGTCGCTTCCACCGAAGCGCTGCGGGTTCTCGAACGAACTCACGTGCAGGCTCTTACCTGTTTCAAGGTCAACAAAATCGACGACGACTGTTGTGGTGCCCAGATCCAAGGCGAGACCGAGTATACGTCCTCGATACCTGTCTATCAGATGCTCTCCCAGATAGACGTCCTCACCCGATCGCGTAACCATCGAATCGATATCCCCTTCGAAGGGCCTGGAGGTCTCGAGAATCTTCGGTTCCCGACGAAGCGGGGCAAAGGCGACATCAACACCAGTATCCTTCACAGTCGCTTGGCAAGCCAGCCGGAACGGATCCTGAAGGAAACCCTCGAAGCCTGATCTCGGACTCAGCGCCGTGGCACCCTCGAGAATCTCGACAACACACTCGTGACACGCCCCAGACCTGCCACAAGACGTCGCCACCCGAAGCGCAAAGTCATCGGCATAGTCGAACAGTGACCGCGTGTCTCGGATCTCCGTCCGTTTTCTGTCGTTTTTAACGAAAGCCATAAAAGAAAGCCCCGCCCGCTGACCCCAGACGGGGGTTACTCCGATCCTCGATCCTTTCCCCGGAGCCGGTCACGCATCTTTAACGCAGCTTCGGGATCCGTTTCCCAGGCAGTCCGATAATCGAGTCTATCGTCGCTCGTGCACGCGATTGCCTCGGCACCACCCGAGCGCTTCTGATAGCGACACCCGAACTTCGCCGTGCATTGGTCGAACCGGTTCTTGTAGGGGCACCGTGTCAACGAACTTGCGTCTGCGTGCTTCACCATGCCGGCGAAGATCGACGAGATCTTGTCCAACCGCTCCTGATAGTCTTCCTTGCTTGGCTTTGAACGATCGTCTGCCATCTGATTCTCAAGTGACCCTTCTACCATGCCTCGTCACGTCTTCAAGCACCCAAGTGCCTCACGTATTGAGCCTGCTCTGCTGTGACGGTGCCTGAACAGTGTGGTAAGAGGGTAGCCTACTGACTCAAGTAGTTGGGTATTCTTGATCTTTTTCTTATCCCTGAACTCTGACCAATAAATCCGCTTACACTTCCGTCCAGGAGGGGCTTATCGCGAACTCTATACCTACTCCTCGTCCGATTCCTCAAGAAGCCGCTTCGCCAGCTCCACACAGTCCAGTGCATCGCCGCCATAGCCGTCTGCACCCATGTCGTCAGCAAACTCCTGTGTCACAGGGGCACCACCAACCATGATCTTCACGTCCTCTCTGAGATCTGCGTCGATAAACGCCTCGATCGTCTTGCCCATGTTCGGCATGGTCGTTGTCAACAGCGCGGACATTCCGAGCAGCGGGGCATCGTGTTCTTCAACGGCATCTATAAACTCGTCCTCCGAGGTATCGACACCAAGATCGTGCACGACAAATCCTGCGCCCCGCAACATCATAATGCACAGATTCTTTCCGATATCGTGGAGATCACCCTTCACGGTTCCCATGACAACCGTCCCGATCGGATCAATCCCGGAAGCGGACAGGATTGGCTCGATATGCGCCATACCAGCTTTCATCGCTCTTGCGCACGCAAGCACCTCAGGGACAAAGATGATGTTCTCCCTAAACTTGATTCCCACGATCCCCATTCCCAAAATCAACCCGTTATCCATCACCTCAAGCGCCTCGATCCCCTCGTCCAGGCTCTGGCGCGTTAGCTCGTCGACTGTATGATGATCCCCATCGATAAGGGCGGCCGCGATTTCCTGCATGACCGGGCGCGCGCTCGAGAAGAGATCGATATTCCTCTCGATCTCTTCTGGTCGCTCGAGATATTCTTCAATTTCGGTACGGATGAACTCGTTCTGGATGTCCCTCAGCTCGGCCATATCAGTTCCTGTGCCACTCCTTCACGGTTTGGGGAATCGCCGTCAGGTTCTCAATCGGCGTCTGCAGCGGGATGGCGCACTCCGGACCGATCAAATGGATCCCGGCCTCGAGGTTACTCTCGACCTCTTCCTTAACAACTTCTGGGCCTTTGGAGAAGAGCGTCTCCGGGTTGTTGATGTTCCCTACCAATGCGATCCTGTCTCCCGTGATGTCAATCGACTCACCCGGCTTGTTTTTCGAGTCGTAATGGAACGCCGCCATTCCCGTCTGGGCAATGTAGTCCATTCGATCGACAGTGCGACCGCATATATGCAGAATAAGGGGGATCGGGATCTGCTCGACGAACTCGATGTGGAGCTCTCGCAAGTAGCGTTCGTAGTACTCCCCGCTCACGAGATCTCCCGTCGCGTGATCGGGCAGAGTCAGGGCGTCGGCTCCCGCCTCGATCTGCGCAACCCCGAATTCGATCGTAATCTGCTTGAGCTTGTCGAGAATCTTTTTGGTCTGATCGGGATCGTCGAGTGACATTAGGAGAAACGGTTCGACACCCATACAGTGGTATCCGAGAGACCACGGCCCCATCGTCTTACCGATGATCGCAACCTCGTCTCCATATTCGCGTTTCAGGATCTCGATCGCCTTGAGAACACACTGGGCATCAGGATGCCTCAGCCAGTCGGATGGGATCCTGATCTGATCGAGACTCTCCCAGATCGGTTCACGCATCTTGACGGTCGGCCAGTTGTCCTTCTGCTCCCATTGAATCTTACATCCGACAGCCGAGGACTCCTGTATTATCGAAAAGACCGGCATGATCGTGTCGAATCCGAGCTCGGTGTATCCCGTCGCGGCGAGACGCGCCATCTTCTCAGGATCTCGGTTCGCTTCCGGAAAGGGCGCGTCGACAAGGTCCATCAGTTCGACAGTCGCGACAGATGTCGGATTACACGTCGGTGTTCGGTCTACGGGCTCACCCTTCAGGGCTGCCAGTACGCGTTCCCGTGGTTTCATTTCATCCATGGTCGATCCTGAGCTTGGGTTCTGAAGTCATTCCTACTGCTGACTCGGCGCCGCGAGCATGCCCCGCGAAGCCACCATCTCCTCCTCCCTGACCAGAGCTCTGACGTTCGGCGCCCTCACAAGCAGGAGACCGGTCAACGCATCGTGGACCTGTTTGCAGGGGTACTCGACCTGATCGTCCCGCCCATCCACCAGGTGCATCTCGCCGAGCTTCGCCAGCCCGTTGGCGACCACCTTGATCCTGCGTTCGGGCGACTTGCCCTCTCCTTCTGTCGTAACCTCGTAGAGTCCATTTCCGAGCCCGGAAACGCGCATCGTCAGGCCCGACTTCTTGTCCAGTGTCGTCAAAGGTCTCGAAACAACCTGCTCATCAGAAATCTTCGCCGCCTCAAGGAAGGCTCGGCGGACGGCGGCGTGGTGCTCGTGACAACAAGGAAACGACAGCAACCCATCCTCCTCGACCAATCCTGCTAATTCGATCATCGCCTTCCGGAGGAATGCCAGACGTAACTCCACTCCCTCGATCTGACTGTAGGTATGAACCAGAAAGCTGGGTCTCTCCCCCTCTAGTCGGTAGAGGCCGATCGTGATCTCGTGAAATTGTGAGTCCATCGGTATGAGCTCAATCCGTCGTCCGATGTCCTTGATTGCTCCCACGTGGTCGCTCCGATCTCTTGACTTAACGCAAAAAAAGACGATCCTTATCCAAGGTCTGATGGTCAGACCAATTTAACTCTCTTTAGGCCACGAACAAAGGGCAAAATGGCCTTGGATGCGCCGACCATTCAACCGATCCGAAAACGCGCGATCAGCGATGAAATCGTCGATCAACTTGTATCGCTGATCAGCAGGAACGAGTTGAAACCTGGCGAACGCCTGCCGCCGGAACGAGACCTCTGCAGGCAATTCGGAGTGGGCAGGACTTCGCTGAGAGAGGCCCTGAAGTCGCTTGCCACCCTCGGAATCATCGAGGGACGGGTAGGCGAAGGAACCTTCATCTCTCGGGACAGCAGCCGCCACCTCGAACGTACCTTGCAATGGGGGCTTCTACTAGATGATAAGGGCATCGAGGACCTGATCGAGACCCGGCTCATGCTAGAGTGCCAAACCGCCGATGCCGCAGCGACCCGGGCGCAGAAACAGGACCTTCTAGATATTCGTCAAGCTGTCGACCGACTTGAGTCTTCCCTCGGTGATCAGTCCCTATTCTTGGAGCAGGACCTCGCCTTCCATCTTGCTATCGCCAAAGCGACGGGAAACACGATACTCTACAACATGCTGAGTCTGACCCGAAACTATCTCCAGCAGTGGATCGTACAGAGCCTCGACGACCCGACTTCCCCTGATGGATCTCGCCGAGCCCAGCTGTCCCTGCAGGAACACCGCGAAATCCTCGAAGCGATCGAAGCGGCTGATCAGGATCTATCCAGGCAGAGGATGCACGACCATCTAGTCTCTTCTAGCCGTGACCTCAGGAGAGCGGATAAAACGTGAGGAACATTCGTGGGGAAGCCGATGTGGGTCGACACACATAATAGGACTTGGTGCATCCAGCGGATCTGTTCCAAATCGACACGTCAATACGTGCTCTCGTCAAGATACTAACCTATTAGACCGACCTCTCCCACGACGAACCTTTCACCGGCAGCTTGCCTCGCAGATCGACGCCAGCCTTGGTTTACGTCTCACAAACCCGACCTCCCAGCCCTGATGCTCGCAGACAGATCTCGTTACCACCGAACGTGTTCGTCAGGACGAAGTCTGATCCCATATCCACCTACGCAGCCGTGATCCTGAGAACTCCGTCAAGGACATCAAGGTTGCACCTCTTGAGTATATCGCTTTGCTTCAACCCACGATGCTGTTACTTCGTTCCCAACCCGCCGTCTTCAACAAGAGGGAAAGCCCACAGACGGGCTCGCATATCAGCCGCTTTCAACGAACCTCAGGCCCCGTACACAAACTGATCGATCGCTTGCGCGAAACCGTTGTCGTGAAATGACGCTCCGTGCTCGACGTTTCGAGCCATCAATTTTGTACGATCGTCCGCGTTGCCCAGAAGCACACCCACACCGGCGGCTTCAAGCATGGTCAGGTCGTTGCTCCCGTCACCGATGGCGAGAGAATCTTTAAGGCTAACACCGGTGGCGTCACAGATCGCTTTGAGCGCTCTAGCTTTGCTCACTTTCGGATGCATGGCCTCAACCCGGTCTACATCCGTCTGCTCGATATAGAGTCGGTCACCAAAAGTCTCCTTCAACCCTTCATATACGACCTCGCGTCTCTCCCGACCCGGACAGATCAGGATCTTCGGGGGCAGACTGTAGTGACCTTCTTGTATCCTATCCGTCAGATGTGGCTCGATCACGAACTCGGTCGCCGTTTGTACAGTCATATCGTCGATCGTCTCGTCGCGACGTGGTGTAATGTAATCCTCCACCTCGACACCTTTCTCACTCAGCAACAGGTTACAGTAGATGTAGTTCATTCCTTCGCTGCTGATCAGATCGATTATCTCCTTGAAGGCATCTTCTGGCATCCGCTGTTCGTGCAAGGATCGTCGAGTTCCGTCTCGTGACCGGTCAAGCGCAAGCGCACCGTTATACGATCCGACGCACAGGGACGGCGCGAATTCAGTGTACTCCTCAAAGGGATGCTGGCTTTTGCTGACGCTCCGACCGCTGATCGAGGTACACTGAATACCATCACCGATCAGCTTCTCGATCGTCTCGAGCGTATTTCGATTCGGCCTGTTCTCGTGATCGACAACGGTCCCGTCAAGGTCGAATGCCACAAGCTTGATCATACGTCTCCCCAAAATGAGAGATGCCGGGGAAAAACCCCGGCATCTGCAACAGTCATCTTGTCCTCTTCAACTCCGTCAATCGACAATCGGCAGACGTATCGTATTCCCCTGTTCCACCGACCGGAAGACCGCCTCTGTGAACTCCATATACTTGACGCCTTGGAAGAACGTCGATTCGGCGTTCTGACCGGTCCGAATCGCGTCGACAAAGTCCTGCTCGATGGTCCACTCGCGGCGGCGGCTGTTCGGAATCTTGATTTCCTTGAGCGATGACTGGCTCGTCTTGCCCCCATAGATCTTCTGTTTTCGCAGGTCGACGTTCGTGTGATACACAAGCGTCCCCTTCGTACCGT
>DPVD01000050.1:0-6638 GCA_003526745.1 Candidatus Latescibacterota bacterium
CGCTGACTCGATACCAGTCAATTTCCTTCACCCGATCTCCGGAACGCCCCTCGAAGGGCGTGAAGACCTCACCCCTCGGGACTGCCTCAGGACGCTCTGCCTCTTCCGTTTCATCAACCCGGACCGCGAGATCCGTGTTGCCGGTGGCCGGGAGCGCAATATCCGCTCACTCCAGCCGCTCGCGCTCTACCCGGCCAACTCCATATTTATGGAGGGCTACCTAACGACCAACGGCCAGGCCACAAGCGACGCCCACCAGATGATCTCCGACGCAGGCTTCGAAGTCACAACGGGTCAGTCGTTCGATATAGAACCCGCCATTTCGGTCGCCTGAGCGTGGGCTGGACCTACGACGTCCACTACGATGTCATCGTCATAGGTGCGGGGCATGCAGGGACCGAAGCCGCACTTGCATCGGCCCGAATAGGATGCCGAACCCTTCTCCTCACGATGAACCTCGACACAGTTGCTCAGATGTCCTGCAACCCGGCTATAGGCGGGATAGCAAAGGGACACATGGTCCGCGAAATCGACGCTTTGGGCGGCGAAATGGCCCGAAACATCGACGCTACGGGACTCCAGTTCAGGATGCTCAACCGGCGTAAGGGACCAGCGGTCCAAGCCCCACGCGCCCAAGCGGACAAGAAGGCGTATCAACTCCGCATGAAGGAAGTCGTCGAGGACCAGCCGAATCTCGACCTCAAGCAGGGCACACTCGAAGAGCTTCGCGTCGATAATGGACGTGTCCAGGGCATCGTCACAAAGGGCAATACCACCTTCCGCGGAAAGGCCGTCATTCTCACCACGGGCACGTTTCTCAAGGGGCTCGTTCACGTCGGTGACTTCAGCTACTCGGCTGGACGAGCCGGCGAACATTCCGCAGAGAAGGCTTCGGACGCGCTGGCCAGGCTCGGCTTCGAACTCGGACGGCTTAAGACGGGAACCCCGCCGCGGGTAAATGCGAACAGCATCGACTTCGCGTCGACCGAGGTACAGGCGGGTGATGAAGATCCTGTTCCCTTCTCATACGAGACAGAGCAGATCGCGCAGGAACAGCTCCCCTGTCACATCGCATACACGACGTCGAACACCCACAACATCATTCGCTCCAACCTCGATAGATCGGCCATGTACAGCGGCCGTATCCAGTCTACCGGGCCTCGCTACTGCCCCTCAGTCGAGGACAAAATCGTCAAGTTCCCGGATCGGGATCGGCACCAGATCTTCCTAGAGCCTGATGGATACAACACGTCGGAAGTGTATCTGAACGGGCTCTCCATGAGCCTGCCCGAATCGGTGCAGGTCGATGTCGTTCGAAGCCTCCCCGGTCTCGAGCACGCCGAAATCATGCGTCCGGCTTACGCGGTCGAGTATGACTACGTGCCTCCCACCCAGATCCACCCCACGCAGGAGACGAAACCGGTGAAAGGTCTCTACTTCGCCGGCCAGATCAACGGCACAACGGGCTACGAGGAGGCGGGTGCCCAAGGCCTTGTCGCCGGTGTGAACGCCGCCCTGCAGGTCCGTGGCGAAGACCCGATGATCCTCGAACGGTCTCAGGCGTATATCGGTGTCCTCATCGACGACCTCGTCACAAAAGGCACAGAAGAGCCCTACCGAATGTTCACCTCACTCGCCGAATACCGACTGCTGCTAAGGCAGGATAACGCAGACCTCCGTCTGACCGAAATCGGGCGTGAGGTCGGACTCGTCTCGGATGCCGCCTACACGCGTTACCTTAATCGGCGAAACCAGATAGTTAAGGAAGTTGATCGCCTCACCTCGACGAAGATCAAACCGACAACCGAAGTCCAAAGCGCTCTTGATGATGCTGGGACCGCCGCGCTCAGACAGCCGAGCAGCCTGTCCGACCTTATGCGCCGACCAGAAATCACTTACGACTTCGTCAATCGGATCGCACCCCCTCCCGATCCTCTCCCGCGGGATGTCCTCGAAGCGGTCGAGGTCCAGGCGAAGTACGAGGGCTACATCGGCAGACAGGAGGCCCAGGTCGCCCGCCTGAAGGATCTCGAACGACGACACATCCCCGAGCAGTTCGACTACAGTGGCGTCCTTGCACTATCGCGTGAAGCCAGAGAGAAATTCACCAGAATCAGACCTCGGTCCCTCGGGCAGGCGTCTAGGATCCCCGGCGTTTCGCCGGCTGATATTTCGGTTCTGATGGTCGTCCTGAAGAAGCAGCAGGCGGCCTGAAGATGGCACTCAACCCAACGAACACAGCCATCATCATTGAGCTGCTGTCCGACTCGGATCCGGAAATCGTATCCCGAATGCGGAGGAAGCTCTACGAGCTCGGAAACGAGGCGGTCTCCCACGTCCTCAAGAACGCAGCGACGGAGAGCGCCGCACACAGGGAAGCTAGTCGCATTCTCCGCTGGCTGAAGGCTCCGAAACCGGAAGCCGCTCTCCAGACGCTACTCGACGAGGCGATCGGGGACATCGACCTCGAAGCGGGCCTCTCCGCGCTGGCCAATTCGGCCTACCCGGAGATCGAACGACACCTTGTCACCGAGCGCCTCGATCGATACGCTACAGACATCACAGCGAACGTCGATCCCGCTGACCATCCCGTAAGAATCGTCAGAACGCTCAACGGCTTCCTGTTCGACGACCTGAGCTTCCGGGGCAAACAGGACTACGACAAGGATCCTGATCCCGACCTCAGCTTCATCAACCGCGTGCTCGACCGACGAGCCGGGATCCCGATCTCGCTCTCGTCGATCTACCTGCTTCTGGCATGGCGGCTCGATCTTCCGATCGTCGGAATCGACATGCCCATGCACTTCATCCTTAGGTATGACGGCGAGCACCCATTTTATATTGATCCATTCCACCAGGGACGGATCCTTACAGCTAACGAGTGCGGTGAGATGATCGGCAAACCAGCCGATCAGAAGATGCTCCCCGTCGCGACCAACCTGAGGATCTTGATCAGGACGATCGATAACTTGTTCATGACCTACACGGCGCTGGGTAACGAGCCCAGAGCTGAGTCGATGAAATCCTACATCGACCTCCTCCAAGGCGCCTAATGGCAAAGGGAATTAAGAAAAAAAAAGGCCTCGGCGAGGCGAACGATGAAGGGATCAAGATTATCGTTCAGAACCGCAAGGCGAGGTACGACTATCACGCTCTCGACACCTGGGAAGCCGGGATCGCACTTCAGGGAACGGAGGTCAAATCGCTCCGCGACGGAAAGGCGAACCTTCGGGATAGCTACGCGCGGGTTGACGGGAACGAGATGTTCCTCCACAATGTGCACATCGGCGAGTACGAGCAGGGCAACCGTTTCAACCACGAGCCCACACGCAAACGGAAGCTGCTCCTGCATCGGCACGAGATCAACCGTCTGCGAGGTCGAGTCGAGGAGAAGGGCCTGACGCTCATCCCCCTGAAGCTCTACTTCAAAAGGGGGAAGGCGAAGGTCGAGATCGCGCTTGCAAAGGGTAAGAGGGAATATGACCGCCGACAGGACATCGCTAAACGAGATGTGCGACGTGACGTTGAACGCGCGCTGAAGGAAAGGACACTGGGGAGAAAGTGACACATCCACATCCGACGAATCCGGTACCTCCCCTCGCACTCTGGATCGTCATCCTCCTAGTCGCCATTACTCTCCACCGGACTGCGACCGCACAAACGGTATCGACACGAAAGCTTGAAGGGCACGCATTCGTGTCGATCGTAGACCTAGCACACCGGCTCGGCGCAGAGATCGAGTATGTCACCTTCAAGGACAAGGTCATCCTCCGGAGGCCCGGCGGGACCGACCTCGTATTTACGCGGTTCTCATCCTACTACCTGCTGGGATCTGTGCAGTATCGTACGCCCGTTCCTTCTCGAACCGCAGACGGGCAGTTCTACGTCTCGAGCGACGTTATGGACCTACTCGACCTCGCCCCGGCGACCCCGAACACCCCACCAGCCCGCCTCGAAGAGCCGGCTTCGTCCTCGATCGAGCAGCGCACCTTCGAGATGCCATCCGAGGAAGTCCTCAGACAGAAATGGGCGATCGACAAGATCGTGATCGATCCCGGACACGGCGGCCGGGATCCTGGTGCCGTCGGTCCCGGTCAGACACGCGAAAAGAACATTACGCTGGCGATCGCTCGACGACTGGGCAAGCAGCTCGAGAGGGATCTGGGCCTGGAGGTCGTCTACACACGATCGAAAGACGTCTTCACCAGACTCAGAACTCGCGCCCGGATCGCTCGTGAGGCGGATGCCGACCTATTCGTGAGCCTGCATTGCAACGCAGGACGACGGCGTGCTGCCGGTGGAATCGAAGTCTACTTCCTCTCCGAAGCCAAGACAGCGGAAGCCGCCGCCGCCGCTGAAAGAGAGAACGCCGTAATCGAGCTCGAAGAGGATCTCGAGCAAGACACGGGCAACACACTCCGGGACATGGTGCTAGAGATTATGTCGAGTCAGTATCTGAAGGAAAGCGAGGCCCTCGCCGCCAGCATTCGGTCACGAATGACGCGGCGGTTCAAGTCCATGGATGACCGGGGTGTCAAGCAAGCCAACTTCTACGTCATGCGAGGAACGATGGGCGCTATGCCTTCGGTACTCGTGGAAATGGGTTTCATATCCAACCCGACAGAAGAGAAGCTCCTCAAGAAGACGAGCTTTCAAAAAGACATGGCCGATGCTATCTTCGAAGGCATTCGCGCCTTCAAACGATCCCATGAACGACAGCTCAAGAACAACGGGTAACGGGGAGACCACAACGGTACAGCTCGCCCCACACGACCCTGGCTACTACTACGACTCGAAGGTCGAGGCCGGTCAGCACGGGCAGATCCAACTGTCCCACGCCGTTGAGAAGGCCTGCACCTGCGGTGGCCTGATGCCGTTCCAGATAATGGGCGCCGACGGCGATCCGGAATGGTGCGTCTGCCGGACATACAGACTGCGGATCAGCCAGATCGACCGGCTGATTGCCAATGCCCAGATCCCCGTATCCTTCCGCTATAAGTTCCTCGAGGACTTCGACAACACCTCCGGCGGCCAACCCGTCCAAGATATCCTTCGGCTGAAGGGCATGCTCAGCTCGACCGCAGATTCGGTCTCAGCCGGAAAGCCTGCCAAAGGATTTTTCCTGTGGGGAGCACCCGGAACGGGCAAGACTTACTTCTCTTACATCGCCCTTAACTTCCTAATCTTCAGGACGCTTAAAGCGGGCCGGTTTACGAGCATTTCCTCACAGTTTTTCCAGCGCATCCGGGATACTTTCAACGACGAGAGCTCGCAGCGCGGGCAGGCGTCTACCCTGATCGAGGCGCTGTCGAACGTCCCGTTCCTCGTTCTCGACGACTTCGGAGTGCAGCGCAACACGGATTGGGAACTCGAGATGCTCTACAACCTTATCGATGCGCGCTACTCGAACCGCAGGCTTACGATCATCACGGGCAACGACAGCGTCCACGACCTGAAAGATCTGGCATCAGGCCGGCTCTATTCGAGGTTTATCGAGATGTGCCATCTGGTCCATCTCAACGCGGAAGACTATCGGAAACGTGGCAAGAGTGAGGTCGAGATTCGGGTCCCGGCGATCGACCAATCACACGGGAGACCCTATGGAACGCGCTGACGGACGAAAGCCTGATCAGTTGAGACCGGTCAGGATCACACCCGGATTCATGAAGCACGCGGAAGGATCCGTGCTAATCGAAATGGGTGAAACACACGTGATCTGTACGGCGAGCATCGAGGACCGGGTGCCTCCGTTCCTGATAGGCAAAGGCCAGGGCTGGATCACGGCCGAATACGCGATGCTTCCTCGGTCCACACACACCCGGACGCAGCGCGAAACGCGTGGCGCTAAGGGTCGCACACAGGAGATTCAACGTCTGATCGGCCGAGCGATCCGCGGGATTGCCAACCTCAAAAACGTGGGTGAACGAACGATCTGGATCGACTGCGATGTCATCAGCGCGGATGGGGGAACACGAACGGCATCTATCACGGGCGCTTATATCGCGACAGCGCTCGTCTTCCAGGATCTAGAGAAACGGGGCAAGCTCAAGGGACCCGTGTTGCGGGATTCGCTTGCGGCCATAAGCGTCGGAATCGTCGAAAGCGTCGCCTGTCTTGACCTTTGCTACACAGAGGATAGCTCCGCCGAAGTTGACATGAACGTCGTCATGACGGGTGACGGCCGATTCGTCGAGCTTCAGGGTACCGCGGAAGGTGACCCCTTCGACAGCGAACAGATGCAGAGCATGATCGCACTGGCTACAAAAGGGATCAGCGAGCTTACAGCCATTCAGAATAGCACGATTGAGCGCGCAGCGGACGAAGAAAGAGAAGGCGCTTGAAACCACTGCTCCTCGCCACACGGAACAAGGGCAAGCTCAAGGAGATCGAGGCGATCCTCGGAGGTGGCGTGCAACTGATGAGCCTGGACGACTACCCCGATGCACCTGAGGTCGCCGAGGACAGAGATACCTTCGAAGGAAACGCGATTAAGAAGGCTGCTGAGGTCGCAGATGCCACCGGAGAAATCACGCTTGCCGACGACTCCGGTCTTGAGGTCGATACGCTGGATGGCGCCCCCGGCGTTTACTCCGCCCGCTTCTCCGGAGAAGGCGCATCCGACGAATCGAACAACGAGA
>DPVD01000012.1:0-13013 GCA_003526745.1 Candidatus Latescibacterota bacterium
TTGTTGAAATGCACGTGGAGTTGTTACTTGTCTGATCCACCGTACAAAATACCTGATTCACGCTTGCCTTGAGCTTGCATGGATTGGGGTTGATGATTCTGATGCTCGCGACTCCCAAACGAGGTTGCTAGGAGACGAGCGGCAGGTTGACCGTCTGACCCAACTCCATCGATCTCGCCACCGCCTCGGTGAGCTCCATGTATCTGACACCCTCGTAGAAGCACGTATCGCCCTGAGGGCCGCCCTGTATCGCGTTGATGAAGTCCTGCTCCACGGTCCACTCCGCAATCTCATCCACCGGAATCGACAGATCTGTCAGCCCCTCGTCTCCAACCTTGCCGCCTCTGACGTTCGACCCCTCGTCGTAGACCAGCGTACCCTCGCTGCCGTAGATCTCGAGCGAAGACCCGCTACCGAACTGTGCTTTATTTGAGAAGAGGCACGCCGCTTCTGCACCGTTTTCCATCCGGCCGAGAATGTGCACAGTTTCCGGCCGTTCCACTGGACCGACGCCACTGCCATCAGCGAGAGGACGCTCTCTCGTGAAGATCCCGGTTCTAGCCGTAATCGAGCTGAAGTAGCCTAGTACGCGGTGAACGCGCTCCATCGTGATGCCCATCCCCAGCGCGTTAAGGCCAGAATACCGGTCGATCATACGCCAGTGCAGCGGCGCGTGTGGGTCGACTAGGCCGTCCCCAATGTTGTTTACGTAGACATTGTAGATGTCGCCGCAATAGCCTTCGTCGACCAACCTCCGAAGAAACCGACCTGCCTTCCATGGCGGCGCAGGACAGATCTGTGTCACAAGGCCGGATTCCTGCGCTTTGGAGTACATCTGTTTCGCCTCGGTCAGATTCATGGCCATCCGAGCCTGGACAAAGGTGTGCTTGCCGGCATCCAAAGATGCGATGACGAAAGGACAATGCCTGTAAGGCCACGTACCGATCATGACGGCATCGATGTCGTTGCGTGCAAGCAGAGTGTCGGGATCGGTCATGATGTCAGGTGTGAGGTTGAACTCTTCTGCGATCGCTTTACCACTTTCTTCGCTACGATTGCAGATGGCGACAACCTCTGCGGCTTCGATTTTTTCGAGTCCGGGAAAGTGACGAGAGCGGAAGATGCTACCTGCGCCGATGATTCCGATTTTGATGGTTTCCATGAGCTTTCCTGTGTGATCGATCCAACGGTTTTCGTGTTGCTGACCTGTTAGGTATAGATGTTCTCCATTTGCCATGCATCGAGCGAAACGAGTTGAGCTTCTGATCCTTGGGCGCGAAGAGAGACGCCTGTACTGTCTGGTCGATCCGGATACACACGGAGAGCGATGCACTGGACACCGTTGACAAAGACCTCGACCACGCTTCGGTCGACAAAGATGCGCAGCTTAAGGTTATCGCCCTCTGGCAAGGTGAAGTGGGTGGTTTCCGGCGCTCGGGATTTTACATCTGATGCGGTTGACGCATAGGTCGAGTCGAGTGTGATCGCGCTGGTGATGGGATGTGGGCGGACGTTGCGGTCCCGATAACCACGTTCCTTGTAAAAGGTGATACGCGTGAACTCTTCGCTTCCCGGAGATCGAAGGACGTTCAGGTCTACAGATGTCGCGTCCTTCGGGTCGATCTCTGCGACGATCTCGAAGGCGTTTCCAGATACATCATCAAGTATGGTTTCCCTGTTCGCCTTCAGTGTCGTGCCGCCTACGTGCACGTGCTTTCCGCGAAGAGATTCCATGTCGCCAGCAGGTTCTTGGTAGACCGTATCGCCATTGACGGTCAGCCTCCGAGGCAACGTCATTATTTGATTCCAGCGATCCGTCGGTTTGCCGGGATTCATGTTGAAGATGACAATGATCCCATCATTCCCATCAGGAGTTGCGGACGGTGCGTGGACACCGGCAGGCCCGTACGGGCCGAAGTTAAACTTGGCTCCGTAAGTGACGACGAATTTGTCGCGATCCTGGTCGTAGTCCCCGAGTAAATACTGACCACCGCTCGTATGGCTGAAGAAGAGCAGCATGTGTCGGTCACCGATCGGCCAGAAATATGGGCAGGCACCGTCGTCGCCGACCATCGAATACAGGTCGTTCTCGACGAAGGGGTGCAGATACTCCCAGTGCTCAAGGTCTACCGATCGGTACAGGAAATTTGCCCGGATGAGTTTGCCCCCGGGACCTGTCGGCAGCTGGCCGCCTGTGATCGAGTAATAGGAGTCACCTTTCTTCCATATGCATGGGTCGAACACGCGAGGAGGATGCATCCCGATCGGCACGTTACCGGCGAATGTGCGTTCTTTGTTCATCGGAACGACCGCTCTGTTTCCAATCTTCTTCCAGTTCAGGAGGAGGGGGTCACTGGATATGGCCACCATGTTGCCGACTTCGGTCCCATGATACATCGCGATCACACGATCTTCTTCGACAAGCGCGGAACCCGAAAAACAGCACCGTTCCGGGTTCGGGTAGATGCAGTAGGGGAGGTCTCGCCAATGAACGAGGTCGTCGCTGACTGCATGGCCCCAGTGCTGTCGAGTATCCTCGGGAGGATATGCTTGGTAGAAGAGATGCCAGCGGCCTTGCCAGAAACAGAGGCCGTTTGGGTCGTTGAGCATCGCTTCAGGGTTGACATAGTGGTAGATCGGGCGGTGCGGATCGTCCGTGTAGGTTTCCCGGTAGTCGAGCATCCGCTTCAAGAGCGGGTTTTCTGCCAGCGCGGCTTCCTGCGCCTCGAGAGAATCTGTCGGGAACGTGTGGTAGGGGACCTTCGATGTTTGGTCTTCAGCCATTTGGTGCTCCATGTATGGTAGGTGTCAACGTTGGGCAAAATACTGGCAGTTATTACTGCGGGAAAGGGGATTCAAGAGGGCGAGGTATCGGGCTATTTTTCAAAGATTGAACCCGACCGGGGGGTTATTATGATGCGAGCAAGGTTGGTGGCTATTCTGATGCTGCTGCGTCTCATGGATACGGTGATTTCTGCGCATCATTGATGACGTTCACGACCGAAGGATGGCCACGAAAGACACCGAAGAACACTAAAGGGGAGGTCCTCGGAGGATAGAAGAGAGACCTGTCGAAGCTACTAGGTGTCGCCCTAAGAAGGCGTGTAGGACGCGAAGCCAGTCGGGTTTCTGGCTTCTAGTAGGATGTTCTCAGCCTTGCAAAGAGCCAGGTGTGTACGCTGGAGCGGCCGTGAGGGTGCCGGAAGGACCCTTGCAGGCGCTCGTTCGGATCAGCAGGGCCGCGATAGTTCGGTGACGGAGTGATTTGGAACGGTGATTAAATTTGGTTTGGGGACGAAAAACCCAGTCTCGTCGACGAAGACATAAAAATCACGACATAATCAGTTGTGGCGGAGTAGGGGTCAGGATCTTTGGATCTGCGTCTTCGAGGATATCAGAGATCGTCTCTGCGAGGTCACCGGGGCGACCACTCGGGCAGGTCGTCGAGCGGATGGATCGGCCGGGGGAGGAATCGCCACTTGAAATCCTTCAGGTTCGATTGTGTCATACCCGGCGAATCGACGCGGATCATCCGCCTAGTCCAGCGGTCAAAGAACTGGAAGTTACTGGCAGTCTTCAGGACAACCATCTTGGCATCCGCGATGTCGAGACCCAGGTGCGTGTAGAGGATCGGCTGGTTAACTGCGGAGGATCGACGCGCCTGAAGGACGATCCGGACGTTACCGACCTCAATGAGTGCGGTCGGGCCCATATCCGAGTATCCGCGAAGTTCGACCCAGACTTCCAGTCCTTTGGACAGCCCGGCCACCTTGCCGCTAACCTCTACGGGTGCCGAGAAGGTGTTGTCCAGCTTCCCTCCCACTGACAACGTGACCTCTGCGCCGATCCCTGCTGCCGCAGCGGCTGCCTGAGCCTCGGGGTCAAGCATCGGGACGAGCGCGATCTCGTTCAGGTCGGCTGCCAACAGAGCCTCCAGGATGTGCGTACTGTCACCCGGTGCGCCTCCGTAAACAGAATCTCCAGTGTCCGATAGGATGATCAGTCCTTCCTCCTCGCGGATCGCTTCAGCGACCGCATTTTCTCTGGGTAGCCGCTCCGATAACCAGAATTGCTCGCGCATCGACCAAGCCTGATTGGCTAGGTCGTCTGCGAGTTGCTGCGCGTGATCTGGGTCACCATCCGTGTAGACCAAAGACGTCCATCCGCCCTCTTTCACATCAAGCCACGGCTGCATCGGGAAGGGGGACGCCGCGAGGACACCCTCGTGTGACTCAAAAGACCGCGCGCTATCGAACCACTGCTTCATGGGACCACTAGAAGTCAGGAATTGGTCCTGCTGGGTGATCATCGGGATCTTTCTGAACCCTGGCACCGGTGAAACGTCGCCTCGGAAGACAGGCAGGGATAGCTCGGCAGCGATCCGACCGGTGTCGTACGGATCGTGGGGCTGTGTGCGATGTCCAACGATCAGGTCGCTGTGCTCGACCATGCGTTTCGTGATGTTGGCGTGGTGATCAAGTGGCATGACGATCGGAACATCTGGACCAAGTACTCGCCTGGCCACTTCGAGCAGATACCCTTCGACATCGTCATCCGTATGTGCCGATGCGGCGCCGTGCTGTGCGAAGAAGAACCCGTCTAGCGGTAATGCTTTCTCCAGCCCCTCCAGAAGGCACGTCTCGAAGTGTTTTAGCGTCTCGTTTGTGATCCATCCGCCCGCACCGGCCCACGCCCTGATGATCGGGAAGAGCTCGATCTCATCTGGCTCCTTGTCGAGCTGATCGAGAAACGCACCGATCATCCCCTCGCCCTTGACCATCTCGACGATCTCGTCCCCGTAGAACAGACCGTGACTCTCGAACAACTCTAGCGTCGTATCGAGCGGACTGAAGGTGTCAGTTTCCTGGCCTATTTCAGCTGCTGCTATTCTCATGTCGAAACCGAAAGCTTGGACCACAGTGGGATCGGAAGGGTGAGATACTGGGCTGACGGTGCTGGTTTACAATTACTGCGAATGGCCCGCGGCCTGCAGTTGGCTGTTTCAATTGGCATGGGTTTCCTCTGATTTCTCCGTGGCTGCTTCCTCTTGTTGAAGAGCGTAGATTGAGGTGTAGCCGCCGGACCAGTCGGGGGGGATCAGGCAAGGGCGAGGATCGTGGTGAGCCCAGGTTGCCGGTTGGCCGCGTACGATTTCGCCGTGGTGCGAGCTCATCAGGGGATCGTGGGTATAGGGGAAGGCGTCGGCGGACGAATAGGCGTTCAGAAGTAGTGGGCGCCCTACGGCAGACTGATTGATTTTGGAGCCGTGGACGGCGCGGCAGTTGTGGATAGTGATGGATCCGGCCGGTCCGGTCAGATATTCGACACTGTCGAGATCGAGGGATGAGACATCATTGTCGCTTAGACAGCCGGCCCATTGACCCTGATAGTTGTATTGGTTGTATAGATCGCCTTCGTGGCTTCGGGGTAAGACGCCAAGTGGACCCTGCTCGTCACCCACGTCGTGCAGATAAAGGCCGACAGTCAGAGGACTGTAGTTCGTATGCGGCCAGAAGGTGATGTCTTGGTGCCATTTGACCTCTTCACCGCCATCAGCCCATTTGAAGTTCAGCTTGGAGTGGTGAAACTTCACGTTCGGTCCCACGAGATCGGCAACGATATCGGGGACGATCGACCTGGAAGCGAACTCCCAGTAGATTGAGTGCTGATCGGTGGGACTGCTGAGTCTTCGAAGCCGAGGATTGTCTGAAGAATGTCCGGGCTCGAGGTCGAAGATCGAGTCGGACTCAGCGATCGATCGGCTCCTGTCGACCATTTCGGCTGTGGTGGCAAGCAGCCGCTCTATCCAATCGGAGTCGACGGCGCTTTCTACGAGCAGGTAGCCCTTGTCGAAGTAGGTTTGGCGCTGGCCGTCGGTAAGGACGCGTGCCGGGGTCGCGATTATGTCTTCTGTCCGCATTGTCAGTCTCTTGATATGCACGGTACGTCGGACAGAATGGTCCGCAGGAAACGTCTTAGGTGCAAGTCCTACAAAGAAGAAAGCACCGAAAGCTCTGGCGCTCTCTTCGTGTCCAGCCGTATGTGATCTGCTCAGATGTTGGCAACTGATTCATCTGGGCGTCTCATCTGGACCGGTGTCAATTGCGGCTCTTCTGTCTGGAATGTTGTTATGACCACATCCTGGGATTCGAAGTGATTGACCATCAGCGTACACGTGCCGCCAATGACCTAGTGCAAAGCGATGCCCTGAGTGTCTTGGATGGGATTGATGACCTTTTCTAGATAGACCCTCCATCGCAACAAGCGAGGCTCCGGGCATTCGGGATGAACGGCGCATATACGCCAAGCCTGGCTAAGGTGCCCAGGCCCTTGGGGCGATTCCATCTATATGGGTCTTGACGTCGATGACCGTTGGGCGGCCGGACGAGAAAGCCTGATCCAGCGCGCTTTTCATTTCGGTTGCCTTGTGCACGGTGATGCCAAGCGTGCCCATGGACTCGCCCATTCTGGCAAAGTCACCGTCAGTCATGTGCCACAGCTCGTCGGAGCCTTTGACCTGACTGCCGTATGTGCGTTCGTTGACGTCCTTCTCCTGGTTTAGCGAAGCGTTGTTGTTGACGACGAAGACGACGGGAATGTCGTTCCGCACCGCCGTGTCGAACTCGGTCATGTGATACCAGATGCCACCGTCACCCACGAAGCAGAGGACCGGGCGATCTGGAGCTGCGCACTTCGCCCCGATTGCGCCGGGAATCCCCCAGCCGAGGGATCCAGAACACCGGACGAAAGACTGTTCCGGATGCTTGAGGTCAATCATCGTTCCTGTCCAGATCCCGGAGTGCCCTGTGTCTGAAACGAGGATCGCATCGGAAGGCAGGTGATCAGTCAGTTCGCGACACAATCGCTCCGGTCGGATTGGGATGTCGTCTGAATGGACGAGCGGAGCCACTTCGTCCCTCCATCTGGACACGTGTGCCTGGATCTGCGCGACCCAGCTTTCGCGCTCGACGCTATTAGCCGCATCGACCATCTTTTTCAGGGCGGTTTTTGCGTCAGCCTGGATGCCAAAACGAATCGGATAGTTTCGCCCGATTTCGGATGCGTTTATGTCGAGCTGCATGATCGGAGTATTGGGGGGTGGAACGTGCCACTCATTCGTGACCTGCCCCCCCGTGTGACTGCCGACGAAGAAGATGAGATCCGCATCGGAGACAGCGCGGTTCGCGCACTCGCGTGAGTAGTGTCCACATACACCGACGCCCAGCGGATGGTCGTAGGGGAAGGTCGCTTTTGCGTTTAAAGATGTGGCGACGGGAATCGACAGCTTCTCCGCGAGGGTGACGAGCTCTTGATCCGCACCTGAGGTCGTGACCCCACCCCCGGCGATGATGATCGGACGCTGTGCTTCTGTGAGAAGACGCACGGCCTCCTTGACCGATGCGTCATCAGGCTCGGGACGATACGGAGGTGATTGCTTGTAGGGATCGTCGACGAAGACCTCGAGGTCCGCCTCTCCTTCACCGACGACTTGACCGACGAATCCCTCGATGTCGAGATGGACTGGACCCGGCGTTCCGGAGACGGATTCTCGGAAGGCTTGCCTGAGGAAGTAAGGCAGTTCAGCAGCTTCGCTGACGTGAACGTTGTACTTCGTGACTGCACCGAACGGCGCGACGTGGTCGACCTCCTGGTAAGCGTGACGATTCAGGTTGACGGTCGTCTGACGTCCGGTGATGGCGAGGACAGGCGCACAGGCGAGATACGCGTCCTGAAGCCCCGCTGCGAGGTTTGCGGCACCGACCGATTGGGCCATGCATACTCCCGTCGACCGTTTCACGCGGGCGTAAGCATCTGCCATGTATGCTGCGGACTTTTCACCGTGGGTCATTATCCGCTTGATACCGAGCTCTTCCATGTGCATCAGAGCACGTGGAATGATCACGGGCATGAAGAAGCAGTGTGTGATTCCGTATCCGTGGAAAGTCTCGGCGATGAACTGACTACCGGTCATTCTGGGCATTGGGTCATCCTGAGCGAAGCGAAGGATCTCTCTGTCCAACGCGTATGGTTGTTAGTTCAGTATCCGACTGCTGCACCGTCCGGGCTTCTTGAGTCTGCAGCACCTGTTAAAAGGCTGCGCGTGTAATCGATTGCGATTGCCATGACACGGCCTTGGCTTGCCCGTGAGCGGACTCTGTGACCCATGCCTTCGTATTGAGTTTTGGTGTCTGGTGAGATGGTCCACTGCTCGAAAGACGTGATGTCGGGTAGCCATTGATGATGGATACGTCCGGCTTCGACCGCCTGCGCGATGTCCATTCCGTGATCGATCAGGTTCAGCGAGACCTGTAGGACGGTGTTGATGATCGTGCGGCCTCCTGGGCTGCCGATCACATAGGCCGCCTTACCCTCCTTTGCGATGATGGTCGGAGTCATGCTCGAGAGCATGCGCTTTTCGGGCGCGATCACGTTTGGCGGTGTCCCAATCTGCCCGCGACTGCTCGTCTCTCCGGGCACGGCGTTGAAATCGCCCATCTCGTTGTTCAGAAAAAACCCAAGACCCTCTGCCACGATCTTCGATCCATAACTTTGCTCGAGTGTGTAAGTTACCGACACAGCGTTTCGATCGGCGTCGACGATACTGTAATGCGTGGTCTCCTCGCTCTCATAGGGAAGAGCGAATCGTGTCGAGTCGCTGACCGAAGCTCTGGCAGGATCGATCGATGCGCGGAGACGCCTTGCTCGTGCCTTCGAGGTTAGTCGTTCGATCGGCATTTGCGGGTTGAAATCCGGATCTCCGAGATGCTCTGCTCGGTCAGCGAAAGCCCTTCGCATAGCCTCGGTTAGGAGGTGAAGGTAGTCGGCTGAATTGTGTCCCAGCCTGGCAAGATTGTACCCTTCAAGGATGTTCAACATCTCGACGATGGCGATGCCACCCGAGCTCGGAGGTGGCATTGCGTAGACATCATAGCCCCTGTAGGTCCCGTGTATGGGACGTCTCTCGATCGCCCGGTATGCGGACAGATCCTTTTCTGTGATGAAGCCCCCGTTCGCGGTGACGAAGTCGGAAAGCCTCTTTGCTGTTTCTCCGCTGTAGAATCCGTCGTGTCCGTAATCCTGAATTCGAGTAAGCGTTCTGGCAAGGTCAGGCTGACGCCAAGTTTCATCTGGGGCATATGCTTCTCCGCCCGTCCGCAGTATGGCTGCCGATGAGGGGTAGCGATCTAGGTCCTCGGCAAGTCTTCCCGTTGCTTGGTGGTGTAGAGCCCACGTGAATGGGACGCCATCCTCGGCGAGACGAACAGCTGGCTCGACGAGCTCGGACCACGACAGACGGCCGAGTTTGGCGTGAGCTGCATACAGGCCGGCAACCGTTCCGGGTACGCCGATCGACAGGAAACCATCATGGTTCGAGTTGTTCCGAACGGATCCGGATGCGTCTAAATACATGTCCTGCGTCGAGGCGAGCGGCGCCTTTTCGCGGAAGTCGAACGTGGTAACCTGGCCGTTCGCTCCGTGATATACGAGAAAGCCGCCGCCACCGATGTTGCCCGCCGCGGGCCAAGTGACTGCCAGAGCGAATCCTGTAGTGACAGCGGCATCGATCGCGTTGCCACCCTTCTGAAGGATGTCTCGTCCCAAGCGAGAGGCTATTTCAGATGCACTGACGACCATACCTTGACGGGCGTAAGTCGGGAGTCGACCAGCAGCCTGCGTTGGCCCGCACAGGAGCGTGATCAGAATCAGGATTTCTGCGGCTTGAGATGTGGATCGGGTTCTGGTCATGCGAAGAATCTAGGAAGCCATTCCCGATTTGCAGACAGCAGTTCGTCTGTCATCGCACCGATTTCGCTGAAGTCGGCTCCGGCGCTGAGCGGGTCCAGGGCCATGGTCTGCACCGCGACGTCACGGTTGCCAGACAGCGCAGCGGAGACGGTCATCTCGTGAATGTCGGAGTGGAGCTGGCAGAGTGTTCCGATCGGACCGGGAAGCTCACCGGCGTCCTCAGGAGTCGCGCCCTCCCCAGCAACGTTCGCAAGCGTCTCAACGATTCGGTCGCCCGGGATGTTCGCGATCTGCCCCGTGTTTGGGAGGTTTAGAATGCATCGCGTCTGTTTACCGGTGAGGATACCGTCAATGATGGCGGTCATTTCCTCTCCGCTTGGTGTCCAGTCGATGTCCTGCTCTCCACGTGCGATCCGATGCACCTCTGTCGTGGCCTGTTCAGCACGATGGATGCGTGAATCGACGGTCGTCTTTATGACGTCATACTTCGTCGCATAGCCGTTGCGAGGGTTGCAGAGGCTTGGCCAGAACTCGACGAGGTGACGGTCGCCTACAATTGGCAGGTATCCGAAGGTGCGGCAGAGGGCCAGCTTAGCCGCATTGTAGTTGGCCCGCGCATCGTAGCCCGTGTGGTCCGATTTCGTGTCCCAGTTTTCGATCGCAAACTGGCGGATGCGAGGGATAACGTCCTCACCGTTCAGGGTCGCGTTCGTGATCCATATAAAATGGTTCACTCCTGCGATCGTGTAGTCGAACCCCTGATCTCCGAGCCAGTAATACAGGTAAGAGAGGATATCGACGTCGTCAGGTTGGCCGAGACCGAAGATGCGGTCCATATGTCCTGAAAATGCATGAAACTCGTGGCAGAGGCCGAGGACCTTGACCGTCTTCGCAGCCAAGTTCATCGACCGAGTGACGGCGCTCATCGGGTTCGTGACGTTGAGCAACCAGGCACCTGGACAACAGGCCTCCATGTCTTCGACCATCTCGTAGGCGACCGGGATGGTTCGAAGCGCGGCTGACAGACCGGGTGGTCCAACGGTCATCGAGACCGGGATTCTGATGCCGTACTTGATCGGAATTTCGAGGTCGTGGTAGAATGCCTCCATGCCGCCGGGGCTGAAGGTCGTCATCACGAAATCGGCACCATCGAGGGCCTCTCGACGATTCTCCGTCACCGTAATCTCGTAGGCCTTGTCACGCATCCGGTTGAAGGCTCGGAGCATCTCGGCCACAGCCTCAACCGCCTCTCGCCGAGGGTCGACTAGTCGAATCTCGCCACCCTCGGCGCTCTCGAGCAGATAGATATCCCGCATGAGGCTCTTCATCCACTGGGAGCTGCCCCCACCTATCACGGCAAGTTTCATTGAAACCTCCTACTGTGTTCGGCTCAAGTTGAGCCAAGATAGGGAAATCGGGCCATTGGGTCCTGTTCTTTTGCGGAAGTAGGCGGACTCGCGTCTTCAAGGATAGCTAGTGGCGGCGGCCACGATTTAACCATCCTGTACCGAGCTTTGAAATGCGATCTCCTGTCCATCCGGGTTGATCATGTCGACGACGTGCAACTCGTTACCAATGAATGGCTCATCCGCTTCGATGCTTCGGTTTGTGATGTCGGTGTAGAATGCCTCATTTGTCCAGCAGGCCGTGTAGGTCGACGAAGCGGGCTTCGACCTTGGAGTCCGATACGGCCTGCCAGAAGTAGAGACGTGTTCCGTCACGGCTAAAGGCCGGGTTCACGTGGTAGCGCCGCTCCCAGGTGATGTCGGCAAAGTCGTGGTCGAAGCAAACTGCCGCCGGCGCCGTCTCGCCCCGCCGGTAAAGCGCCATCCGGATCGGGGAATCGAAGTACTCACAGGTTTCACCTGCATACCACATCCGATCCGGTGAAGCAGCGCCGTGTGAGATCGAGCCAGCAAGTTCCTCGATAACCTCGCCATCGAGTGACCATCGGAAGAAGTGGCTCCGCTTGCCTTCGGGTGGTGATCGTTTCCACGCACCCATGATGGTGTCGTTGTCGAACCATAGTTGGTGGACGGGTTTCTGCGCGGGATAGACGTGCAACTGCGATCCATCCGGACGCATCGAAAGCATTTCGGTCGTCGGTCCGTGCAGACGGAAGCAGATCAGCTGACCGTCGGTACTGTACTGAAGGTGTTTGACAGAGAACGGCTCAAGGTCCCGGCCAGTGTCACGGCGGTATACATCACAGATCTGTTCGGTCGTGACGATGGTATGAGAGATACCCGAGTCTGCATCCAGTTCAGCGACCGAACTCGGATTCTCTCCGTCAACTGTCCAGTAGAGGATGCAGGCTCCGTGTCCTTCGTGGCCTGTATCTCCCTCAACTGGCTCCACGAGATCTGAGCC
Organism: Candidatus Latescibacterota bacterium; assembly: GCA_003526745.1. Taxonomy (GTDB): domain Bacteria; phylum Latescibacterota; class UBA2968; order UBA2968; family UBA2968; genus UBA2968. Next base: position 12,118 of record DPVD01000012.1, read on the forward strand.
ATTCTCCACATCCAGCACGCGTGTGAGTCGGTGCGTTGTGAAGCTCAGCCGTGTGTTGTCGACCCATGCTGCGCGAGCCGCGTTGTGAATCGGTTTGATTGACAGGTCTGCAACCTTTGTGTGATTCGACAAATCATGGTTGCAGACCCAGAGCTCGGCGGGAACCGGGTCTTTAGTTTTGGCCGAGGGCGTGGCAAGGAAGCGGGTGTAGCAGATCCGGCTACCATCGGGACTTTCAGGAGAGACACCGAAGATTCCGAAGGCCGTGGTTTCCTTCGTTGAACTGATGGGACGACTTCCGAGTCGAATCATCGAACCTGCTACTCGAAAGGGATGCCGTGGAAGAAGTCGACGAAACCTGTTTGCAGTGCGCAGTGCGCACCAACGATTTTTAGTCCATCATTTTCGACGAGGTTTCGAAGGATAGTCGATTCGTCCTGGAGCTTGCTAACAGAGGTGAGGACGTTCGCTGTCACTGCCTGCTCAATCGTTTCGTCTCGGTCGCTTTCGTCGATCGACAGGCCCTCGAAGGCGGGACGGATCCGGTCAACAATTGCCCGGATGCCAGGGGACAGGTCGGGCGTCTTCTTTTGAAGCTCAGCCAGAGTTGCTCCGACGGCCCCGCAATGCGAGTGTCCCATGACGACAACGAGTCGCGTACCGAGGTGGGCGGCCGCGTACTCGACACTGCCGATGAGCGAAGGTTCGACCACATTGCCCGCGACGCGTATCACGAAGAGATCGCCGAGCCTCTGATCGAAAACGAGCTCAGCAGGAACACGCGAGTCGGAGCAGCCCAGCACGACGGCGAAGGGAGCCTGCCCATCGGCGAGGGATTCCCGATGTGCCTGGGTGATAGGAGAGTCTCTGCCGGTTTTGTTGTCGACAAAGCGCGC
>DPVD01000165.1:0-2962 GCA_003526745.1 Candidatus Latescibacterota bacterium
TTCCGAACTTGCTGATCCGCGAGGAAGACACGGCAGAGAAGTAGATCGATTAACAGACCATACTGCGGGATACGATCGCCCAAAATCCTCGAATCCCCTATCGCAATACCTGAGGCAATAAAATGGCGTGACAGCCGCATAATCTCCTCCTTTGGATGGTGTCGGATTGATCACTCTCCCATCCATTGCAACGGCGAGGCCAAATTCGAAAGTCTATTCTATTAGACTGTTTATACTTGTTTTGAGCGCAGTAACATTCGATGCAGCACAAGCAATGCAACGATATTTCGTTGACTTATCGAAATTTCGTTGTATTGTTCGGATGAGATTTCGGTGCTCGCTCTAACTCAGTAATTTCTCTAACGGACTCAGTGGCTAAAACCCTGCGATACAAACCAAAGCTTGATCCGCTGAAAAACCTGCTTTTGGACGTCGCAAAAGAGCGGTCCTGCTCGTCTGTTCTCGACCTTATAGTCGCGCGCCTGACGACGACTCCTCAGGTAGCCCTCTGCCGGATCTGGCTGACACAGCCAATCTGCGAAGACTGCGCGGAAGACTTTCCCGACCAGCCTGAATGTCTTCACCTCGTTGCGACAGCAGGCAAATCGATCGACGGGAGTGCCTGGGACATCATCGAGAAAAGCCGTTTCCGGAAGTTTGCTGTCGGCCATAGGAAAATCGGACAGATTGCTCAGAACGAAGAAGCGCTGGAAGTGGCGGACGTGAAGTTGAACAACAGCTGGATGACTGAACCTGACTGGGCTGAGAAAGAGGGTATCCGAGGATTCGGGGGGCAGCCGCTAATCTACAAGGATAGCGTCCTCGGTGTGCTGGCGGTCTTCACGAGGATACCCCTTGAGGAAGACTGGCTCAACTGGCTCCGGATGATCGCGGATCACGCGGCTGCTGCGATCTCGAACTCGCGCGCCTTCGAAGAAATCGAAAAACTTCGAGAGCAACTCCAACTCGAGAACACCTTCCTTCGCCAAGAACTCTCCGAGTCGCAGGATTTTGGTTCGATCGTCGGTCAGAGCCGTCCGCTCCGCCAGATGATGCAGCAGGTTGAGCTCGTTGCACCAACTAACGCCAGCGTCCTGATCCTAGGCGAATCAGGAACCGGCAAGGAGCTTGTAGCCCGCGAGATCCATCACCGCAGCACTCGCAGTGACGGTCCTTTTATCAAAGTGAACTGCGCATCGATTCCACGTGAGCTTTTCGCATCCGAGTTCCTTGGGCGTGCGGAGGATGCGTTCACGGATGCAGTCCGAGACAGGTCAGGGCGATTCGAGGCCGCAGAAAATGGAACCATCTTTCTTAACGAGGTGTGCGAAATACCCCTGGAATTCCAGAGCAAGCTACTCCGGATACTTGAGAAAGGCGTGTTCACACGCGTGGGTGAGCACCGAACGAGATCGGTTGACGTGCGTGTCATCGCAGTGACCAACCGGAACCTCAAGGCGGAGGTCGATGCGGGCCGATTCAGGGAAGACCTCTTCTTCAAACTGAACGTCTTTCCGCTGGAGACCGCTCCATTGCGAGACAGGGTCGAGGATATCCCGCTTCTGGCCGCTCACTTCACCAAAACAGTGTCCCACCGTCTCGGACGGACCCCGCCGAAACTAAGCAAGGCTGTCATCCAGCGGCTCACGGCCTACAGCTGGCCGGGCAACATCCGAGAGCTTCGGAACGTGATCGAGCGTGGCGTGCTCACCTCTTCGAGCGACGCACTCCTAATCGACCTGGGAAGCCCAACCAATCCCACCACACACCTTAAAGTGGGCGGTGTCCCGGTCGGCGGCGATGGAATCGTGAGCGAAGACCAGATGGTAGAACTCCAGAAGAAGAACCTCCTAGCGGCTCTCGACCGAACCGGCTGGAAGATCTACGGCCCTGGCGGAACAGCGGAACTCCTCGGCCTACGACCAACAACCCTGGCCTCTCGAATAAAGAAGTTCGATCTCAAACGGTCGCGCTGAGCCTTCACCGACTTTTAAGCCCTCGCAGATGTGTTGCTAATTACGCTCGTTCACTTTATTACAGTATCCAATAGCGAAAAGGATTCTTAGCACCGGTGCGAAAGTTTGTGCACTCACCCTGAAGGAATTTGGTAGTACACCGTATCGTTGTATCCGCATTAAGCGGCGGGAGCTCGAGACGAGGCTTCGGCCGAAATCAACAGACAAGAAGGATGCCGATGTCCACCATCTACATCACAGGCGGCGCCACAGGAATAGGCGCGGCCACTGTCCGCAAGTTTGCCTCTCACGGCGATGACATCGCCGTATTCGACATCAACAGGGAGGCCGCCGAGCGACTCGCTAACGACGTGGACAGCGGATCAGTCAGCTTCTTCGAGACGGATGTTCGCAGCCGCGAGTCTGTTCGATCCTCAATTGCAACGGCCTCTCGGGATCTGGGTCCGCCGACAACGTTGTTCGTAAATGCAGGTGTGCAGAAACTCCAAGGTATCTTCGAGATGCAGGACGAGGACATCGACCTGATCATCGATGTAAACCTCAAGGGAGCGCTCTACACCGTTGCTGAGGCCGCCTCCCTGATGAGGGATGCGAACCAGGGCGGCACCATCGTACTGATGGCCTCGGACCAAGCACTCATAGGCAAGGAAGGCTCCATCGTATACGGTGCGACCAAAGGCGCCGTAGCACAGATGGCCAAGAGCCTTTCCGTCGCGCTCAGTACTCACCGCATCCGTGTCAACGCGGTCTGCCCTGCAACTGTTAAAACACCGCTGACCGAGCAAGTCTTCCAGTGGCTCGCCGACAAGCATTTCAACGGAGACACAGAAGCCGCCTGGGCAGCAGAGGCCGAACTCCTCCCGATAGGACGCGTGGCCGAGCCATCCGAAATCGCAGAAGTCGTTTACTTTCTGAGCCAGCCGACTTCCAGCTTCATGACCGGCGCACTTGTCCCGGTGGACGGTGGCCTGACGGCACAATAAGCA
>DPVD01000165.1:3339-7461 GCA_003526745.1 Candidatus Latescibacterota bacterium
GGTTGGGCTCAAGACTCAACTCCTAGCTCCTTCAGACCACCCCGCGAACATCCGTAATATCTCCACACTGCGCGGATCACAGCGATTGTCAAACTGGCGTCTATCTATGTTTCCCGTGTTCATATGTGACCGCTCTTCGCCTTTTTTCGCCAACCAATCTTCGAAAGATCAGCAATGATAAACTGGGGAATCATTGGCCCAGGAGGAATCGCTCGTGTCTTCTGTAACGGTCTTCGCTTCTCGAAGACGGGCAAGGCGACCGCTGTCGCGAGTCGCGACCGAAGCAAGGCCGAAGCGTTTGCGGCTGCGTTCGACATAGAGACCGTTCATGAGTCCTACGACGCCCTTCTCGCAGACCACTCCGTCGAGGCCGTCTACATCGCCACGATCCATCCCGCGCACTTGGACATTGTCACCCGGGTAGCCCAAGCGGGGAAGCACATTCTCGTCGAGAAACCGATGGGAATGAACTCTCGCGAGGTGTCGGCTATGATCGCAGCAGCGCGGTCGAACGATGTATTCCTGATGGAAGCGTTCATGTATCGCTGCCATCCTCAGATCCAAGAGATGGCCAAACTGATCCAGGATGGTGCGATCGGAGATGTGCGAGTTGTCCGATCCGCCTTCGGCTATGGGGCGAAGTTCAACCCAAACTCACGGGCCTACAACCGTGATCTTGGTGGTGGCGGCATCATGGATGTGGGGTGCTACCCCGCGTCAGCTGCGAGGCGTGTCGCCGGAGCGACATCCGGTCAGATCTTTCTCAATCCAATCGAGGTCAAAGCGTCAGGCATAATCGGCGAGTCGGGTGTCGACTACTACGCAGCCGCTGTCCTGAAGTTCGAGAACGACGTAATCGCCGAAATCAGCACAGGTGTGGCTGCTCGGCTCACCAACGACATCACCATATACGGCACCGAAGGTATCCTCACAGTGCCGAACCCCTGGCTCCCCTCGACGCCGTGTCGAACCGCAAGAGAAGCACTGCCTCTGGACACGACCTTCCCCCCAAGTGAGATCCACCTCACCAAGGGCAACACCTCCGAGACCATCGTAGTAGAAGTTGATCGCGACCTGTTCACTTTCGAGGCAGACACAGTTGCCACATACATCGAGCAGAGAGAATCACCGACGATGAGCTGGGCAGACAGCGAAGGAAACATGCGTTTGCTCGATGAATGGCGATCCCAGATCGGCCTTCGCTACCCTCAGGATGACTGACACCTTGAGACGCACAGACTTCGCTCCGTCACATTCCAACGATAAATGTTGCCTGAAAACGAACATAAAACAGCGAGTAATCCGATTATCGAAGTCCGCCACCTCAAGCACGGTGAATGGGAGCTCTACCGCTCCATCAGATTGGAAGCACTTCAGAATGCACCCTATGCGTTCGGATCCAACTACGAACGCGAGATCGCTTTCACAGAAGAGAAGTGGAAGGATTGTGCTGAGTCGCGCGCTACCGGCAAGGAGAGCATCTGTGTCATTGCAATCGATGTAAGCCGTGGTGTGGGGATCGCCGGTGGTATAACGCCGGAAGACAACCCGCGTGTCAACCAGCTCGTCTCGATGTGGGTTCACGAAGACGTCCGCGGGTCAAACGTGGCCGCTCGCCTCGCATCCCAAGTCGAGGTCTGGGCTTTCGATCGCGGATCCGAGGGGATTGTCCTGGGTGTCAACACGGGCAACGTTCGCGCCACCCGATTTTACGAGAAGATGGGATTCGTAGTTTTTGACGGAGAGATCTCACATCGCTCTGCCTGCGAGAAATACTTCCACAAACCCCTTGCCATAGGAGCCTAACCAACTGACTAGTATCTGTCTTGGTCCTCCAGACTCTCCCTTCTCTCGGTCGGCCCTGCTCACAAGTGGACGAACTCTTCTCCTGAAGTTACACTGAGTAACGTCGTCCCCGCAGATCACAGGCGGGGCTCCAACTACCTCCGTGTGCTTCCATAGTTTTTCCACGGCTACCCTCATGCCCTACTTCTATGGCCAACTCAAAGACGTCAATACGACTGACATAGCAGACGCGATCCAGCTCGGCTGTCAGACCATGCATAGTGTCTTCGACGCCGACGACAATGACATCCCCTTCTTCTCCTCGACGGTCAGACCAATTGCCGAGCTCAAGTTCAGCGGCGCACACAGCGAGTCACATATCCCCGGGCGGCATCTCAACGCGCTCTTGAACGCTGAGAATGCGGTCGGCATCGAGCTCGACGAATCCGCCGTCCGGAAGCACGCCAACGCTGCCTACTTCTCGTTCAGTGGACCGCTACCAGTGCCCCTCAACCGGGAGAAGGTAGACGGCCCGCTCGTCTACTTCCGCACGCACAACCTCAGGGAAGGCATTCACGCGCTCTACCCGCTCATACAGTATCGCAAGGAGAGCCGAGCGCACGATCTTGCGGAACAATGCATCGCAGCGATCTTAGAACTGTGGTCGCCCGAGTTTGGATGGGACATCAGCACTTGCAACACGCGCTACGGTATGGAGCCGGACGAGCGAACCCTAGTCAGTGGTCTGGCACGTATCCTAGGGCCTCTCGTGAAATACTATCGGGTTACCGAATCCCACGCCGCTCTCAACCTTGCGATACAGATCAAGGAGCGACTCTTACAGGATGCCTACCCCGAGGACGGATCATACGATCTGACAGCGCACGGGGCGCACACACACTCCACCACCTGCGTAATGGCTTCGCTCGCTCAGCTCGCCGAGCTGACGAAAGATATGGCTCTGCTGGGGCGGGTACGCGCATTCTACGACAGCGGCTTGAGATCGTTCAGCGATCAATTGGGATGGGTTATCGAGAACAGCTCTGACGATCAAGAGGAAGGCCGTCTCGATCGCGGGGAAATCAACAACACAGGTGACATTGTCGAGACTGCCCTTATACTCGGGCAATTCGGTCACACGGAATACTTCGAGGATGCCGAACGTATCCTGCGGTCTCACCTTCTCCCATCTCAGCTAAGGGACACCGGGTTTATCGAGGATCCTGACAACCCTGACGGGCTCGACGGACGGACCAACGTCGCGCAACGACACCAGGGCGCGTTCGGTTTTCCGGCACCATATGGACACGAGCCAGTAGAATGCGACCGGGTCAGCTTCAACATGGACATCGTTGGTGGGGGTGTCGCCTCACTTTGTGAAGCCTATCGGAACACGACCCTGCACGACGCCACAGGTCATCACGTCAACCTGCTCTTTGACCACGAGACTGATGCGATAAAGGTCGAATCGCGATACACACACAACGCTCTCACCATCACACTCAAGGAACCGGGACCTCTTTGGGTCCGAATACCTTCCTGGATCGACGGTGAGGCTCTCGTTGCGAGTGTACCCGGATCGCGTATGACGAACGGCTATCTGTTCGTGGCGTCACACCCGATCGAAGAAAAACTCGAGTTGGCCTACGATCTGCCGACGCTGGATCTCACGCTGAGCCATCGCTCACGAGACATTCGTGTGCGCATGCGCGGAGACAGCGTAGAGGCCATGGACAACTTCGGCGCCGATCTCACCTTCTTTCCCGCACTCTCTTGAGGAGGAACGAAAGGTCGGTGCACTGCAGCCGTTCACGCACCTTCTCGAAGACCACGCACGATGGAATCCACGCGCTCGAAGGGCTGAGTGTGGAGGGAGACGCTCACCCGGAGCAGATCGATGTGCTCACCGAAGCTGGTTTCGACCTTTCAACGAGCCAGATGGGAGGGAACGTCAACGCACGTGGTCTCGATCTGCTCTCCCTGACCGAGGGAGCACTGCGGTTCTGGAAGTGACGGGTCGCAGGAACCCATGCAAACAGCTCGATGAGTTGATGCACGGACTGATGTCGGCAGCCCTAGACAGAGATAAAGACGTGGAGCCGAATCGCAAAGCCGGGATTATAAAAATTGTGCGAACGATCGGTGGCACTCGCCTTGGCGATACCATCCACACTCAGCTGCCCCCGGAACCTCACGAGAAACTTGACCGTGTATGATCAAAGGGTTCCATTCAGGGACCACATAACCTGACCCTAGGATAGCATCACTATGATACCCGCACAGGAGGCGCTCCAGCGCCTGCGCGCAGGGAATGCGCGCTTTGTCGACAACAAAACC
>DPVD01000343.1:0-3488 GCA_003526745.1 Candidatus Latescibacterota bacterium
TTGACGTGCAGGTTGTGCTTCGGCGTGACGGTGGTGTGATACTGCTCGGTCACAGATGTGACCGAGCGTCCTCGCTCCTCCACATCCCGTCGGATCCGTCTCAAAATTCGCTCGTCCGCATCAGCCTCAACATACACGGCGAGATCAAGACGATCGCAGACCGACTCCGACGCAAGCAGCAGGATCCCCTCCACGACGATCACGTCCGCAGGCCCGATGTCCACACCCTCTTCAAGTCGTGCGTGTGTCGTGAAATCGTATCTCGGCACACGCACCGGGGAGCCCGACTGCAACTTCTCGAGATCCGAGACAAATAGGGACGTTTCGAGGGCCGCAGGATCGTCGAAGTTCTGAGCGGCACGCTGATCGGGCTCGAGATGGCTAAGATCTCGGTAGTAAGCGTCGTAAGCGATCAACGCAGCCTGCTCGCCGAACCTGTCCAGAATGGCTCGGGCAAGGGTCGTCTTACCCGCTCCGGTACCGCCCGCGATCCCGAGTGTAAATGGTCCTTCCAAGCCTTATCTCCGTGGTTTCTTGATGCGACGTCGACCGGGACCTATGATAGGAACGGGTCTCTAACTCGTCTACAGGATCGACATGCGAATCACCGAAACCCAACTCGAAATACAGCGCGAACCTTTTGCCAAACCCTTCGCTTTCAAGGGCTCTGCTTTCCACGAGAAGTGGAACACCATCGTGCGACTCCGTGACGACCAAGGCTACGAGGCGGTCGGGATCGGTGGGCTGGCCGTACTGTGGTCCGATCCCGACGTGTTCAGCGCGCATACAGAAGTCGGGGGGAACCTTCTCCAAGCTTCCATCCTCGAACACGCCCTCCAGCACGTTCAGGGGCGCGAGTATCCAGACCCGCCCTCCATGCTAGGTGACGTCCTCCCGCACGCTTTCGCCTATGGACGAGCCATCACGTCAAACGAACAGCTTCGCCTGACCTTTGTCCTGATCGCCCTTGTCGCTCTCGACAACGCGGCCTGGCTGTTGTTCGCAGAAGAGAACGGTGTATCCAGCTTCAACGCTCTGATCCCGCCTTGGTCTCAAGAGACGCTCGCACACAGACAGAATGCCGTAGCAACGGTACCGGCAGTCGGATACACAATGGAGATGGATACCTTGGACGGCATACTCCGTGCGGGGGCCTACATTCTGAAGATCAAACTCGGGCAGCGGGGTACGCAGCAAGAGATGGTCCACAAAGACAAAGAGTGGCTGTCGCGGATTCACGACATGGCCAAGGGTCTTACCACCTCGATGACCGACAGCGGAAACATCCTCTACTATCTCGACGCGAACGGACGGTATGAGGACAAAGCTGGCATCGTCGAGCTGGTCAAACACGCTGAAAGGATCGGCGCACTGGATCGCGTGATCCTGATCGAGGAACCGTTCGAGGATTCTGTCGAGGCAGATGTGTCAGACCTGGATGCGCGTTTCGCGGCTGACGAGAGCATCCATACGATCGAAGACGTGGCGCGTAGAGCCGAGCAGGGCTTCGAGGCCTTGGCCGTAAAACCTGCTGGTAAAACGATGTCATTGGCTTTCGAGATGGTCCGGGCTGGAGCAGAGATGGGAATGGAGTGCTTTGTGGCTGACAACGCCTGTGTACCCGTCCTCGTCGAGTGGAACAAGAACGTTGCGGCTCGTCTGCCGGTGTTCCCAGGTATCAAAGGTGGTTTGATGGAGTCGAACGGTCCCGATAACTACGCAAATTGGGATCGAATGCTCTCGGAGTATCCGATTCCTGACGCGAACTGGTTGCGTCCAATCGATGGTACGTTCCGGCTTGGCGCAAACTACTATGCCCATAGTGGCGGGATCTTCGAAATACCGACGAACTACAACTCGCTGCTCCGTGACTAGCCCGCATCTAAGAAGGTCGGCGGTTGAAGCGGAGTATGAACCCCACCGTATCATTGCGGAACTTCCTGATCACGCGACGGTGGTTGCCGAATATACACCGCAACTCGTCACAACACCTGCGACAACAGACACATCTTTCAATTTTCTGAGAACTATGACACAAGGGCATGGGAATGGCTAACTTTGAAGATCAGTCTGATCGAATCGAGACCTCACGCTATCCAGGACGAGGCATCGTGATCGGTCAGAACTCGGATGGGAGTCGGATGGTCCAGGTTTACTGGATCATGGGCAGAAGCGAAGGCAGCCGGAACCGCGTGTTTTTGGAGGATGGACATTCTGTCAGAACGTGGGTCTTCGACGAGTCCAAGGTCGACAACTTGGACCTGATCTCCTACCACCCAATTCGGGTCAATGGATCGCATCACATCGTCACAAACGGCGATCAGACGGACACGATCGATCAGCACCTCTCGGATGGCGGAACCTTCGAGAGCGCGCTGAACACTCGAACGTGGGAGTCAGATCCACCGATCTATACGCCACGAATCTCCGGGCTTGTCAGTACCGCTTCGAATTCTAGATATGCCTACAAGTTGGGTATCCTGAAGACCGTTCAAGGCACCTCAGACCATACGTCGCGACAGTACTTTACCTACGAGACAGCGATCCCCGGTTTTGGTCACTGCATCACGACATACCTCGATGATGGCGATCCTGTCCCATCTTTCGAGGGAGAGCCATATACCGTTGCCCTCTCAGACGGCATCGTTGAGACTGCCGAGCGTTTCTGGTCGATCCTCGACAAGGACAACAAGGTCTCGTTACTAGCGAAGTTCATCGATCCGACGACCAATGAAATCTCGACACACATCATCAACCAATACACAAAAGATTAGTAGGGAAGCGGAGGAGCAGGGTCAGAGTGGAGCTGGTTACCGATGGCGCGTTTTCGAAGGATCCAGAAGACCTTGATGCCTTACGCGACCTGCTCCATCATCGAATCGGGTCTGGTTGGCACGTCCTGTGTCAGGCATCCACTTCCAGCTTGATTATGGGAATGGTGGAATGCTCAAGCTATATCGGCACTGAGAGACCTGGCCTGCTTCCGAACAAAGCGACGGCTGGTCGGAAGCTTTGTTCCATATCAACTACTCCACCCACGTTTCAGGTCCTCTACTCTCGGCGGTTTTTACTCCGGCTTTCGCAATTAAAGCCTTTGTGACACTTGCCACAGAGGTGGTTCTTGCGGGAGAGTAGGAGGCCCGGAAGAGACTTGAGGAGTTTGAATCCGAACCTTTCATGAGCCGGATCAAGCTCCTTGCCAAGCAGGACGTCCCGCCAGACCTTCCCCTCGTCCTAGACGTCAATATCACCGTTGTTTCTGCAACACCGCCGACCCGGCTCTGCATCAATTAAGGCAAGAAATCGGGTGATTCGGAGCACAAGAACTGGGAGCACAGCATGACACCTGAAGAGAAGTTCATTTTCGATCTGGACGGATACATCGTGGTCAAGGATGTTCTAACCGAAGCAGAAGTGAACGCGGTAAATGCGATCACAGACGAGAAGCAGAAGCTGAAAGAAGCAGGAAAAGAGGTCGGTCGTCCATC
>DPVD01000343.1:3858-4763 GCA_003526745.1 Candidatus Latescibacterota bacterium
TACCTGCTAGAGTTCATCGGCCCCAAGATCCGGATCGACCACGACTATGCGATCTTCATGGAGATGGGTCAGTCAAGAGGACGCCTTCACGGTGGTGACAACGGCCTTGAAGGCGATCATTGGTACAAATACAGGGATGACGTGATTAGAACCGGTCTGACCGTCGTCACGTTCTTCGGTGCACCGGCTGGTCCTGGAGATGGCGGGTTCTGCTGTATCCCGGGAACCCACAAGACGAACTTTCTGACCAGCATTCCGCAAGAAGTGCGGGAGTTCCAACGGAACGCACACTATGTCCGACAGCCGGTCGTCGAGGCAGGTGACGCGCTCATCTTCACAGAAGCTCTTGTGCACGGCACGACGCAATGGACGGCGGACCATCAGCGTCGTGCTTATCTCTACAAGTATGCGCCTGGACATTCGTCCTGGGCGAGCAGCTACTATGACACAGCACTATATGAGCATCTGACGGAGCAACAGGAGCGGATGCTGGCGGTACCTTCGATCGGTGGTCGGCCGGATACGGTGGAGGCTTTAGAAACGTAAATCGCCTTGGTGAGATTGAATTACGAGCGCCCTTTGAAGTGAGCTCGAGGGCGTTCCCTTATGGCCTTCACCCTGCCCAACGCACTCGCACGAGGCGTCCCTTTACGCCTCGCTGGATAGGGACGCTTCGGTCCAGACTGGGATCGTGGTCTGTCTAGCGATTTCAGTTCCGCCATACATCGCCGACAGCACTCAGCTTACCATCACTCAGGTAACCGTAACGGTTGATCCACACGCCGTCTGCTTCGCTTTCGGCTACTAGCTTGAACCGACGAACAAAGTCGTCGTGCGGACCGTAGCCATGCATCAGAAACGTCGTCTCCGCCTTGCCTCATACCTCAGCAAGTGCCTGTTGGATA
>DPVD01000032.1:0-11918 GCA_003526745.1 Candidatus Latescibacterota bacterium
GTATGAAGCCTGAGACACGCCCTCCGCTGGTTAAATGTCAGATATGAAGTCGGGCTGCCGGAAGAGAATCCCACATCATCGGCGCACACGCAGGAGAAGGGGACCGGGTTGAACTCGTGTCTGAGTTGAATAAAATGTGTTCTGGCGGATTCTGCGGGCAGGAGATTTACTAGCATAGCGGTGAAGATGCAGTGAGTAATAAGTAGACAGCCCTGTCACCTAAGCACTGCTGACTAAACATTTCCCACTGCCTGTATAGGAAAGAGAGAACGATCAAAGGAACAGACTTATGAACATACTAGTCCTGATGTGCGATCATCATCGTTTCGACGCGTTGAGTTGCCTGGGGAATCCACTTGCTACCACACCGAACCTGGACAAGCTGGCTGGACGGTCGGTTCAGTTCGAAAGCTGCTATAACCAGTCACCTGTCTGCGCGCCTGCACGGCACAGCCTGGCAACAGGCCGGTATGCGCACGCTCAGGGTGTGATTACGAACAGACACAGGCCTTTCGAGGGAATGCATACCATCGCGCACTCGCTGGAACCACTCGGGTATCGACGGTTCCATCTCGGTCACATGCACTGGACCGACCGCACGATGAGTAACGGATACGAGCCGGAGATCACGGCCGAGATGTGGCGCCAGACGATGCCGGCGGATGTCCTGGAACGATTCGATTGGGAGAATGACGTCCGCACGCGACGAACCACGGCGGGACCGAGTACGCGCTGCCGAGGGGAATACTGGGGGTATCACGTAGCCAGTGAGTCGATTCGCCAGATCGAGGAGGCGGTGAGCAATGGCGAACGGTTCCTGAGTTGGACGTCCTTCACCGAACCGCATCCTCCGTTCTTCCCGCCGAAAGAGATCTATGAAAGGATCGAGCAGTCGGCGATCGAGCTGCCGGAACAGCGACCTGAGGGGACGCCGAGCCCTCACGAGAAGATTTTGTCGATGCAACAGGAATGGGCACACCTGACTGAAGTTGAGATTCGGCAGCTCATAGCCGGCTACTACGGCATGGTGGAGCTGGTTGATGGGTACTGCGGAATGGTACTTCATGCACTTGATGTACTGGGCATTCGAGACGACACGATCGTGATCTGGACGGCTGATCACGGTGACCAGCAATGGGAGCACGAACTATTCCTGAAGTTCAACATGCGTGAAGCATCTGTTCACGTCCCGCTTTTGATCGATGTGCCCGGACAGTTGGCGGGAACGCGGACCGAGCTCGTTGAGCACATCGATCTGTTCCCAACAATCTGCGATCTCGTCGGAGTCGAGACACCGGAAAGCGTTCAGGGACGGTCGCTTGCCCCCAGTCTCTATAAGGGAGTACCCGAAGGTGACTGGCGTGACGCCGTGTTCAGCCAGATTGGAGACACGCAGATGGTTCGTACGGAAACGGAGAAGCTGAACGTCTATCGAGGCGAGTCAGTTGAGTATTTCGATTTGGCGGCGGATCCGAAAGAATTCCAGAACAGGATAGCAGATCCAGATCGTTCAGTTCGAGTTGACGCATTGCGTGAGGGGCTCAACCGCTGGTATGCCGATACCGAAGTCGAGGGTGCCGAGTTCAAGACTGTCTCCAAGACAATTGCCTGAGGGAAGAACGATGCAAGTCGAGCGACTCAAAACGGGGGACTTCGAAGAGGCCATGGAGACGATGGCGACGGCTTTCGAGTTCAAATCACCCCGTGACTTCCCGATGCTGCTGCCGCAGATCTACCAGCCGACGGAAGAGCTGATGAAGGCGATCTACGCAATCCGGCTGGATGGGCGGATCGTGTCCGCAGTTGGCGTTCATCCTCGCGACTGGCAGGTAGGGGATTCGACACTGAAGTTGGCCGGGATCGGTGGGGTGTGTACGCTCCACGATTACCGGGGCAAGGGTCTTATGAAGGCGATCATGGAGCGATGCCTGACTGACATGAAGGCGGAGGGATTCCACTTGTCGTGGCTCGGAGGACAACGTCAGCGCTACCAGTACTATGGATACGAGCGGTGCGGCAACGTTTACGATTTCGACCTGCGAGTTGCCAACCTGCGCCATTCGCGCAGAGCGACACCGGATATCCGGTTCGAGCCGATGGGCGGACACTATGTGGATCGTGTGGCGACCGCTCGAGCATTCCACGAGGCGAAGCCGATCCACGTCCGGCGATCACAGGAAGACTTCGTGCTCTACCTACTGAGCGGGTACTGTGAGCCTTGGTTCGCCTTGGATTCTGACGAAAACGTGATCGGATACTTCGCACAGGTTGATGGGGGTGTGCGCGAGATCTCGTCACAGAATGTCGAAGTGACGCTCGATATCCTTCACGCTTGGGCAAACTACTTGGAACAGGACATTCACGTGGTTGTTCAGCCGGATGACGTCTCGCTGGCGAGATCGCTCGGTCAGCTTGCGGAGCGAGTGTCGGTCAACGCAACGGGCAACTGGCAGGTTTTCGACTGGCAGGCGACTCTCAGAGCGTTACTCGAAGTTCGTAGGGACACGCAGGGTATATCCGAAGGTAAGTTGAGAATTCAGATCGACGAGACCCGACTCGATCTCGAGGTATGTGCGAGCGGCGTGAACTGCTTGGTGGGTGAAGGTCCGCCAGATCTGCAACTCACGCACTTCGATGCCCATCGTGTGTTGTTCGGTCCGACTCGACCGGGTGACGGCGCTCCCATTCCCGAATCGGCCCGTATCCTCGAAAGCTGGGCACCCCTTCCACTCGGGTTCATGCGAGGGGATTCAGTCTAGCGCTTACGATCTAGTAACGGAGGTGCCTTCCCGAAGACGAAGAGTGACCCTAGGATCGTCCAAAAGCACCACTTGCGCCTCATCGCCCTTCACTTCGATCGACGGTTCGTTCACGCCGGTCTACGATCGCTGGATTCCGATGTGTGACACACTTCACGAGCTACTCTCCTTACAGGTTTTGACAAGTCTATTGACTGAGGGCTTCTTAAGAACGCGGAGCACAGACCATACAAAAGAGGAATGAGACATGGGCGAAACAACAGGGACCTACAGAGCTCCCGCATTCGCGGATTTCAATCCTGCTCACTCTGCACCCGGGCTAACAGAGGAGCGACTTGCTCACCTCGATGAACACGGGTTCGTGATCATCGATGACTTCGTCGACAGTCCCTGGATCGAGAGGCTGAGGGAGGCTGGCCGGCGTGTGACCGATGCGTGTGCACCGAAGTTCGGGTATGACCGGCTCGATCTCTCTAGAGGATACGTTCACCGAACCGATGGAGATGAGCCTTGGGCGATCCGGGGGCTTATTCACCCTGCCTTTAAGGAGCCGCTCTTTGCAGAGTTCTTGGGCTCGGATGAGTTCTTCGGTTTCTGCTCTTCCTGGTGCAAAGAGATGACAAGGGAGAACGTCGTCCTAGGCCATATGCTCTTGTGGTGTAACCCTAGAAAGAAAGAGAACTCACTTGGCTGGCATCGGGATCTCTCGTGGTGGGGAACCGGTGAAAGGAAACCCTCACAGAGAGACGATCGCGCGACCAACCCGGATGAGTATTCCGAGGAGGTGGAGCGCAAGCGGTGGGACGAGATCCGGGACGACAACAAACGGAACCTCGAAGAGCGGAACGGGGTTAGCATGTTTTTGGCCCTCGTTGATGAGGAATGTCACGAGCTGATTCCGGGCACACACAACCGCTGGCGCACGACGCTCGAGCACGATGTGCTGTTACCGAAGAAGATGAAGGATGCGGGGGTGCACTATACACCAAGCTGGAACGGCGAAGACCCACTACCCGATCAGACAGCGATCCGGCTGAGGGCGGGCGAGGCCCTGATCCGAAACGGCGCGACGATTCACTCGGGTCACACGGTCCCCGAGCGTGAACGGAATACGCTCTCGATCGGATGGTCGAAGAGGAAGGGACCGTCGGAAGACGAACCCAAAGTCGAGGATGCCCGGATGGCGTGGATGCTGGATCGCGCCGTGCGGGATGCGCTGCCGCACGAATGGATGAGGCAGGCCTACGATCGATGGGCGGAGAACTTCAGGCTCGGTGACTCGCTGGAGGACCGCTATGCGCCTTGGGACATCCAGCAGATTAAGTCGGGACAGGTTGTCGGGTGGCGCGGCGAACTCGAGAAGCAAGCAGCCGAAGCAGGGGAGGCTTGGGAGAAATTCCAGACCGTCGAGTGACTGAAAGAGGCTGAGAGTCAAGGAAACCACAAAGAGGCAAATCGCATATATATCGGCATCCCTCGACAGGGCCTGAAGATCCCCTCGTTCAGTTGCTAGGCCTCCCTGGCAACCGACCCAGAGCAATGGCGTTCTCGGGATCCAGTTCGATTACACGTCGAAAGGCTGTTTCGGCCCTGTCCAGCTCGCCCAGATGGTCAGCGGATTGACCCAAGCCAAGGAAGGCTTCGACCGAAGCCGGGTTCGTTTTTGCGGCCATCGCGAAGGCATCTAGGGCTTCCCGATACCGGTTTTGGCTATAGGTAAGGATTGCTAGATTTAGCCATCCAGCCTCGGATCCGGGCACGAGCTCCAGATACCTGCGGTAGAGTGGCTCGGCGCGATCCGTCTTGCCCGCCTCGTGCATCGCAGTCCCAACGTTTAGCAATTCCTGCTTCGTCTCGTCACCCCTCGGCGTGATCTGAATCCCCTTCGTGATCGCACTCTCCGCTCGATCGAGTTCTCCAAGACCCCTGTAGCTTCTCGAGAGTAAGTGGTAGACCGCAGCATTCCCGCTATCGGAAGCGGCCTCTTCAAGGTATGTGGAAGCTTCCTCGTATCGTCCCTGACTTGTCAGAAGCTCTCCGAGCCTGTGTCGTGCATCTCTCAGGCCGGGGTGTATAGACAGCGCCTGTTGGTAGGCCCCTTCTGCCTCGACATAGCGCCCGAGAGCACTTAGGCTCCCGCCGAGGTTGAGATACGCCCATTCACTGTCGAAACGGATCCCGATCGCTCGTCTGTACTCGGTGATGGCTTCTTCATAGCGCTCGCTCATATGGTAGCAGGCGGCCATATGAAGGTGCGCGCGGTAGGTTGGCTGGATGGCGATCGCCTTCCTGAATGACTCTATCGCTCCTTCGATGCGATCCGCATCCATCAGGAGTCGGGCCAACTTATAGTGCCAGACCGCTCTCTCGGGCCTGAGTTCGATCGCCTGCTCATAGAGGTTTTGGGCTCGTTCTACGTTTCCCTGAATCGCGTGGCTGGCTGCAAGGCCTGCATAGTGGAACTCGGCACCGTTCCCGTGGTAGATAGGATCGCCTTTCCAAGCAGAATCCACTCGAATCACATCCAGCAACTGCACGCCGGCTGCTTCTATTGTGTGCAGCCGTTCTCCGGGAATTTCGCGATGCCCATCGGGGTGCGCACTCGTGAGGATGATGTCCGCGCGCCAGGGGATGACTCTGTAGCGAAGGGTCGTTCCCGTCAAGAGATCGGCGGTCGTCGTATGAACTGTTGTTCCGGGCCTGTTCTCTTCGATCCACGAAACGCCCTTCCGATGACTATTCGCGAAATAGTCTGCGTCAAAACGAGACACGGCCGACCGAATGCCGCCACCGATCAACCTGTTGAAGTAGACATACTGGTTCGGATGCAGGCGAATGGCGTCAACCGCCGTGACCAGACCGGAGACGATTATCACGCCTGACAAGACACGAGACAAGAGATCGCGGCGCTCGAGCAGGCTGTCTGTCGCCAGTGCGGCGAGTGCGCACATCGGTGGGACGACGAACAGGAGGTGTCGAAGCCCGTTGTAAAGCGGAGCGCCTGTGATGACAACGAACACGAGAGGGGAAGCCACGGCGATGACCACGAGTAGAACAGACCTGTTGCATGCGACGTGTTTAAAGGACAGGGCGAATCCCAGTAGCAGGAACTCAGGGAGGCCGATGGCCAACCACGTTGGCGCGTAGTACAAGGGGACGTCGGCAGAGTCGAAGACCTGTCCCTGAAAGAGCGTTGTGATGCTGAAGGGGAAATCGGAAAGCATCGCGAGAGCCTGGAACGGTCTCAGGATCGGATTCGCGTGTGCCCATGGCCAGGCGACGACCATCAGGATTAAGGCCACAATTCCTGTCGTAAGCAGAGAGAGAAGAACACGGAGCTTTTCATTCTTCCACGGGGCCGATTTCGACACAAGGAATAGGGAGAGGATGTAATAGCCTGCAAGGATGATCCCGGCTATCCGAACACCGACTGTTGCGCCGATCACGACGCCCGTAAGGATGGCCGTTCGGAACGAAGGGACGGGGAGCTCGTGAGTTGTTCTCAGGATGAGTACCAAGCTCCATACATACCCAACGGCGAAAGGAATGTCCTTGTGGTTAAACATGGCGTGGCCGTAGTATCGCGGTACCAGGAGGAGCATGACGGCGGCGATGAGTCCGGCTCTTGCCGATCCAAGACGGCTGGTGAGTGCGTGGACACCGATAACGCCGGCGAAGCCTGTCAAAGCGCAGATAAGATGCCTGGTATGGTATGTGTCGAGAGGAGATACAGCGGTCAGAAGGTGCGTGATCAGGTCGTAGAGACCTCCATAGAGCCACACGTTCGTGAACGAGAAGATGTCGCGTGCAGTGAAGCTTGAGAGATACCAGTCGACGATGGCTTTCCCGTATGTGACGTGAAGGGTCTCATCCAGGTTGATCCCGTAGTGGCGGTGGGTCATGATGACAATACCTCCGTAGAGGATGCCCACTGCGAGTAAGGCGCGTTTGCTTTGAGAATCGCTAATCGTCATTCCGGTCGTGTGAGGACTGATTTCTAGATTCACTGATCAGACTATGTAGCTATATTGCCGTCCGGTTTCGAGCAACTCTAAAGAGATGGGAGTCACACGTGTCTGACATTCATTTCGCCATTGGCGGCGCGATCTTCTCAGATTTTACGAACGACGATGCTCTCCTGCTCGTCAAACACGGCCTGCCCGGGTTCGAACCGTATCGGGGCCTGCTAATGTCATGGCTCGACAAGCCTGAAGCACTCAAGGAGCTGCTCGATAGGCTCGGTATACAGTTGATCACCTGCTCGAACGGGGGCCCTGGACAGTCTTGCCAATTCATCGATCCCTCAATGCGAGAGGAGACGGTCCAAGATCACGTCGCGTTCTGTCGGGATTTTCTTCAGGTCTTTGGCTGCAAGCACTTCAAGATCAACATGGGTGGAAGACCTGATGGGGGCACATCACCCGCCGATGTTAGAGCGATTTGCAAGACGGTGACTGAGATCGGAAAGCGGACACTTGAGATGGGTGTTACGATCGCCCCACATCCCCATATATGGGGACCGATCGAACGACCGGAGGAGGTCCGGGCACTTCTGGATCAGACTGAGGCCGACGTCGTCTCGTGGATACCGGACACGGCTCAACTCAACCTGGGCGGCGGCGATCCGGTTGAACTGATCCGAGATTACTACGACCGTTTGGCGGCCGTTCATTGGAAGGACTCGAAGGCATTCTACAGAGACTACACCGGTCCTACACCGACAAAAGAGATGCATCAGGAAGAGATTCTCTACAAGGATCTGGGAGCCGGCGGTGTCGACCATCCGGAGATCTGGTCGATGCTCGTCGACCAGGGGTATGAGGGCTGGATAACGCTTGACCTGGATCCGCCTCGACCGAATGAGGGGGAGGGAACAGTGGATGACAAGATCGGCATCAATTGCAGATATCTGACAGAGACGCTGAAGGTTCCTTGCTTCTAGTCAAGAATCTTGACAATGGGCTCCACGAAAACGGCCGCGAGAGGAGAGGATTCTTGCGGCCGTTAGTCACGCTCTATTCGATTATTTTAGGCGACCTCGGTGAGGGACAGAGATATACCGCGGCTGCCGAAAATCATTGAGATGCGCCACGTTACCTCCTTCTCGGATAACGGTACTCGGCCCTAAAGTCACGTCCGCGACTCTGTTTCACTCAGATCACGCATTGACGGTAGGAAGCATCGGCGGAAACAAGCATCCGCAGGTGGTGGATAGAGAACCCTTTGTTCCGGTGGATTTTGACGCATCCCGTGGCGCAGATGCGCGATCGGCGGCGGTCCCTCTCGGGATGTCGGCCGTGTTGTTCTACCGCCCGTGTTACGTGTCGATATGACCCGAAATCGGGTCTAAAATCGACCTCACCCAATTAGGATGCGAACAAATCCTTAAACCTGTCGATACACTGTCGGAACCCCGCCTCAAAATCTCCGGCATCCGGCCGATAGACGCTTTCGAGCGAGATCACTCCGTCGTATTCGTCTGATGTAAGCGCATTAGAAATCGGCTGCATCAGCTCGCCTAGCTGACCCTCGCCGAGTTTCTTGACTTCAAGCGTTGCCCGGGGAGTGTCCACCTGCACGTCCTTGATGTGAATATGGCCGATATAGCCATCGCGAATCTCTTCGTAGCCGTCAGGATATGCAAGCTCGTGACACCAGCAGTTGTTGGCCGGATCCCACAGAACCTTCAGCGTGTTTTTTGCATCGAGGTCGTCGATCAGTTTGCGTGCGGTGTAGCTGGAATTGACGATCGTGCCGTTTCCCGTCTCGACGACGAGCGTAACGCCTTCTGATCGGGCCAGGTCGACGGCCGGGGCGATCAGGGGTGGCAAGGCGTCCCAAGCGCCGTGGGCAACGTTCCACTGGTCGGCGCCGTTTCGCCCCCACAGAATCTGCTCTTTCCTGGGGGTCATGATGCGAACCAGCGGTGATCCGACCTCGTGAGCGACTTCGATCACTCTCTTGAGCGCATCCATGTGCCCGGTGTGCAGTTCGTCACCTGGTCGGTTCTCGCTTGTCATGCCGGCGAAGATGTGCCGCGACAGACAGGATACGTGCTTCCCCCGATCCTGAAGCAGCAACTTGATGTCTGCGACCTCCTGACTGGTGTGGTCACCAATTTCCTTATCACCCACGAACTGTAGTTCTGCATATTCGAGAGCGAATTCATCCATCGCATCGATTGCGAGATTCAGATCTCGGCTGATGCCGTCACATATAACGCCTATCTTCATTGATCCTCCAAAAGAACCTTTCAATCACAAAGACACGAAGACACAAAGGGGATCTGGAGGGAGTTGCTGCCCAGTCGTCAGTAATACAGCGGGATGTGGCCCTTCCACTGTTTGCTTCCTTCGTGTCTTGGTGTCGCAGCCTGTCCCGAGTGAAGTCGAGGGGAGGTTCAGCCTATCTGTGCAGCTCTGCGCCGACGATCTCCTCTATCACACGCGTCACGGTCCAGTTGTCACCTTCAGGATACTTCGACCTGCCCGCGTGAAAAAGCTGCATGGCCGTTGCGGCGGTGTGAAGGGGGACTCCTAGCTCTTTCCCGAGATCCAGCGAGATGGTCAGGTCTTTGTGCATCGTGTTGATATGGCTACCCGTGCGTTCGAACTTCCTGTCGATAATGTTTTCCAGGGCTGTGTTCGTACAGCCGCATCCAGCACCCGAAGTGGAAAAGACATTGTACAAGACCTCGCCCTTGATCCCTGCCTTGGCTGCAAGCACCGACGCCTCGAAAGTGGCGGAGAAGATGGACCCGATAAGAGACTGAAGGCAGGCCTTAACGGTCTGTCCGTCGCCAGGATTCGTTCCCACTCGGTGGATGGTTCCGGACACGGCCTTCATGACATTCTGATACGTGTCCAGTGTGGCATCCTCTGAAGAGGCCATCATAGTCAGCGTACCCGTCTGCGCCCCCGGGAAGCCTCCGGACACAGGACTGTCGATCAAATGAATTCCCGATCTCTCCATTGCCACTCCGATCTCGCGAGCCTCAGAGGGCTTGATTGTGGCTGTCAGCAGCACCGCACTGCCCTTAGTCATGTGCCTGACCAGCCCGTCATCTCCCAGGATGACCGACTTGGCTTGTTCTCCCGTCATGACCATGACGAAAACCGCATCCGAGGTCTGAGCGACTTCTGCAGGGCTTGAAGCTGGCCGTCCGCCAAGGTCGATGAAAGCCTGCATTCGGGTATCGTCGAGGTCGAAGCCCGTGGTTTTGAAACCGTTTGCGATCAGATTCTTTGCCAGACCGGAGCCCATGTCTCCCAGTCCGATCACGCCTGCTCGATGCATGACTATTCCTTTCTGCGACAGTTGTTTCAGTGCTAGTCAGAGGGAACGTAAACGAAAACGGGAGGGGGCGCTAGGTTGTATGCGGCTACTAGGGGTTCTATCTGATATTAAAATCACCTATGGCTATTCTGTTAGGCATGCGGGGTCGAATGCATAGCCTCCTTGCAGCCAATCCACGACCTCGGCAGCGATGGGTGAGTCAAAACCCGAATACCTGTCTATGAGATTGCGTTTCCGGTTCTCGTCAAGGCCCTCAAGACCGATATCCTCGAATGTCGAGAGATCCTGCTGGACTGTAGCGGCAAGTTCCGAGGAACACAAAGCGTGCAGTGCTAGGCTAGTGGTGTCTTCCGGATCGTAGTTCGAATCCGCACGATAGACCTCAGCGAGTGTCCATAGAGGAATCTGAGACAACCAGGCTTGATTCATCGGGTTGGCTACGTGGCCAGCTGAGAACTCTGCAAGATACGGATCTCTATTTACGAATGGTCTGAGAAAGAGTTTCTTCGATCGGTTCTTGCTGTCGTTGACGGGGTAGTTGTCCCAGATGAACGGCTTGCGCCCCAGTCGTTCCGTGACGTCCTCCAGATGAGCAAGGGGATACTCGGTTGAACACACTTTGGGTCCCGTCCAGAACAGATCGACTGCCGGATCGATTCGGTTACCGATTTGCTCCAAGTATTCGTCCGGCATCTTACCAAAGACTTTATCGAGGATCGGATCGAAGGAGTAGTAAGTCGGACACAGAATCAGTCGACGCGCTGTGCTGAGGTCGGCGATCCGGTTGAAGACCTCAGCCTGCGTTTCAGCAAGACGCGGAACATCCCCCTTCATGTCGTCGAGAAGCACGCAGAGGACATCTGGATCCAGCCGGTTTATCGCCTCGACCTTACGGGTCAGGGCAGACCTGGCGTCATCGTCAAAGGACAGGTAGATCTCGAAGGGGCTCAGCCCGATTCCCCAAGCTACACCGTGCCCGTGATAGGCAGAGCCGAGTTTGCCCAGCTCTTTGACGTGATCTTCAGGCCAGTCCTCACGCCATCGCTTTCGCAGAAAGGGATCACCCTTGGGAGCGTAAATGTAAAGACCGAAGCCGTTAGCTTTTAGGAACCTCGCATAGGCTATTCTCGCCTCCCAGCTCCAGGAACGACCGTAAAAACCCTCGATGATGCCCGTGACAAAGGTTGATTCCAAACGAGGACCTACCAAGTCAGGTAGTGTGTATGGGCTTCGCCTGTTTCCGGGTCGGTGCCCTCATACCGCTGGTATCGCGGATTTCTAAAGTCTTCTGTCGAGTCGAGTGTTTCGTAGTATCGTGCTCGCATCGTCCCGACAACATCCGGCAGGTCGTTATACAGGTTGTGGAGTTCGTGAGGGTCTTCTTGAAGATCGTAGAGCTCGCCATATGGTTTGGTTGGGTAGTGGATGTACTTCCAGTCCTTTGTTCGGATACACCGCTTGTCCACCGCTTCAGCAAAGATCTGATCCCGGAAGGTGTCGTCACTGTCCAGTACGGATGCGAAGTCTTGTCCCTGAACGCACTCGGGTGTCTCTAGGTCTGTGAGACCACAGAGGGTTGGAAACAGATCGATCGATTCGACCAGAGCCTGCCTATCTCCAGACTTGATGCCGGGGGCTCGGATCAGACAGGGCACATGCAGTTCGCAGTCCAGAAGGAAAGGCGCCTTGGCTGGGATTCCGTGGTCGCCCAGGAACTCTCCATGATCCGATAGGAAGACGACGACGGTGTTTTCCGCGAGCCCACTCTCCTGAAGATGGTCCAGAAGCAGCCCGACCTGCCAGTCGATCTGGGAGACCATCCCGTAGTAGGCGGCCTTCATCTCCTTGAACGTCTGGTCGGAC
>DPVD01000135.1:0-4517 GCA_003526745.1 Candidatus Latescibacterota bacterium
AGCAGACATTCTGGTTCTGGCCAAATGTATGCGGATCCTGAGCGGCGCTTTCGTCTCTCGCTTTCCAAGAAGGATAGTGAACATCCACCACTCCTTCTTGCCTGCGTTCGTCGGAGCGAACCCTTACGGCCAGGCCTTCCAGCGTGGTGTGAAGATCATCGGCGCGACGGCGCATTTCGTGACGGACGATCTGGATGAAGGACCGATCATCGCCCAGAGCGTGATCCCCGTGGATCACACCCATTCCGCTGCGGACATGGCCCAGGCTGGCCGTGACGTCGAGAAGACTGTACTGGCAAAGGCATTGAACCTCGTGTTGGAAGAACGCGTCTTCGTGAGCGCTAACCGGACCGTGATCTTCGATTAGAAGAGACCTTCAGCGAAGAGAGTAGCCACGGAAGATATGCCTCGACTCCGCTCGGGTGGGCTACCCTAAGTGATAGGAAGTGGGGAGGTGGCGCGCCGCGATGGGCGAACGAAGACGGCGGAGGATATCCATCGGCGCGCGAATCGAACTGGGGAATCGGACATTGCTCACCGTACACGCCACAACAAAACGACACGGAGAGAGAAGTATGGAAGAGTCTTTAGAACAGAAGCTGAAAGGCTGGGCGAACCCGGTCGAGATGATGCGAAATGCACAGACCGGGCCCTACATCTTCCCGATTGCGCCTGAGTTTAGTAACTGGGCAGACGAACAGGAGGCGTGGTTCACGTCGGCCGTGTTGTTCGATCTGTCGAAACACATGACGGACATCTACTTTGAAGGGCCGGACGTCCGAACGCTGCTTGAAAGGCTGGCGGTCAACAGCTTCAAGAACTTCGGTCCGAACCGGGCAAAGCAGATCGTGTGCTGCAATGAAGAGGGGTATGTGATCGGGGACGCGATTCTCTTCGGGCTTGAAGAGAACAAGGTGAACATCAGCGGCCGGCCATCCGTGCCGAACTGGGTCGCATACCACGCAGAGACCGACGACTACGATGTCACGGTGAGACGCGACATCCGGTCGGTCGAGGGTGGACAACGCAAGACCTTCCGCTATCAGATCCAGGGTCCTAATGCGATGGCAATCATCGCCGAGGCGGCAGACGGATCGCTCCCCAGAATCAAGTTCTTCCACATCGGGCAGTTCTCGATCGCGGGTTGCGAAGTGAACGGGCTGGGTCACGGTATGGCCCGGACGCAGGGGCTGGAGATCTTTGGCGCTGCCGAACACGGTGAGAAGGTCCGAGAGGCACTGACGGAAGCCGGAAAGGCGCACGGGTTGCGCGAAGTGGGGGCCCGAGCGTATTCGACCGTTTCGCCTGAATCGGGCTGGATTCCGTCGCCGATGCCTGCACTGTATACGGAGTCGATGCAGGGTTACAGAGAATGGCTTGCAGCGGATGGCTTCGAAGGCAGCCTGTCACTCGGTGGCAGCTTCAAATCGGACAACGTTGAGGACTACTACCAGACACCTTGGGATCTCGGCTACGGTATGCACGTGAAGTTCGATCACGACTTTGTCGGCCGCGCAGCGCTAGAGGAGAAGGCATCGCAGTCACATCGTGAAAAGGTATGGCTAGTTTGGAACGATGACGACATCGTGCGAATCATGCGGAGCGTGCTTGGCACCGGAGATCGCTTCAAGTATCTCGAGGCACCCGGTTCACAGTATTCTGCCTGCCCTTTCGATTCTGTCCTGAAAGACGGGAAGCTCATCGGGCTCTCTACTTACAACTGTTACACCTCGAACGTCAGGGCCTGGTTTTCGCTAGCCATGATTGATGAAACGGAGGCTGTGGACGGGGCAGAGGTGACCGTCGTCTGGGGTGAGGAGAACGGAGGTACGGACAAGCCGGTGGTTGAGCGGCACGTGCAGACTGAGGTTCGTGCGGTGATCCGGACAGAAAGGCCGGTGGGCTAGGTCATTTCCGTTTCGATAGGCTGGCCCCTCGATACACCCGCTGCCGCACTTATTCGGGGTGACCGGTGCTTAAACCTATCTTTATTGTATCCGTGTTTTTGAGGTTCCTGATTTGATCTACGAAATCGAAAAATGGATCAAAGAGAAGCTTTTCGACTGTCAGTCTTGCGGGCAGTGTGTGCTGTCTCATACGGCCATGGTCTGTCCAATGAACTGTCCGAAGGGATTGAGAAACGGGCCCTGCGGGGGGACGCTCGAAGGGAAGTGTGAAGTCCTGCCTGAGAAAACGTGTGTCTGGACGGAGATCGATCAGCGCAAGAAGCCGTCGTTTGAAACGCTTCACCTGTCGCCTCAAAAAGAACTTTACAACACGGCCAGCTACGTCAACCTGGTCAACGGGAAAGACCGAAAGACACGCCTGCCGCAGGACGTGGTTGATTTGGGGGATATACCGGCATCCTCCAGCCTCTCCGAGAAGATGTATGGTGAGGAGTTCGTCGTGACGCTGGAGATAGCGTCTCCACGCACAGAGGACGGGCTGCGACGTGTAGAGCGGATCATGCGTCGCGTGGCTGATCACGTGGATGCGGTGAACACGACGACCAACGCGGGTGGTGTCCCGTCTCTGCACTCGACCGAGACGGCAAAGGTCGTGAGGGCGCACGGGGTTGAGTCCGTGATTCAGTTCTGCGGGCGAGATCACGACGAGCCCGACCTGCTGAGAGAGATCGAGTCGGCGCTGGATATGGGGTATAGGAATTTCCTGCTGCTGACTGGAGACTGGTTACCTAATGTCGAGCCCGGGGTGAGCCAGAAGACGTGGTTCCCGATGGACAGCTTGCAGATGATCCACGCTGTCAACCGGAGGCTTCGGGACTATCAACAGAGGTTGGGTGTCGTCCCGTTCATCGGCTGTGCATCGAATCCCTTCTCGACACCGATAGAGGTGAGCCTTCGACGGTTGCATAACAAACGACATGCGGGTGCTCGGTTCAGCCAGACACAGGCCGTTACGAACGTCGATACGTTCGCCAGATGGTATGAAGGTCTCAGAGAGGGAAGGGAAGCCGAAGCCCGGTTGACGATTCCGTCGATCCCGCTTGTCGGAAGCCAGAGGATGTTCGAAGTGTTGTGCCGGCTGCCGGGTGTCTACGTGGACCCATCCCTTCACGCCGTGATGGACAACAAGGACCACCAGCAGAACGCGCTGGAATGGGCCTTTGGTATTGCCGAGGGAGTTACCGAGAATGGGGCTGCTGGTGTGCACGTCATGAATTTCGGAATGCCCCCTGAGTTGATCGATGCGTTTCTTGTAGAGATTCGTGAACGCGGGAGGGCCGCACGGTCCAGATACGAGAAGGCGTCGGCCTGACGCGGTGCGAGTTATATTGCGATCAACGTAGAGTCAGGGCTACGCTGCTGAGCAGGATGAGGAGACGGCTTTGAAAATCGTCGATATCGAGGTGATCCAGTTTCGGACACGGACACGGAACCATCCAACGCGGTACGGATATTACTACTGGGGTTCTGAGCGCGATGTGACAACGTCTCTGACCCGGATCCTTTCGGATGACGGAGGCGTTGGCTACAATACTGGAGGTGATCCCGCGACGATAGAGCGTGTCGTGAAACCCCTTCTCGTGGGTGAAAATCCGTTCGACCGCGAGAAACTATGGCACTGGATGGACCAGCATCCGGGTTTCTCCGAGGGACTGGCAGGACACATAGACTGTGCGTTGTGGGACCTATATGGCCGCCATGTCGGGCTTCCCGTTCACAAGTGTCTGGGTGGCTGCAGGGATAAGGTTAAGGCGTATGCGAGTACCTGGCCGAACATGGGCAAGCCCGAAGACTACGCGCGACACGCGCTGGAGATGAAAGCGCTCGGATACACGGCCTACAAGGTCCATGCCTACATCTACTTCAACCCCAGGACGTGGGAACACGCCCCGCAGTTGCCAGGGTTCCCCAAAGAGGATGTGGAGGTTTGCCGAGCCGTACGAGAAGCTGTCGGGCCAGAAATGGTGCTGATGCTGGATCCCTTCGGGGTCTACACTTTGGAGGAGTCGATCTGGGTTGCCCGCGAGCTCGAGAAGCTGGATTTCTACTGGCTCGAACACCCGATGATAGAGACCCGTCCGGAGGCCTATCGACGGCTGGCTGAGTCTGTGGATATCGCTATCTGTTCGCCCGAGCACGCATCTGGCGGTCCGTTCTCTCGGGCCGAATGGGTGCTCCAGAAGGGTTCGGACATGAGTCGGATCGACGTGCACTACGGAGGCATTACGGGAAGCCACAAGCACGCGATGCTCTGTCAGGCCTATGGAATCCAATGTGAGATGCACGGGGGAGGATTCACAAATAGCCATGTTCTTGGAGCGACACCGGAATCCACGTGCGAGTATTTCGAGCGGGGGTTGCTGCGGCCCGACTTGGATTACGATCAGCCGGCCCCGTATCTGAAAGCGATCTGTGATCCTATGGATGGGGCCGGGAACGTAATCCTTCCCACACTACCGGGACTTGGGATGGAATTCGACTGGGACTACATCGAGGCCAATCGCGTGTCGGATTGATTGTACACAATATAGTACGGACAAAGGGGCTGCG
>DPVD01000294.1:0-6055 GCA_003526745.1 Candidatus Latescibacterota bacterium
CCGGGGCAAAGCCGGGTGGGCGGCCGCCCCCGCCAAGACCATCAGGGCAACCAGGACATAAACGGTTACCCGCCTCGAGATCGCGATCTGTGTGATTTTCATTCGTGCATCTCCTTCACGATCACGCGCTCTCCATCGATCAGATCACGGGCGCCTGCGATCACAAGACGATCACCGGGCCTCAGTCCTTTACGAGCGATCACTCTGTTCCCCTGTCCCGGACCGAGTTCGATCTGGCGAAACGTCACGGTATCGCCTTCGATCACGAAGGCCACGGGGCCCGTTTCACGCTCCACGAGTGCCTCCCTCGGGATCACAACAACCTGCTCGTGCGTGCGGCGGCGTACAATCAGCTTCCCGACCATGCCGGGACGAATCACACCGTCCGTGTTATCGATATAGACCTCAATCGGGAAGACACGTCGTTTCGTGTCTGCAGCCGGACCGACGCGACCAACCGAACCTTCAAACAAGAGCTCCGAAAGCGCATCCAGCCGAACGTCCACCTCTCTCCCCGGCGCAAAGTCCGTAATCTCGGTCTCAGAAACCCACGCTCTCATCTTCACCCGATCCCACTGGACGAGATGAATGGCCGTCTGGCTCGGTCCTGTCAGGTGACCGACCTCGATTTGGCGGCCTGCGATCTCACCGTCGAACGGCGCGAGCAGCCTACAATTCAGGAGCCTTTGACGGATCGTCGCCAGGTTCGATTCTGCCCGCTTGAAATCGTATTCGGACTGGAAGAGGTCCCGCTCTGAAATCGTCCCATCTTCGAACAGCTGCTTTGATTTCGCGTAGTTGTATCGGTGGAACTTCTCACCTGCCTCCATCTCGATCAGGGCAGCGTCGAGCAGGCTCGTATGGAGCGTAGCAAGCATCTGTCCCTTTTGGACGCGATCGCCCAGATCAACAAAGATCTTAGACACCGGCCCCGACTCGAGAAAACTAAGCTGCACGTCTCGCCACGCTTCGACTGACGCCGGATATCGGCTGACCTGCGTCAGTGAGTCCAACACGACATCCACGGCCGCAACGTTCGTGGCCTTGATCGCCGTTTTTACCGTAGATGTGGCAGCCACGGTGTCCTGCTCGCCTCCACAACCTGCCAGCACAACCAGCGCGAAAGCAGCAACCGCGATTCGCCTTTTCATCATCTGACTCCCTCTAACCCGAGACCCTAACGCAGCTCGATCCTAACTCAATGAATTTGTCATCCTAAACAGCCTACTCATCGTTCACCCTCAACCCGACCGCCCTCTCGAGCATCACGAGCACAACCGCTCGGTCTCGCTGCGCTCGAGCGAACTCGATCCTGCTGCGTGAAAGAATCAGCTGAGCGTCAAGGACCTCGAGCTGTGTGCCGAACCCGTTCCCATAACGCGATCGGGCAATCCGCTCACCCTTCTCCGCCTGCGACACGACCTTCGCCTGTGCAACCACGCGTTCGGACGCTTCCTTCGCGTCGAACCATGCTTGCCGGATCTCGAGCCGAACCTGCTTATGCAACTGTTCAGCCTGGATCTCGGCCTTCCGCTTGTCCACCCTGGCCTTGTTCACAAGTGCACGGTTCTTGAGCCCGTCAAATAGCGGGATGCTCAGCGCCACACCAGTAACCCAGCTCTCTTGGGCCTCGTCACCCGAGAAGCTGAGATCGTTGCTCTGCACAGCAAGCTGAGCGGTTGCGATAAAATCAACCGAGGGACGCATCTCAGACTTCTGCGCCTTGATCGCCGCATCCCGGATGTTCACCTCCAGGGCGGCCTGCTGAAGCTCTGGACGTGTTCGGATGCCCTCCTCGATGATCACACCCAGATCGGTTAGGTCGAGTGCCGTGGTCGATCGGAACACGCCCTGCAGCTCGATGTCTTCGGTCTGCTCGATCCCGATGATGTCGCGCAGATTGATCCGCGAGACCTCCAAACCTTTGGCAACCTGGATCGAATCCGGCCGCAGATCGAAAACCTGAACCTCGGCCCGAAATAGATCGTAGTCGGAAACCCGGCCGGCGCGCCGCAGCGACCGGACCTGGTCCAGATTTGTCCCCGCCAGTCGAAGCGATTCCAACGTCACCTCGACCAGCGACTCCGCGAGCATCGCATTGTAAAAGGCGATCTCTGCGCGAGCGGCGACCGACTGTCTCGAAAGCTCGTAGCCTTCCGAGGTGAAATCGCGGAGCGCTCGCGCAGCCTGCAGAGCTGCACCTACCCTGCCGCTCGAAAACAGCGGCTGCTGCAAACGAAGAATGCTCGTGATGGCGTTCGATGTGCCGATCGTGAAAGTCTGCTGACCCTGAGGGGTGTCGAACACGAACGTGGGGAGGACCCACGACCGATCGTAATTGCTGGACAGACGAAGATCCGGAAGCACGTTCGACCAGCCCTCTCGGATCTCTTCTCTTGCCCTGAGCCTGTCCTGCTCGGCGAGACGCATCTCGTCGTTGTTCTCAAGTGCAAGCGCAACGGCCAACTCCAGCGTCAGCACCCGAGCATCAGCACTCGTCACAAACAGACCACCAACCAGCACGGCCACCGCCAGTTTCCCCATAAACACACTACTTTCTGTTTTTTTATTTACCGGTAGGTAAATTACCGAGAATGTAACGTTTTTTCAACCCGTGATTAGAAACACGTGGGCTTCTAGACGTTTCAGCCTGATCAACCGTAGGCGCCGTGATCCAAGAATCCCAAGAGCCTTCTCAGTCGATCGTCGGCACCTGCATACACATGGGCCGGCATCTGGTAGTTCATAAACGGGTAATACTTGTGGCCGATCAGCCGGCGGGCGTAAGTCACTTGGGTAATGTATCGTGTTCTGTCACTCCGGTTGGGGCCGCCACGATGCCAGACCTGGTTGTTAAACATGATTACGCTTCCGGCCTTGCCCAGGATGTAGTTCACGCGGTCTTCCCACTCGGTGCCCTCGATCTCCACCGGCGACGGCGCCCCGAACAGATGGGATCCCGGAATCACTTCCGTCCCTCCGTGTTTGACCTCCGTCACATCGGTCAGGTAGTAGTTCGCCGTGAACAAGAGGACGGGCAGCCTGACGTTCGACGGAGGATTGCCATCTGTCACCACGTAGTGCGGCTCGTCATCCTGATGCCATCCCGTGATACCGCCTCCCGGGTAGGTGCGAAACGAGTTGTTGTGAATTACGTGACAGTCCTCCGCGACGAGCGCTTCGGCGAAACTGACGATCGGCTCCATATCGAACAAACGCAGATTAGCTGAGCTGCTCTCGAACATCCGGTTTATCAGATCGTAGCCAAGCCGGCTCTTGTTGAGCTCGTCTTCGCGCTGCTCGAAAGCGCGTTCCAAGTCGTCTCTGAGTTCTTCACACCAGTCCGGTGGAAGCAACTCCCCCAGAAACAAAAAGCCCTGCGTCTGAAATGTTTCCACCCAGGACTTGATCTGCTCCGGACTCGCCTTTTCGCCCGCCTTCACAATGGCCGAAGGTGATTGGTTAATGCACATTAGTAAATCTTCACGTTCTTCGTGTCTTCGTGTCTTTTTAGTTCCCGCCGTTACTGGACCGGCATGCGTTCGATCCAGCGTTTTACGAGCGCGACGCCTTCCTTGTGTACCATCGACCGACCCAGCTCGGGCATCGCTACATCCGGTTCTGTCGACTCGATCCTATAGAGCATGATCGAGTCCTCCGGTTTCCCCGGAACGATGTCGTAGTACCGGCCGCCCGTTCCTCTTCCGGCTGCAGTGGGAGATTTGTAGACACCGTAGAGCATCGGATCTTCCTGGCTCGCCATTAGGTCGAGGCCGGCGTTCCAAGAATGACCACCTGGTGTGTGGCAATGCGCGCAATTGATCTCGAGCCACGCTCGGGCGCGTTCTTCGAGCGTCCCGCTCAGGGGATCCTCATAGTCAGAAAGCCTGGGCGCCTTGTCCCCTTCGGGTGCGCGTGTCAGCATGCCCGTCCGGGACCAGTAATCGAGCTGATTCTCTTCGCCGCTCTCATATGTGTAGTCGCGGTTGAGGTGACGCGCACGGATCCCGATCGGGACCATCAGACCATCTTTCACATGGCACTGCTTGCACTGGTTGGTGTTCGGGATCTGGTAGTCGTTCGCCTGAATGTTCCCGTCAAGATCAATCCATGATGCGACGATATCCGAACCTGCAACCTCCAGAAAGGCATCGGTCTGTTTGAAGTTCCATATATAGGTCAGACCACCCCATCCTTCCTTGCCGTGGATCAGCAGACGGGTCTCAAGCAACCGTTCTCCCAGTGACGGGTCGCGGAAATCGCGCGGGTAGGAGAACGTCTTCGCAATGATCGTGCCCACGGGCAGTTCGAAAGTATCTACGGGATGATACTTCGCAGGTAAACCTTCGGGCAGCCTGATGAAGCGTTTCTTATAAGCGTAGTCGGAGAAAAGTTGTGAATTGATCCTGTAGGCTACGACACCGTGGACAGGATGCTGTGTGGCCCCGTCACCTTCGAACAGATCGAATGAGGACAGACGGTTCGGGGGATCGGCGAGGTAGTCCCGCTCGCTGCAGGAAACGAGGAGCAGGACCAGCCCGAGGGCTTGGATACGCATTATTGAACGCCCTTGATCGTGATTTCAGGAAGAGCCGCCTGCGCCTTTGCATAACCGCTCAGGTCGGTCACAACGTTCGGCTGCTTCCCTGCCGCCATCGCCTCAAGGTCTAGGTTGGCGAACGTGGCATCACCGTTATCGTGGATCGAGATTCCAAGGTGATCGGGTATCCGGCCATCGACGAGTTTCTTGGGATCCTGAACGCCGTCATACACGATGTCCGGTCCGTTCGTCCCGAAGACAGCCTTGATCGCCTTCCCCAAGTCACCAACAGGATTCGTTCCCCCACCAGTAAATGTATTGCTGTGA
Organism: Candidatus Latescibacterota bacterium; assembly: GCA_003526745.1. GTDB lineage: Bacteria > Latescibacterota > UBA2968 > UBA2968 > UBA2968 > UBA2968. Next base: position 4,868 of record DPVD01000294.1, read on the forward strand.
ATGTGGATGCTCTCACAAAAAGGGTCGAAAGCCTTGTCCTTCACCTTCCTCTTGGTCGACTGGAAGCTGATAATCGAAAGGTTGGCCGTATCGTTGTCCGCGATTGTGTTCCCAAACACCTCGACCTCGTCCGTGGCCATAAGGATAAGCCCGCCACCCGGAGGCAATCCGGACACGAGCGTTCCTTCCTTCGCGAAATTCTCCCGGTTGTTCCCTTTTATCACGTTGTTGAACACGCGACATTGCCGGCTTTCCTTCTTGGGCAGGTTCGGAAGCTGGAACACTAGCACACCGCCGGTGTTGTCTGTGGACACGTTGTTGTAGACATCCGCGCCGACCGAGTTCTCGACCTCGATTCCGGTCACGTTCATCTTCGCCACGTTGTTTCGGACGATGATATTGTCGCACTGCCCGACGTAGATTCCGGCATCCGACGCACCGATCGCCGTGCACCCTTCGATCAGGACGTTTCGGCTCTCCACCGGATACAAGCCGTAGGCCCCGTTCTCTGGACTCGGACCGCGGGTCCATTCGACACGCACGTTCCGCAGCGTCACCCCATCCACACCCGTAACCTTAATAGCATCTCCACGGGAATCTTCTACGGCCAGATTCTGAAGCGTGAAGCCTCCCTTGGTCACGAGCAGCCCTTCGCCGCCTGACCCCGTGACCTGATCGGCGAACTTGAGTATGGTCTTATCCGGACCGGCACCGGCGATCGTCACGTTCTCGACATCTAGCGACAGGGTCTTGTTGAACAGGAACGTCCCCTCAACAAAGCGGACCGTGTCTCCGGGCTTCGCCATGATCAGCGCCCTCTGCGCAACGCGCTGGACATCGTCACCGGGCTGAATCGCCTGCGGGCCTCCGCACGACGCGATCAACAAGATGCTTACAAGAATCGCTGCCACTTTCGAATTCATACTTACTTATCCTCCCTCAAGTAGAGGAGCGTCACTCTGGGACAGGGGCTTCAATATACACGGTAGGTAGAGGTCGGACGAGCCTCGATCTGCAAATTGCGTTGACACCCGAGTGGGAAGCAAGTAATCTCTATATACCCCCTAGGGGTATATAGAGAGGCGGTTTTTTTGGCACACACCCATATACATATAAACAAGGGTATCTTGAATCGGCTCGCCAGGATCGAAGGGCAGGGCAAGAGCATCCGCTCGATGGGGGAATTCG
>DPVD01000294.1:6369-17344 GCA_003526745.1 Candidatus Latescibacterota bacterium
GCAGGGACTGCAGCGAGGTTCTGATTCAAGTCGCTGCCGCCCGGGCTGCGCTGGACCAAGCAGGACGCCTGATCCTCGAAGATCACCTAGAGCACTGTATTGTCGAAGCCGTAGATGAAGGCCGCAGCCAGGAAGCGCTTGAAGACCTGAAAATTGCGCTCAAGAGGTTCATCCGTTGACGGGTTCCGCTTCCCTTACCCGGCTCGAATGGAGCGCACGTAGATACCCGGTCTACCTATTCTTCCAGAAGGCCAGCTATTGGGGACCGATATTCTTCCTCTACTTCAGCAGCCTTCTGTCGCTTTCGGACGTGTTGCTGCTTGAGTCGATCTACTACATCACCGTCGTGCTGCTGGAGATCCCAACAGGATACCTCGCCGACCGTGTCGGTCACCGCCGCGTCCTGATTGGAAGCTCGATCGCTCAGATGACGGCGTGTCTCGCCTTCGTTTCGTCAGACCACTTTTCCGTTCTGGCTTTCGGACAGATCATGCTCGCCACAGGGATGGCCCTCGGGTCCGGGTCCGACACCTCCTACCACTTCTCGGTCCTAGCAGCGCTCGGTCGGTCTGACGAGTATGGATCGAGGGAAGCAAAGGCCGCGCGATCTCTCCTGATCTCGCAAGCGACCTCGGCACTGATTGGAGGCGCGGTCGCCACAATGGACCTCCGAGTCGCCTACCTATTCACGATGGCCAGCTCTCTGGTCGCCTTCGCCATCGCCGCCGGATTCCTAGACGTGACGGTCGAATCGTCCCCGCGCAAATCGATGGTCTCACAGATAGGATCCTGTCTCCGTGACGCGACACATCCCCGCCTCGCTTGGGCGATGGCCTACTTCATCTTCATGACGGTGATCAACCACATCCCTCACGAGTTCTACCAGCCCTTTCTGAAGACCCTGATACTCGAACACGCCACGGATATCTCTACACCACTCACCATAGGCATCCACACGGCTCTCACGATGGGTGTGGCAACGATAGCTGCAGCCATCAGCATACGGATCCGGGACAGAATTGGATCTTCGAGCACGCTTCTCTTGGCGGGTCTCATCCAGACCGTCATCATCTCCGGTATGGCTCTGTCTACGTCACCCTTGATCGGAATCCTGCTACTGCTTCGGAGCATACCACGCGGCCTAATACAGGCGCCACTGAACGCGGAGATCGTCCCTCTGGTCGGCAAAGACAGACGGGCGACCTATCTGTCCCTGCAGAGCCTGATGGGCCGACTCGCCTTTGGCGCCGTCCTCCTCGCCTTCTCGATGTTCTTCGACGGCAACGAAATAGCCGCCCCCATCGGTGTGTCCATGACCGGAGCGGCTGTGGGGTTGCTCCTGCTGCTGGCTCTTGTCCCATTATCAAAAAGCTCGAACTAAGAACCGTAAACGCAGAGGACACGGAGAGCGCAGAGAAGATTCAGGGGAAACTTGCCGGCGGTCTCGGAGCCTTGGCCCAAGCAACTGCCCGAGGCGGTCCCAAAAGGAACCGGACTTCCTAAGATGTGCTCGGAACTTGGAGGGCCATTTCTGGTGTTTTGGAACGCCGTTGACCTTAAAAGGAAGTCGATCTGAACGCGCTGACGTGGTGACAAAAATTCGGCAAAAGATTCAGACGCCAGAAAAGCATTGATCCGGATGATACGTGTCTTAAGTTGGGTGCTTCAACACTCACATAGCTTGACCAGGATCAAGAAGAATGGCTGAAGGAGCGACGGAACGACCTCGGCAGCGTCTACTCTATCTACACGCACGCACCCCGAGCGTCTTTTCTGAAATAATCGGCTACACACCAATCGAACCGATTGCAGGATACCGCGTCGAAATCGCCGCGGAGGTCCAGAAGTGGCCATACGACACCGTGCACGACGCGATCGTGGACGGATGGCAGGTCGTGCAGTTCCCTCATCACCAGGCACCCTACGACGACCGTGATCTCGACATCGTCGGCTACGAATTCATTCTTCAAAAGATGGAGATCATCATCTGATGGAACACCTTTTGACCGACCTCGACGTCGTCAACTTCATCGTCACGGGATACCACATCGTCGAGCCGGACCTTCCGGACGGGCTGAACGAAACGATCGCGGCGAGGCTGGACACACTCGACTCGAACCCGGGTGACGCCATCACCGAAACTGTACCCGAACTCTGGCAGGTGCTTGATCACCCTCAGGTTAGGGGAGTCCTCACGAGCCTTCTGGGAATCGACTACGAGGTGCAGCCACACCGGCACTGGCACTGCAAGCAGCCAAACTCGGAACACATGAACTGGCACCAGGACAGCACCAACAGCCGCGATATTCGTCTCAACCGCTTCCTCGGGCTCTACTACCCGACCAACATCACACCGGACATGGGACCGACGATGATCGTCCCCGGAACCCAGTATCGGAACGCCCCGACCGACAGGATGGCCACCTACACGAATATCCGGGGCCAGATCCCTCTGACCGTCAAAGCCGGGACAATCGCCTTCACACACTACGACCTCTGGCACGGAACGGCAGCAAACCGGTCGGACCGGAAACGCCACATGCTCAAGTTCCTGTTCCGTCGCACGAGGGAAAACGACAGCCCCACGTGGAACCACGACCCAGACTGTATGAACCAACCTCGAGATTGGAACAAGCGCGACAAATCCGAGGACCCCGGTAACACCCTGGCATTCGGCAATCCGCTCAAGGTCTCACAATCGGACCACTACAAAGAACGTCGGATCCGCCGCCAAGTCTGGGATTACCTCAGGGGTGAGAAAGACTCTATCAAGAGCTGAGCGGGCGCGCGTGGACCACGCGTATCATACCACAAACGAAACCTTGGCAAGCACTCAACCCTTTCAAGGTTGTTCAATCTCGCTTGACAGTTAAAATCATTGCGACACATTTTAACTACTTCGTAGCCAATCAATTAGCTCACTCAGGGCACATAATGGTCTTTGCAATCATCTCCGTGATCGCCCTTGTCGCGGTCGTCATCACCAAGTTCGTCACCGCAGGCAGTATCCAGAAGCTGCGAAAGCTAGCAGCCAAGTCTGATACCGAGATTCGGAAAGTCCGCGGGAAAGCAAAAGTCGCCCAACAGGCAACCGATGCTGCCGTAAATGGAATCAAGACGAAGGCTAGCAAGAAGAAGGCGCTTGAGAAGCAGATCGAGAAGTGCCGGGAAGAAATCGCTGAGCTAAAGATGTAACGATCAGGAAAATCGGATAACGAAAGAGGAGCCTTACGAGGGCTCCTCTTTCCGGTTCCTGCCGAACGGCCACCAGGAGCGCTTCGTCGCCCGCGCTTCACCAGTCGGTCTCTCGCCCTGCCAACTACTGTGCGGAACTGCCGAAAGCCGTCTCAAAACCGCCTCCAGTGCTCCCTTCAGAATGACCGACGCCTTCTCCTTGTCACTGTCGACTAGATGGAGGCCGAGTGCAACGGTCTGGCGTACGTCGGAAGGAAAGACGTGGTTTATAATCGCATCATCGTCAGTGAGTGCGCGCCCTCCGGTCCGGATCCGATAAGCCTCTTTGGCCGCGCGCTCAAAGGCGGAATGGTCCTTGTTCTCGATCGTATCCCGAATTCCTTTCTGCAGAGCCTCGGTGATGCGATCCGTCATTTCATCTTTCGACAAACCGTCTCCTCAGAAAACGACGTAGTCACCTGAAGCAATCACCTCCGTCTGTCTCCCCTGACCACTCAGCACCACCGATGTCACTTGGATCGGGCTTTCACGTGCATAGACAATGTCCTGATGCACGATCGTTTTGGGGCTCAGGAACGCGTCAGGACCGATTTCTCCACCCAAATGCTCGCTCCTTCCAAATGCCCAGTGAAAGCCCGCTTTTTCATCTTCGAGAACGTTGTCCCACACTACTGCGAGCGGATTACATCCAAAAGCGAACTCGGCGATGTTTCCGCGGGCAGGATCCTCCCCAAAGTAGGATCTGGTCCGGCCTGCGGCAGGGCCACCCCTCACGTCGACAATCCTGTTCTCTTCCACAACATACACAACATCTTCATCCCCCTCACGCACCGGAATCTCGCCTTGTGTGAGGCTTCCATTCCCTTCAAATGGGACCTGGAAGCTTTCTCCGCTTGGCAGGTTGATCACGGAGCCACCGGCCCTGCCCCGAGGCAGCTGTCCGTCATCCATCAAAGCAGCATTCTCTCGCAGATCGACGTACCACTTATGGCCAGTCGAGAAATGCACCTCAGCCGAGTCCGCACCATCCAGCACTCCCTTCAAAATCAGGCATCGACGAGCGACCTCCACATAGTCGGCAGCGAGCGCGGTCTCTTCCATCCGACGCGCGACCTGCGGCAACGTCGCACACCGGAAGTCATCGTGGTCTTTCGCCCAGGCGACCATCGAAGCGGTCGGCGAAAATTCGGTCAGCGCGAGCCCGATCGTCGCCCCCTCAAGGACTTCCCGAAGCAGGGATGGAGAACCCTTGTCCAGAGGAAGGTCGCCATTGTGCGCACCGACAGCGGGGAAGGTCACCAACGGCGCGACCTCGATGTCCAGACCGGTCGCGTGCGCGTTCAGAGTCTCGCGCCACTCTTCGGCCATCACTCGTCTGTCCGCCCAAAGTGGATTGTCCGGAATCGTACTGTGTGGCTCATCCCGTATGATCACCACCCGCTCCCCGGATTCTGGGTGGAACACGTCTTTGAATAGTTTCACCAGATCGAACACAAGACCCTCGCATAGACCCTTAGTTTGCTGCCGCGAGAAACGTATCGAGATCCGTAAAAAGACGCAACAGACAAGGGATGAATTCTGTTTGTCGCTTTCAAGGGCAACCCTAAATTGTCCGAAACGGAGGCGATAGCGTGTTGCGGATTGTCGAGGATTCACAGGCATTCTCGGTGGAAGCAGAGTATGACGGCGACTTCTGGTTCGTGAAGGTGTACGTGCACGAGAATGGCAATGTCCGTCACCGCTTCACCTACAAAATTAACCATCCCAAAGACGAAGAGTCGGCCTGCCAACGAGGCTGGGAGTTGTTCAAGCACAGACACCTGAGACAGAGCTGAAGTAACATTGTGGCACGTATACTGATCGTCGATGAGGAGCGTGGAGTCCGACTCGTAACGCGGAAAACCCTGGAAAGATCAGGACACGATACTGTCGAGGCGGTATCGAGAGACTCGCCTGATACGCGAGTTCTACTTAGCTACATGCGGCATCGACATTTCTACCCACGCCCTTGACAAGGTTCTTTTGGGCGAAGATCCCGAACCCCTAACAAACTTTAACATCAGCTGCTCCAATAACTCGATGGAGAGCTCAAGCCCAAAGAAGACCCCGAAGCACTCGCGGACGATAAGTAGACTGTCCTTATGAGCGAAGCGCTAGGCACTCAGCTTCCTAAACCCTACTCGTGTCTCTTTGACCGAGCCAATCAACGAAAGCTATCCGTATGCATATATCCGTTTGGAACGACGCTGACCTCAGCAATTGCTACCTGAAGCAGGTCACGCAGCTTGGAGCTGAGTTTGTCGATTTTGGATCTGGTGCGTGGTTTCCCGGTGTGGCCGAGCAGGGCTACCCAGATCTCGATGCCGTGATCAAGGCTCGAAAGAAGATTCGGTCCTACGGTCTCGACATCAACCGTGTCACGCTTCCTGATGTGAGCAGCGAGTACATGGCTGGAACAGGGAACGAGCAGGACTTGGAGAACACGTGCAATGCGCTGAGGGTGTTCGCCGAGGCCGGATGTCCGCTCGCTCGCCAGAGATTCGTTGGCGACACGTTCCCGCAGATGATGGCCCGCGCCCGATCGAAGCATCGCGGCGACTACGAGTCCCGATCGGAAACGCTGGCTCGTCCCGCACCCGAGTACTCTAGCCTCGAGGAGATCGACGCGTGGTGGGGCAGATTCCGGACCATCTTCGACGCCCTTGTGCCGATCGCAGAGGACACCGAAATCAAGCTGAGCGTTCATCCCTCCGACACACCGAACCAGGACACTCCGTTCGGCGGCATCGGTTTCCACCGCATAATCGACGCCTACCCGAGCCGAAACGTCGGCTACCTTTATTGCTGCGGGACACGCGCAGAATCCGGAGGCACTCCGATCGTTCTCGACGAGATCAACAATTACGGCCGAAAAGGCAAGATCTTCATGGTCCACTTCCGGAACGTCCGCGGAAGCCTCGCCACGGCCGGCGGCTTTGAGGAGACACTCCTCGACGACGGTGACATGAATATGTTTAAGGTCCTGAGGGAACTCCGAAACGTCGGCTTCTCAGGCTGTGTCAATCCTGATCATCACCCGAAGTTGGAAGGGGATAAAGGTGGGATCACGGCGCTTGGATATTCGATCGGATACATCAAGGCTCTATTTGCTGCCCTATCGGTAGTTTAGAGGCAGAGCGGGAGAAAAATTTCCTCCACTCGCTCAGGTTTCCTGCCTCTATCTTGACACAAAAATGACGAATCGGTAAATTCTTGACGGGTTAGGTTAAATAAGTTTTCTATGGATCCTAAGCAGTGCCGAAGTGGTGGAACTGGTAGACGCGCTGCGTTCAGGGCGCAGTGTCCTTAGGGACGTGGGGGTTCGAATCCCCCCTTCGGCACCAAGAAAATCGTTGTTCTACAAGGGCTTATGTGCATACGCGCGTGAGCTCTTGTTTCGTGTACAAGTGACTGCAACGGCCAGAAGTGTGCACCTGTAGACACTCTGTAGTCACTGGAGGGCCAGATGGCCGTGCACAAAAATGGGTAGCAAGCTTTTATCTTGGGAGTAGGAACGCTGCAGACGTGTTCGACGAAGTGCGCCTACACGCAAGCTCGCAGAAGCCTTGGAACACGATACGAAATTGCGGGGAGCTGAGATCGGATCTGGGGGCTGATGACAGCTCCTCCCATTCACTCAGCTCCGTCTTCCGACGGCACTAATCGATGACGTACAAATCGCCATACCAGATCTGCACAAGAAGCTTTTCGGAAGGAAGGCCCTGAGGCACTAAGGGGGTTACTTTGTCTTCATCTCGAAACCAAAACCCAGAGTTTTACCCTCCCGAACATTAGTGATAGAACGGACAAACTGGACAACCTATGCCAACGCCGGGCAAGAGGGAGATGCCGCAAGAGGCCCAGTATATTCATTCGTTTGTCAGGTGAAAGACGGGGACTGATCAGTCAATAGCTGATGAATGGGGGCAACATGCAGAAGTGGGTACTTGGTTTTCTGGTTGTTGGGCTTATGAATTTAGGCGCTTTCGGACAGGATGAGTTGGTGGAAGGCAGACCAAACGGAAAAATGCTCTACGCAGAGTATTGCGCCCGGTGCCACGGAAAGAATCTTGAAGGAGGGAAAGCGCCCAGCCTGATCGATGGCGTGTGGATGTATGGGACCGGGCGCAGTCAACTGGAGCGGAACATCCGGTTCGGCATCGTGCAACAGGGCATGCCTGCATTCAACGATGCGCTGAGCCGGGATCAGATCCGGGCGATCACGGAGTATATCTCTGAGAAGGAGAACAGCGCAGGCATTGTGAAACCGCCTCTTCCAGATCGGATTGACACATATGACTACGAGATCCAGATCGAGAAGTTTGCAGAAGGGCTCAAGATTCCTTGGGCAATCGAGTTTCTGGATAACAGGACAGCGCTGATCACAGAACGTCCGGGAAGACTTCGCATCGTCCGAAACGACCAGCTCGATCCGAACCCGATATCCGGAATCCCGAAGGTCCTTCCTCAAGGTCAGGGTGGTCTGATGGATGTTGCGATCGATCCAGACTTTGATGAAAATGGATGGATCTATCTCTCCTACAGCCACGAATTGCCATCAGACGCTGAGCGAACACCCGCGATGACGCGTCTTGTCAGGGGAAAACTCGACGGGAACAATTGGGTGGATCAAGAGGTTGTCTACGAGGCGCCTCACGAAACCTATCTGCCGACGCGTCATCACTATGGGTGTCGCATCGTGTTCGATGCAGCAGGACACGTCTTCTTCTCAATCGGTGACCGTGGCCGATCCCGAACGGCGCAGGATCTGTCCCAGCCGAACGGAAAGCTTCATAGGATCAATCGGGACGGAAGCATCTCAAAGGACAATCCCTTTGTTGGACGGCCCGATGCGCTGGCATCTGTTTTCAGCTACGGCCATCGGAATGCACAGGGCATCGCCGTGCATCCCGAAACGGATCGGGTATGGTTGACCGAACACGGGCCGATGGGAGGAGACGAGCTGAATGTGATCGATTCCGGCGTAAACTACGGATGGCCGGAGATCACTTACGGCAAGAACTACAGCGGGTCGATCGTGTCGGAGTTCGAACAGAAGGCCGAGATGGCGCAGCCTGTTCTTTTTTGGCGACCATCGATCGCCGTCTGTGGACTCGATTTCTACCGAGGGGATTTGTTCCCCAAGTGGAAGAACTGGTTGCTTGCTGGAGCGCTTGCCTTCGAGGAGCTTCGGCTCCTCGCGATCGATGACGAGCGCGTGATCCACCAACAAACCATCCTGAAAAACGCGGGTCGCGTGAGGGATGTGACAACCGGTCCTGACGGAGCAATCTATGTGATCCTGAACAAACCGGGCACAGTGATTCGGATGACACCGATTGCAGAAGAAGGGTTTTAGAGCACACACCGAAACCCGACCCGCAGCCAAGACGCGTCCCATTCGCCGTTTAAAACGCACCGTTTACTTCGTCCTAGAAGCTTACCTGAGGGTTATTGTGAACGCGGATTTTGAAACAATGGTCGATCAGGCGATTGCAAAGTGCAAGACATTGTCTGAATCAGATGCTCGACACTTTGTTGAGCACGGTTGGGTTGTTGTGAAAGGTGCGGTTCCGAAGCAAATCACCAAAGACATCGTTGCCTGTGCCTGGCGAGAACTTGAGGAACGAGGCATCAAAAAGGATGATCAGAAAACCTGGAAGAAAGAACCTTACATCCGAACCGGTTGCCCTCCCAATATTCACATCATGGCTTCGCGTGGTGACAAGGAAGCAGCAAAGCAAAAGCTTGAGATCCGAACGCGATACGGTCTGCCACCCGAAAGCCCGTTTTTGCAGGAGGTCGCTCCACGCGCACTCGGTACACAAGTTGACTGCACCGGTGGCCGGGAACGAGTGGACGCCCCAGAGCGAATTATTTTACCAGATTCGCTCGCAGTAAATCTCTGCAGTGATGACAGTAAGCTTGGTGAAAAGGGCTGGCGTTCAACACGCGCATCGGGCTGGCATAAGGATGGTTGGCATTACCGTCACTTTCTCGATTCGCCGCAGCAGGGATTGTTACTGGGATACATCTATTCGGACCTCCTTCCGGAATCAGGAGGGACACAAATGTGTGTTGACTCCATTGGCGTTGTCGCGCGCTTGCTGGCACGGCATCCGGAAGGCATTCATCCAGACACGGTCTACTCCTTCATCAAACCGTATCTGGTGAAAGAGTGCAGCCAGTTTAGGGAGCTCACAGGGGAAGCAGGCGACCTCGCTATCATGCACCCGTACATGGTTCACCGTGTTGCCGGTAACGCCAGTGGCAGGCCCCGCTTCGGACAATTCCCCAGTATCAAACTGTCTCGGCCCATGCAATTTAGCCGTGAAGATCTAGGTGACTACAGCCTCGCAGAGCTAGTCGTCCTAAAAGAACTTGGGCAATTGACACATTTCGACTTTGCAAAAGAGACGGATTATACAAAGTATCCGCGCGAAGACATAACGCCACCGCCGTCACGAACGGAGGAAGAGAAACGGGCGATTGAAATAGAATTGTATGACGAGCAGGGACGTATGGCTTTGACTGAGCCGCAGTGGGCCCAGGATATGTGGTCGAAACGAGAGCGACCTTAAGCCCCAAAAAACCTGAGCATCGTAGACCCCTGTGTTCATCCTGATCAATTGGCACTTGTTTACGGTGTCGGGCTGCTTGTCCAGCGGCTCCCGCTGCCACTAGAGCTCCCACCTCAGAAGGTGTGGGACTTCGCCTCGAGGTCTGACCCATGGCAGAGATCCGTCACCTCACTCTGTTCATCCACCCGTCACCTACCTATACTCACCGCCTGCTCAAGCCAGCACCCAACACAGCTTCCAGCAGAGTCGAGATCGCCGCGTCCGGGGCGTCCGATTTAACGATAGCCGCCTGCACGATCTAGGGATCAGGCGGTGACAGCGATCTTGTCGCGAAGATCGATGAGCTCTTTTGCGATCGATCTGTCATTGATCCCGAAGATCGATCCGAAGAAACGCGCGCGCTCCTGTCACGGGAACTCGACCGAACGCTATCGGGAAGGGAAAGCCACGGCGAGTGGAATATCTGTGAGATCTGGAGCTCGAACAACGTCCGGCGTTGGGCAGAATGCTTCAGGAAGACTCTCGACGCCAACGACCACAGGAGGGAACAAAAATGGCCTGATTTCTCAGGGCGTCGAATTTAGATATCAGGGGTAGGGATTATCGCTCGTGATGTTAGAGACACGAACTTTCAACAAGTTTTGACAAAGCTAGCTGGAATTGTCGTCACTCTACACGTGCCCTCTGCAGAGAAACCGCCTGAAAGTATGGTCGCACGAGCTCGAGTTCTAGACAGTTTGTCCAAATTTCTGCGCAACCGTCAGGAATTCCGCATCTCCATCGTCATCCAAGTCGTCAATAAGGGCGCTTAATCTGTTTTCTGAATGACTCGACACACTATCCACTCGGGCATTCAGGAACTGGATTTGTTTGTGGTTTAGTCCAGTGGACCTGCGTGTTTTATGTAGAACCTCACTTGACGAAATTCCCTTGTGTTTTCCTTTCCATCGGTGGATGATTCAGATATTGCTCTACCTGAAAACAAGTCCAAAGCCAGTAGTTTTTTTCGGAGGGAACATTATGGAATTCATAGGACAACTTGTGCAGGTCGTCGTCGCTCTGTCTATCCTGAATGTCTGGCTCCTGCGCGTGAATCGTGAAACAAATTGGCGCGGAGGAGACGCACGAAGCATGCGCGAAGAGTTTACTGTTTATGGGCT
>DPVD01000263.1:0-3479 GCA_003526745.1 Candidatus Latescibacterota bacterium
ATGATCTCGCGCCAGCCCTCTCGAATCAACGACAGGGTGCCGTCGAAGTCGAAGACTGCAAATCGGTATTTCCCACGAAGTGTGTCGAGCCGAACGAGCTCGATTTCCTGTGATCCGCTCAGTATGAACACGTCTATTTCCCTTGTCAGTCGTGACTTAAGTCTGTTGGCGGCAATCTTACGAGCGGTATTTCGCCTGTCAAGGGATTAGTGATTGTAGATATTGGTCTTTTGGCTTCTTGCTGGCGTACGATCTGCTTTGTTATCCACATTTCGTCGGTTATATTACACCTGTCATTGAAGAACCGTCTCGCCTTTTCAGCATAGCCCGTTCACTGCACCTTGATTCACGGATCACATGAGACAAGACCGGCGGGTAATTGACCGTAAAGCGATCCGGGATGAGGAGTTGGTCCTTCAGCAGCTAAGCGGGGCTGATGGGCACTATGAGTTGCTTTACAACGAGACGGTTTTCCGGTCTACGTATGGTAAGGTGCTGTCGCACTCTTTCGCGGACACGATTCTCGGTCTGATCAAATCCTCGCGAGCCGTTGACATTCTCCTGGCAGGGTATGGTCTTGGAGACACTCTGGATGCGGTGCTCAATCATCCGGGTCTCCGAAGCGTGACCGTTGTTGAGCCCGACGAGGTCCTACCGCAGTGGTCTCGTGACTACCTAGGTAAGGGTGCCTCAATCGATGACGAGCGGAGTCATCTCGTCATAGGAAGCGTCACTCAGTTTGTCGAGGCGTCTCCGACGAGTTATCACGGTATCGGGTTGGAGCTCGACCTGGGGCCGTCTAGAGTACTGCGTGAGGAGAATCGGCGAGCCTACTCGATGTCCTCTTTGCGGGTGCTGGCGACCCGGCTTCGTTCGGATGGCGTTCTCGTTGTTCGAGTGACCGAAGAGGACAAGGCATACAGGCGTGCACTGGATGAGATCTTTTCAGAGGTAGGCGTGCACACGATTGACAAAAAAGATTTATTAGGGAATTCTGTAAAGGGCGTGTTCTACATCGCCCGGATGTAATGGTTTTCACGACAGCCTGCGAGGCGCAGGCTCCCCCGCGTCGTTTCTCTCCCGGGGTGGTTGAGGCGGACATAGTCCGACGGGGCAGGCGAAAGGAGTCTTAGATGAGCAAGGATTCATTGTCGATTACGGACAATCGGACTGGGAAGACCTACGAGGTACCGATTACCTACGGTACTTATGAGAGCGACGGTGCGTCGATCCGGTCTGCAGACCTCAGACAGATCAAGGTTCACGATGACGACTTCGGTCTGATGGGGTACGACCCAGCATACTTGAACACGGCATCGTGTCAGAGCTCGATCACCTATATCGATGGAGAAAAGGGGATCCTGCGCTACCGGGGTTACCCGATCGAGCAACTGGCTGAAAAGAGCACCTATCTGGAAACGGCCTACCTGCTGCTGAACGGTGAACTGCCTTCGCAGTCCGAGCTCGCAGGGTGGGAGGAAACGATCGCCGGTCATTCCATGATCCACGAGAGCATTCGGAACTTCCTCGATGGGTTCCGCTGGGGTTCGCACACGATGGGGATGCTCGTAAGTGTGCTGGGCGCGAAATCGACCTTCTATCCGGATGCTCGAAATATGTCGAGCCAAGAGCTGATGGAACTGCACATCTCCCGGCTTGTCAGCAAAGTGGCAACCGTTGCGGGATTCTGCTATCGACACAGCCGCGGTCTCCCCTACATCTACCCGGATCCCTCACTCGGTTTCACCGAGAACTTCCTGAACATGCTGTTCAACACGCCTAACACGAAGTACGAGCCGAACCCCGCACTCGTGAAGGCTCTGGAAGTCCTGTTCATCCTCCATGCAGACCACGAGCAGAATTGTAGCGCGAGCACGATGCGCGGTATCGGTAGCAGTTTGGCCGATCCCTATTCAGCAACGGCAGGCGCTGCAGCCGCACTGTATGGCCCACTTCACGGTGGTGCGAACGAGGCCGTGCTCGTGATGCTGGATGAGATCGGCGACGTCGACAACGTGCCGGGTTATATCGAACGTGTAAAGAAGCGCGAAGTTCTGCTCCAGGGCTTTGGCCACCGCGTCTACAAGAACTACGATCCGCGTGCATCGATCATCAAGCAGACGGCAGACGAAGTGTTCGAGGTGACCGGCCGGAACCCGAAAATCGACATCGCAAAAGAGCTTGAACGGATCGCACTCGAGGATGATTTCTTTGTCTCCCGGAAGCTGTATCCCAACGTCGATTTTTACTCGGGCATCATCTACCAAGCTATGGGTCTGCCCGTGGATATGTATCCCGTACTCTTCGCCATCCCCAGAACGGCCGGCTGGCTTGCCCAGTGGAAAGAGATGATGAACGACGACGAGCAGAAGATCGCTCGACCGCGACAGGTATACACGGGGCATGACTCGAGAGAGTACGTGCCGATGGTGAATCGGTAGAGCCGAAGGCAGCCGCGGAGGACGCAGACGGGTCTTTCGAGAGGTCGTCAACGAATTCGGTACTGAGCAGGAAGCGAGGCGTGGGCACTGTTCCACGCCTCAACTATGTACGGAAAAGATTGGCCAGGTGAGGCCTAAGGGTCTAGACGATAGAGAACCGAACAGGAGCCAAACCATGATCTATGATATGAGGATCTATGACCTGCAACCCGGAGCGGTCGAGACATACAAGGCTGCGGTTCGAGAGGTAGCTTTGCCGATCCGAGAGGACCACGGGGTCAAGTTGACCGGGTGGTATGCGACGGATATCGGGAAGCTGAACCGGGTTGTGCATATCTGGGCGTATCGTGACTACACGCATTTCGGAGAGGCGAGACAGGCCGTGCGGAATGATCCGAGGTGGGCGGGGGAGTATCTACCAAGGGTCAAGGGGCTGGTCCTTCGACAGCAGGATATGATCATGACGGCTGCGGACTTCTGGGAAAGCAGGATTGAGGTCGAGGAATGAGGATCAAGCATTGAAGAGCAGCCGGGTTGACACAAAAGCAAGGTAAGTGCATATTCACGTATATGGCAAAGAAGAGAGACTCAAAGGAGCTATTTAATTGTACCTGTCTGAACCTGCGGATGGCGGCAAGACGAATGACGCAGGCTTACGACCGGGCCTTTCGGCCGATCGGGCTTCGCGCCACGCAATTTACTCTAATCTCGGCGATCGGGGAAGAGGGGCCGGTTTCGATTACGGTCCTCGCGGGTAAGCTTGCGATGGATCGGACGACGCTGACGCGGGACCTTAAGCCGCTCGAACGCGAAGGTCTGGTCAAGATCAGGCAGGGGAAGGATCGACGTATCCGGCTGCTCGAGCTGTCGGATACGGGAAGGCTAAAGCGAGACCAGGGCATTCCGATCTGGGAATCGCTGCAACTCGGTGTTCTGGACCAGATGGGAAAGAAGAAGTGGAGGAACCTGATGCGGAGCCTGGATCGGGTATCCAAGACGACGGCCTGACACAATCTGGACGGTAGGTGCAGCTACACA
>DPVD01000233.1:0-1836 GCA_003526745.1 Candidatus Latescibacterota bacterium
GCCGGCATATCGGAACGCGTGTGTTTCCGTCGTGTTCGGTTCGTATTTCTGCTCTCACGGTCTTGTCGAGAGGCCCTGGTCCGGATCGAATGAGCGTCGAGGCGATATGGAACCTCTGCAGAGCCTGATTTTTAGCCTTCCGCCGGCCTGAGACGGTCCTATGTTTGGCAGCCTGCGACTCGACCATCGGTCCATCAAGTGGCTTATTGCCACGATCCTGTCTGCAACTGCCTTCCTCTATCTGCCTTCCTTCTCTCTCGGTTTTATCTCAGACGATTTTGCGCTGATCGGCGAAGCTCGGCGGGTTAGTTGGTGGGGGCTGTTCTTACAGGAACTCAACGCCTACTACCGCCCGCTTGTACAACTGACCCTCAAAGCCGACCACGCGCTCTGGGGGTCTAAGCCGGCTGGATACCACGTCACGAGTTTCGCACTGCATCTTATTAATGTCCTTCTAGTTGCGCTGATTGGTCGAAGGGTTCTGTCGCGGAAGGGTTGGATCCTGGCGGCCGTCTATTTCGGGATCACGCCGACCCACGCAAGCTCCGTTCTCTGGATCTGCGGGAGGACAGACCTTCTGTGTGCCACCTTCTACTTGGGAACGGCTTGGATTCTGATCGAGAGCAAGGCTCGGAGGGAGATGTGGCACGGGGCGATAGTTGCTCTTCTGACATTCGGGGCACTACTCAGCAAGGAGATGGCTATAAGCCTTCCCCTCGTCAGCCTGCTGATCGCCTATGCCATCGAAAGACGTGACGGCCACGCCCTACGCGATTCAGCTGTAGCAGTGGCGCCGATATTCTGCGCGTTCGTGCTGTATATCGCCCTCCGGTTTGCGTTGTTCGGAAATTTTCTGCAGAATCCACTTCAGACGGCGACTTCAACGAGCGCAATTCTGACAAATGTCGCACGTTACGCCGTCACGTTGACTTTCCCGCTCGATCTCGAGATTCTCAAACCGTTCTTCAGATCACATCCGAACCTGTTGCTTGGCGCTTCCGTGGTGATAGCGGGTGGGTGTATCTATTTCGCGAGATCGATTGGCCGGGACCGCACGCTCCTCGTCTTGCTAGGATGTGTGGCTCTTAGTTTGATTCCCGTCCTGCGCGTGTTTGGACCATGGTATCTCTACATCCCCAGCGTGGGGGTTGCACTCTTTGTCGGTCGTGCCTTTGAGTTGGTAGAGCGAGGTATCGAGCGTAAGGCAGCCATCTCGTGGGCCCTCGTTCTGCTTTTGGTGCTTCAGATATCAGGATTGGGGCAGAGTCAGCTCTGGGCATTCAGAGCCGGCAAACTGACAAGTGAAGCAATCGAGACCCTCGCGGTTAATGTGGATGCCGGCAACCGCGTAGCAGTCCTGTCTCTACCGACTGAGTATCGTGGTGTTCCGGTCTTTGGCTGGCTTGGCAATCTCGAATATGCGATGCACCTTTTCGACCATGGCATAGGACCGCTTACTGCTGTCGGCGTCAGGCTCTCGGGATCGACTGTCGAAACAGAAACAATTGTTGAGAGCAGTAAGAAAATTCGAATGTCGATCTCGGGAGAAACCGACTTCTTCAGGCTGCACGATCTCCGTTTGCTGACCGGGGCACGGAAGCCAGCTCCCGGTCAGATCTACACAGTTCGGGACGCTACCGTGGAGGTGGTCCGGCTCAACGCCTCGGGCCAGCCTGCTGAGGTAGTCGTAACCCCTAGAACTTTTGGCCTCAGGGGTGATGTGAAGATCTTTGCCCTCCGCGGGTCCGGTTTGCAAGAGATCACAGTTGGACGCTAGCACAGTCTAGCTCTTGAACGATCTGCGGCCGAGATGGGTTTCTGGAGAGCCAGAATCAG
>DPVD01000233.1:2121-7136 GCA_003526745.1 Candidatus Latescibacterota bacterium
GATGGGTTTCTTGAGAGCCAGAATCAGGATATCAGGAGGTGACCAATGAATCAGTTTGATGAAATCGACCGTGATCAGGAATTAACGTCGCTCAACACGGACGTCGTTCTATCGAAGCTCGATCTTTCAGGGCCAGGTTTGGAGAAGGTTAGGGCTGCCGCTGCATACGGTGATGATGAGACGGCGTTCGATCGTTTGGTCGATTACTATCGCTGGAAGTTCCCGTTCGAACCGATGGACAGGCGCGTGGATACGTCAACGGCTGACGACACTGTGAACCACATCCTGCAATGGGGTCCTTATGAGAAGGCGGACTACGGCGAGGATATTGACTGGGAGTGGGATCCGCGCGGAGATATCGAATGGGTCGCAGCTGTATGCCGATTCTACTGGGCAGGACCCTTGGCGACGGCATACTGTGCTACGAGAGACGAGAAGTATGCTTCATCATTTGTGGAGCTGACGACGGACTGGATCCGGAAACACAAGCTCGAGGACCGTAAGCGGATTCATCCGGTCTACGAGTATTGGAAGGGCTACGTATGGCTCGATATCCAGACAGGTATTCGGGCGACGAACATCTGCTTTGCTTTCAAGCAGATGGTGCACGGGGAGGCATTTACGGGAGGCTTTCTGAAGCTTCTTCTAGCGAGTCTCTACGATCATCAGGTCAAGACGGAGTTGATTCCGATGGGACTCGTGCACAACAAGGCCATTTTTGAACAGCGAGGTTTCATCAACATCGCCCATCACTTCAGCGAGTTCTCAGATTCGCGTCGCTGGCTAGAGGTTGCCCTTGAGCACGCTCGAGAGAACTTCCTGCTTCAGACAACTTCCGACGGTGTCCAACGCGAATGGTCCTATGGGTATCACGAAGGCGTCTTGCGCGACGCAATTGAGATCAAAGAGCGGATGGCAGAAGCTGATATCCCTTTCCCGGAGGATCTGCAGGAGCGAATCCGGCGGATGTTCGACTACATCTTTGCGGTTGCTACACCGGATTTGGGTGCACCGATGTTTGGCGATGGATCAAGGCCGATTATAGAGTCGGACGATCGCACCTCGTGGCCGCTCTATGGCACACTGATGGAAGCGTCTGACCTGTTGAATGACCCCAAGTATGCGGCGAGGGCGAATCTGGATAGAATGGGGTTGCCTGATCAACTAAGCCGCGCGTTTGAGGAAGCCGGCATGTACGTACTCCGAAACGATTGGGGACCGGATCAGATCCACCTCGGATTGCACTGTTCACCGAAGGCCATTTCAGGACACGACCAGCCCGACAATGGCACCTTCGAGTTATACGCTTTTGGCCGGTGGTTAATGCCGGACACGGGTTTCTACACCTACGGACACGATCCCGCGGGACGTGCGTGGCATCGGCAGACGACCGTCCATCAAACCCTCACGCTTGACGGAGAAAATTCGGAAGATGCTGGGAAGCACCTCTTCTGGCTCTCGGATGAGAAATGTGATGTTGTGGTCGTCGAGAATGGTTCCTACTCAGACCTCAGCCATCGAAGAACGATATGGTTTGTGAACCGCGAGTTCTTCGTGATCTACGACGAGGCGATTGGGCAAGCGGATGGGCAACTTGACCTGCACTTTCAATTCGCGCCTGGCGAAGTAGCGTTCGAAGAGCGGTCAGCAAAGACGTGCTTCTATGACGCGAACGTGGTCGTCACGTGTCACGTCGATTCAAAGCTGGTGGAGGAAGAGGGGTGGTTCGCGTGGGCCTACGGGTGTCGCAAGCCTAGGAAGGCGTGTCGATTCGAGCTGGGAGCAAGCGCGCCAACGACTGCCGTGACAACTGTCATCCCATATCGGGGAACAAACTCGCCGGTGACATTAGTCGATCACACCGAATTGTCTGCAGGGTCAGACCGAGTGGAGATCGAAGTCACAGTGAACGGTCGTCGGTGGTCAGTCGGCCGCGATCTCTCTAGGGGTGAAGCATGTTGCAAGGAGCGGGGCGCATGATTCATGAGCAGGTCTTGTTTCACAATGTGGGTGAGTTGTTCGCGGATGGTGTCCCCGGTCTGCGACTCCAGAGAGTACCTGAAACGGTTAGGGTGGCTCTGAATCGACGAGCGCAGGAGCGAATGCTCGCTGCAGCAGCGACGGAAATCCGCTTCGTGTCCACCGGGGATACCGTGCGAGTGACTCTCTCTTCGGATTCCGGGACGGAGATCATTCCATTCTTTGGCCCTTTCCAAGGGCGTGAACGAATACGTATCCCGGAAGAACCGACTCCCATCGAGATCCGAAGACCGCCTCGTCCCGCGATGGTGGACCGGGATACACGAACACAATTTCTGTATTCGCCCGATGTGTGGCGTCTGACGATGCGGGGTGAAGACGTTAGGTATCACGGGTTAGAGGGGGATGGGCTGCGTCCTCCAACTCCTGAAGAGGTGCCTGGAGTCCGGTATTTGTCGTATGGGACATCAATCACGCATGGGGTGGCGGCGACGGCAGGCCATCTGACGTATGTCGCCCAGACTGCTTGGCGTCTGGGAGCAGATCTGATCAATCTCGGCGTTGGGGGATCGGCCTGGTGCGAACCGACTCTGGCAGACTACATCGGGGACCGAACGGACTGGGACATCGTCACTCTTTCGCTATCGGTCAATATGATCGGAGGCGGGTTCAGCGAAGGGGCGTTCCGAGAGCGGGTTAGATACACGGTCGAACGTATTGCGGCATCGGGAAGGCCAATTGCCTGCATCACGCTGTATCCACATTTCAGAGACTTCGAGGAAGACACGCCGAACGAAGAGTCCGCAAGAAGTGAGCTCTTTCGAAAGGTCCTTCGCGAGACAGTCTCGGATTTGAATCTTCCCAACGTGACCCTTGTGGATGGGACCGATATGCTAAGTCCCTCTGGCCTTACGGTCGACATGATTCATCCCGGGGACCTGGGGATGATCGAAATGGGCGAGGTCCTCGCGGCGAAACTGCGAGAGATCCTTACGAATGTTGAATGAACAATCCTCCGAAAGATTACGTCCGCATTCAGGTGAAGCACTTGCACCAATTCGTTGTGGATGCAGCAACGACAGCCGGGTTATCTGAGGAGCGTTCTAGGCAGCTCGCGGGGTGGCTGACAGACAACGACCTGAGAGGTGTCTTCAGCCACGGGACTCAGCAGATCGCAACTTATGCGAGGCTAATGCGGGATGGTATCCTGAACGACAAACCAAGTGTTGAGATCGTGAAGGAGACGCCGGTCAGCGTCCTGATGGATGGGGACGGTGGCTTGGGTTACTTCCCCGCCTATGAGGGCACACTCCGGGTGATCGAGAAGGCAAATGAGACCGGAATGGCCGTGATGTGCAGTCGCAACCACGGTCACTTCGGTGCGGCCGGTATCTACTCAAGGCTGGGTATCGGACACGACCTTGTTGTGTATGTCACGTCGGGCCATCAGATGAAGCTACGAGAGGGTGCACCCATCTACAGCGCCGGCGGCGGGTCTCCAATGTCTTTCCTTGCGCCAACGGCAGAGGAGACCCCTCTGCTCTTGGACTTCGGTGCGATGCATGATCTGTATGACGGTTCCCAGAACCACGAGACCATAGCCGAAATCGCACCCGCTGTTGTGTTCCGCTCGATCGGACTCGGCGTGATCTGTCAGGCTTGGGGTGGTCTGCTTTCCGGGCTGGGGATCGAAGAGTCCCGGTCTCCCTGGACCTATAAAGGTGCGAATCAGGGCGCTTTTGTGATCGCAGTGCAGATCGACCTGTTTACCGATCCCGAACGGTTCAAGTCCGAGATGGATACGTATGTGAGGCAGGTCAAGCGCCTGAAGCCGCTCACAGGGTTCGACGAGGCGTTGCTGCCAGGCGCGATCGAGGCAGTGAGAGAAAGAGATTATGGGGAAAAAGGAGTACCGCTGGGGAGTTGGCATCTTGAGCGGCTCGAGATGCTGGCAGATGAGCTTGAGCTCGATGTCCCATGGTGATCTCGTCCCTTACAGAGGCCCGTCTCAGCCGGCGATCTCATTGACGGACCCTTATGGAATGAGTACCTTTCGCGCAGGTTTGTTAATGTATTTCCAGACTAGGTGAGGGGTATGGCATGGCGTCCATAGCTACGGCCTTAGGCTCCAGTGTAGGCCGGAAAATCCTGATGTCTCTATCGGGCATCGTGATGCTCGGGTTTGTAATCGGGCATCTGGCGGGGAACCTACAGCTTCTGTCAGGCAACGGAGATGCGTTTAACCGATACGGGCATTTTCTGATTAGCCTCGGGGGGTTGCTGATCCTGACTGAGCTATTCCTGATCGCCTGTCTTGTGACGCACGTGATCACGGCGATCTCGATCTCGCGAGGCAAGCGGGCTGCACGACCACAGGGCTATAGCAAGCTGAAGTCTGCCGGCGGTGCGAGCAAGCGGACATTCGGCTCGTCCACGATGATCTACACCGGTATCCTGATCCTCATCTTCTTGGTCGTACACATCCGGACATTCAAATACGGTCCCTCCGAAGTCGACGGCTACGTGACACAGGTCGACGGTGTCGAGGTTCGCGATCTGCATCGTCTGGTGGTGGAGAAGTTCAGCCAGATCGAGTGGGTGATCGGTTATGTTGTTG
Organism: Candidatus Latescibacterota bacterium; assembly: GCA_003526745.1. Lineage (GTDB taxonomy): Bacteria > Latescibacterota > UBA2968 > UBA2968 > UBA2968 > UBA2968. The sequence continues at coordinate 6,719 of DPVD01000233.1, forward strand.
CGATGATCGTACTCGGTCTCCATCTGTCGCACGCCTTCTGGAGCGCAATCCAGAGCCTCGGGTTCTACCACGACCGCTACACGCCTGTCCTCTACACTGCGGGACGTGCCTTAGCAGTGCTGATTTCACTCGGATTTCTGATCATCCCGATTTGGATATATTACTCCGGAGCCTCCTGATGACACTCGATTCCAAGATCCCTGACGGACCGATTGAGCAGAAGTGGGACAATCGGAAGAGGGACATGAAGCTCGTCAACCCTGCGAACAAGCGGAAATACAACCTGCTCGTCGTGGGTACAGGTCTGGCAGGCGCTTCGGCTGCGGCCTCACTCGGCGAGATGGGCTACAACGTCAAGAGCTTCTGTATCCAAGACTCGCCGCGTCGCGCGCATAGCATTGCGGCACAGGGCGGGATC
>DPVD01000233.1:7419-7588 GCA_003526745.1 Candidatus Latescibacterota bacterium
TGCGGCACAGGGCGGGATCAATGCTGCAAAGAACTACCCGAACGACGGTGATAGTGTCTGGCGTCTGTTCTATGACACAGTCAAAGGTGGCGACTACCGTTCACGGGAAGCGAACGTTCACCGACTTGCTCAGTTGAGCACGAATATCATCGATCAATGCGTCGCACAA
>DPVD01000233.1:7913-8173 GCA_003526745.1 Candidatus Latescibacterota bacterium
GGACTACGGCGGTCTGTTGGCGAACAGATCCTTTGGCGGTGCGCAGGTTTCACGAACGTTCTACGCACGCGGCCAAACCGGTCAGCAGCTCCTCCTTGGCGCATATAGCGCTCAGATGCGTCAGGTGTCGATGGGTCAGGTGGAGATGCACCCGAGGTTTGAGATGTACGACCTAGTAGTGATCGACGGGCAGGCGCGCGGAATCATTGGACGAGACCTGACCACGGGCAAGATTTAGCGGTACGTCGGCGATGCCGTGA
>DPVD01000139.1:0-459 GCA_003526745.1 Candidatus Latescibacterota bacterium
GCCGGGATCACGGGTTGGGGAGAGGTCGATTCCTGTCCGACCGTCGTCAAGGCAGTCGTGGACGCTCCGCTCTCCCACCAGATCTGTAACGGACTCGCGAACGTGCTCGTCGGTCAGGACGCGCTCGACCTTCCGACGTGTACTACGCGGATGGACGAAGCCATGAACTACTACGGTCGGGTTGGCGTCGGGTCGCACGCGATGGCGGGCGTCAACCAGGCGCTCTGGGACATCGCAGGCAAGGCCGCGGACAAGCCGATCTACGAGCTCCACGGGGGACCTGCAAAGACGTCTTTCAGAGCCTATTGTTCAATCCTCTTCGGTGACACGCCACAGGAGACCTACGAGCTCGCACGTAAGTTCACAGACCTTGGATTCACGGCTATCAAGTTCGGATGGGGTCCTATGGGTCAAAGCGAAAAGACCGACATCGCGCTCGTCAGAGAATCCAGAAGGGGT
>DPVD01000139.1:735-4328 GCA_003526745.1 Candidatus Latescibacterota bacterium
CGACATCGCCCTCGTCAGAGAAGCCAGAAGGGGTGCCGGGGACGACATCGACATCCTGATCGACGCGGGGCAGGTCTGGGATTGGGAAACCGCGCTCACTCGCGCGCGCCAGTTCGAGGAGTTCCGACCCTTCTGGATCGAGGAGCCTCTGCACCCTCAGGACATCGATGGCTTCGCAAGGCTCACCGCTGAGAGTCCTGTCCCGATCGCGACAGGTGAAGCCGAGTCCCGACTGCAAGATTTCGAGCGTCTTGTCGTAGACGGAGGGCTCCACTGGATACAGCCCGATCCGGGTCGGTGTGGCATCTCGGTCTTTGTCGACGCAGGTCTTTTCGCCCACACCCAAGGCGCCAAAGTCGTCAACCACAGCTTCAAGAGCGGCATCACGATCGCGGCGAGCTTGCACGGTCTCGCATCAATACCTCACGGGGAGATCTTCGAGTTCTGCATGACCGACTCACCACTTCGTCACGACATCACGAATGAAGCTTTCGAGGTTACAGACGGCTTCGTATCCATACCGGAGGGTCCGGGACTCGGGATCACGATCAACCAGGCGACACTGAACTTATACCGCACAGCATAAGATGCTTGTGACTTGTCCCTAGTCTCCCTCTTTATTAAACTTCACCCTCTTAACGGCACTCCCCGTTACTCTATCAGTCATCCGACACAATGCCAACGCCGATCCAGGTTCAACCCCCGATGGGTAGAAGAATCATCGGGCGCCTTCTTGCGCCCTCGCTGATATTCGCAATCCTCTTCTTCGTGTCCTTCGCCATCCCGGAAGCCTTCCCGAGTGAGGGACGCGACGCGACAGTCCGGTATGCCGTCCAGATCCTCGTCTGGTTTGTCGGCGCCTTCCTGTTCGACCGCATTCTCAAGTTTTTTTTCTGGGAAGGGATCGTCAGTCGGTCGATCGAGGGACCACCTCCTCGACTTCTCGTTGACCTGACAACGATCCTCATATACGTCCTCGGCATCACCGGCATCGCCGGCATCGTCTTCAAAAGATCACTAACCGGCTTCTGGGCCACATCCGGTGCCGTCGGCCTTGTCTTGGGATTCGCACTTCGCAACGTGATAATGGACCTGTTCACAGGTGTTGCGGTCAACATCGACAGGCCGTATCGCATCGGAGACTGGGTGCACATCCAAGGACGTACAATAGCCCACGACCTCCGCGGACAGATCGCAGAAATCAACTGGCGCACGACCCGGATCGAGACCGAGGAGTGCACGCTCGTCGTTATACCCAACAGTCTCCTCTCGACCATGACCGTCACGAACCTTTGGTCCCCCGACCGCAAGACCCGATTCGAGACCAAGATCAGCTTGGACCACTCCGTCCCTGTCGAGCGCGCAGACCGTGTCCTGACTGCCGCCTTGAAAAGTGTCGTGAATAACCCCGGTTTCCTAGCGGACCCGAAGCCCCACGTCTTGGTGGACGCAGTCAGTGAAATGGGTGTGGAGTATACCTTACGGTATTGGGTTACGCCGTGGGATGGGACGGCACCTGCTCAAGCAAAGGACATCGTGACACGCGCCGCGATCGCTCATCTTTCGCACGCCGGGATCACCCCCGCTTACCCGAAAAACGACCTGTATATCGGGAAGATGCCACCTGCACGACACCTCGACTCGATGTCGTTGGGAGACCGTCGGTCCCTACTCGAAAAGGTGGATCTGCTCGCACCACTCGGGATCGAGGAACTCGAGCAGCTGGCTGGCAAGATGAGACAGGTACCCTGTATCGAGGGTGCAGACCTTATCACGGCTGGTGATCCGTCCCTATCGATGTTCATCCTGGTAGAAGGTTTGATGGAGGTCGTCAGCTTCAGAACGGGAGAACCCCGTGTCGTCGCGACGATCCTGCCGGGCGAGTGTATCGGCGAGATGGCATTCTTTGGCGGGATGCCAAGAACGTCGAGTGTTCGCGCCGCCACCGGGTCCGTGGCTTACGAGATCTCGAAGGACGATCTGAACGAACTGTTCGACCGAAATCCTGCTGTGCTCGAGCGGATCAGCTCGGTGTTGGCTGAACGTCTTGAGGAACGGGATCGTCGGATTGCCCTGGAGGCTCGGGCCGAGTCCTTGGAACCGACCGAGACCAACGGACGATCTGCAGCGCAGATTCTCACGAAGTTACGATCGATCTTCCGTAAATAAGCCTGACGTCAATCGCTGAGAAGCCGGATCTCACCGGACGCACCTGCCTCGACAGGTCGCTTGATCGACACCTGCCGACCTTCCGAAATCCCGTCTTCATACGTCTTCGTCCGAGCTACAACACCACCATACCGGGTCACTACACGCGGGTTGTGATACCTGAAGAACCGATGCAACTGCGGATCTCCCTTCCATACGAGCGCCTCGCTCTGAACCATGGTCCGCTCCTGCGCGTCCAGCTTCGAGTGGAAACCTTCCATCACACCGGCAAAGTAGCGTTGGCGTTCGCGGTTATCCGACAGTCCGCGAGCCGTCCTGTAGTCGACCCAAAGAATCGGAAGCAGACCCTCCAGATAGTTAAACACGTAGGTCGCCATGTCGAGATTCTCCGGTGTACCATACACCTGCAGCACGGTGCCACGCCGATCCGAGACGGCGTTGTAGCTTTGAGACCAGAGAGATTCGACAAAGAAAAAGCGGGTCAGGATAGCCCCGATCCAAAGCTCTGCAGACGTGTGGCGAGCCTTCACATCGCCAAGAACGCGTGACCCGAAGTTCCGTGAACGATCCAGCTCGACGACATCCACGTTATACTTCACGAGAAGGCGACGCGCCTTCTGCATAGCCGCTTGCGCTTCGTTCTCGTTCGGGCTCTCTGCCAGAGAAAGTAGCTTCTCGATCCTCAAGAGCGTCTGATCCGGCCCCGCCCCCCTCAACTCTGCTGTGTTCGTCGTAGCGTCGGGCGCACACCGGAGCCTCTCACAAGCCTGAAAAAATGCTCGCCCGTGAGCCGTCTCGTCCACGACACCCAAGACCTCTTGGACATACTGGTGCGCCATCTCGTGCCGCAGCGTATCCAGAACCGAGACCCAGTCATCGCGAAGAATGTGGTGCGCAGACACGGTGATCTCACGTCGGAGACCATCCCACTCCCCGAGCTTCGACTCGCTCGCCCCGATCCTAATGGAAGGGGTGCGCAGACGCCCCTCTAGATACTCGTCGTTGTACTGCCCCCAGCATCCGGCAAGGCGACGCCCCCAGACCCGATGCAGATCGGACTCTAGGGTCGGCAGATCGAGCTCAACTTGCACTACCGGCCCTTCAACTCTCTAACAAACGAAGAGCTCAGCTTTCCACGACCGACCTCGTCCACTGCGCCCTCCATCGTCAGGTTGTAATCCGCATCCAAATCGATCCGCAGCGTGCCACCCGGCGCATTCACTTTCACGGGTGCCTTTACCAGCCCGAGACGCACCGCCGCGCTAGCAGCCGCACACGACGAGGATCCCGAAGCCTGTGTTTCGCCGGCACCCCGCTCCCAGACCCGGACATCCACTGTGCGTTCATCCAGGACCTGGGCAAACTGAACATTGGTTCGGTTGGGAAACATCGGGTTGTTTTCCAACTCGGCACCCCATTCTCTC
>DPVD01000018.1:0-4399 GCA_003526745.1 Candidatus Latescibacterota bacterium
CCGTAATGGTCAGGCTGGGGTTCACGCCGCCGGAGGTCGGCATGAAGCACCCGTCAACCACATACAGATTCTGCATCCGATGCATCCGACAATTGGTGTCGAGCGCACTGTCTGCCTCTGAAGTTCCCATTCGAACCGATCCCACACCATGAGAGAAGGTGTCAATCACATACCGGTAAGGGAAACTTCCTCCCGCTTCCTGCAGGATACCTTTCGCAGCCTGCGCGAGAGTATTGCTCCTTGCCCAGTCCGCTTCCGTGTAGTCGTGTATGACACGCGTGATAGGGAGACCGTATCGATCCGTCTCCTCGGCCAGCTCGACCCGGTTCTCCTGGCGCGCAGCGTCTTCGGCGACACACAGAAGGTTCTGCATGTAACGATGCGTTATTCCGATCACGAGGCGACCCCAAACAGGCGCGTGTGCCTTCATCACAACAGGATCCGGCGTATAGATGTCCTGAATCACACCCACGGCTGTTCCGGTCTCCGCTCGCTGCGACTCATACAGGTCGGTCAGACACGTCTGTTTATGGAAGGTTTGCTCCGGATTCGTTTGGTAGGGGAAGACACACGTCACGATCACATTGCAGTGGCGCATCAAACAGCCGCCGACATACGGCGCATTGAGACCGGATCTAAGGAGTAAGGCCGGACTGTGAAGGGCACCGCCGGCGGCGACGAACACATCAGCCGTGAGCTCAGATGACGTGCCGGAAGCGCCATCTATACACGTCACCTGCCGAACAGACTCGCCTACGCAGGACAGCCGCGCAGCGATGGTGGATGCAAAAATCTCCAGCCCCGCTTCCTGCGCCTTCTTCAGCAGGTTTGCTGTCACGTCGTTCTTGGCCTCGATCCTACAGGGGTAGCCGTCGCAAGTGGTGCAGAGGATACACGTCGAGCGGCTTTCGTCGTGAAAATTGATCGCAAGAGGAATCGGAAAGGGCTGATAACCAAGCTCACGAGCGGCCGCCTGGATACGCTCAGCTGGTGAAGTCGGAGCGATGGGTTCGAACGGGTATGCAGTGTCGCGCGGTGGTCCCGAAGGGTCGAGCCCAGCAGTGCCGTGGACGTTCAGAAGTTGCTCGGCTTCTGAGTAGAAGGGTGCGAGGTAACTGTAGTCGATCGGCCAGCGGTCAAAGTCCTTCTCCCGAAGCCGCAGGGACGCGCCGCCGTAGAACACCGATGCCCCGCCGACCGTCTCATTCGGATACTCATTTGGACGATCGTGCCCGTAAAGCGAGACGGCTATCGGCGACTCACTCTTGTATCGTTTGTCCAGCAGGATCGACCTGGCGTCCCAGTCCTTCTCGTCTCGGCCGACCCATCCGCCACGCTCGATCAGGGCGACGCGTGCGCCTGCCAGACAGAGCTTGTATGCCACGGCAGCCCCGCCAAACCCTGACCCCACGATGATCGCGTCATAGTGACTAGAGCTCGTGTGCATACAGTGCGATCAGCCCGAGGATAATTATCCAAGCCAAGTAGTGGAACCTCTCGCGCGTATCGATCTGTTCCTTTATCCGCTCGAGATCAGGTCTGAACTTTCCGGACATGTTTCGTTGGATATACGTCTTGTAGTACTCGACAAGGAACCGCTCCAATCCGCCGTTCATGTATATGAGAAAGCCGATCGAGATCGGATTATCGGGCACGTTAATAAAATAAAACAGCGGAGACGCGACCGCCAGAACGACAGCCGATCGTTGGAACTTCAGCCATTGGAAGCCTTCGAAGGGAGCGTCCTTGTAGGCTCCTCCGATCGAGACGACCAACCCCGTTCCATAGGCTACAGCGAGGAAAACCCAGGCATCGGTCACCTTGGGGGGAATCCCGGCGACGGCGCACACACCTGCCACGAGTATTGTGCCGACCGAATACCGAAGCAGGTCACTCTCGACGTGTTTGCCCAGCAGGGTGATTCGGGAGGGTACGAAATACTTAGTTTGGTCTTCAGTCCGGAAGAACCCCTTGTAGAGCTCGGCCAGAAAACGCTCGAGTCCCATCACGAGAAAAAACATCTGGAACAGCTTAAGGGACCGGAAGGGCGCCGCGAAGGGCTCAAACGAATACAACACACCGAAGATCACGGCGTGAAAGAGGATACTTCTCGGGAATGTCTTCGGCTTAAATCCTTCGTATGGGCTATCCTTGAAGGCACCCCACAAAGACGTATACAGACCTGACATCAGCGCTACGATAAACGGTATCCCGACAGCCTGCATATCCCCTCTGAGATTCGGTTTCCAAGACGCGATGAACGTAGGCTGCACGTATCTGAGCGTCTAGCGACTACAAGGTTGTGGCTCCTGCATAGACCGACCGTTAGCCCGCACGATCCCAACGACAAACAAAAAGCCCACAGCGCAAGCCAAGGGCAAATCTAGGATGAGCCAGTATCCAGATCACTCGCTTGCAGCGGCTTTACCCGTGGCGTCACCGATCGCTGTAGAATCTACTGTCGCCGAAGGAAGACGCCTTTCGAGCACCTGAAGGATCGACGGAAGCACAACGACAGCAGTGATGAAGCTCGCCAGCAAACCAATCAGGGCTAGGACACCGATCGAATTCAGACCCGGATGCGTGGCCAACGCCAGACCGAAGAATCCGACCATCGTTGTAAGCATCGACACAAACATGGCGCCTCCCGTGCTCCGGAGAACCAGCATCAGCGAACCCGGACCTTCCTCGCTATACCGATGGTAGAAGTGCACCCCATTGTCGATCCCCATGCCGATGATCGTCGGGAGCGCCACCATGTTGTAGAAGTTCAGCTTCATCCCGAACACGAACATCACACCACACATCCAGAGGGCACCGCAGAGCAAGGGGAACATCACAAGCAGGGCGGCCCGAAGCTGTCTGAAGTCAACGAGCACGATCAGGAAAACGACTGTCACGGTCACTCCGATCGCCATCGGGCTGTCTCGCAGCATCAGACGCAACATATCAGAGAAAACAATGCTCGCGCTGGATGAGTAGTAGGTCTTCCCGTCTTGGGTCACGATCTCGTGCGCGTCATCGGCGAAGGCCATCGCGTTCTTCCCGTCGCGCAGCTGTACGTCCGGGTAAATGAACGCAAAATGAGCCCGGCTGCCATCGCTCGTCTGAAACTTGCGTAACAAGGATCGGGGAAGATCCTCAACCGAAAGCTCTTCGACATCGAGAAGTTCTAGCAGATCATCCAGCTTCTCCTTCTGCTTTCCCTTGATCAGCTTGACGCCCTCCCCGTTGGCTAGGTCGCTTATTTCTTCGACTATATCCAGTTTGTCTTCTTGGAGCTTTGGTAGAAACGAATGCAGCGTCCGTACAGTGTGAATTGTTGGAGTTTCTGTATCCGCCTCGATCTTCTCCTGAACGGCGGACACGATCTTGTCGAGCTCTGATTTCGATTCCGCCAGCACGATCGTGGGAGACGCTGAGAGCGCGTTGAAAGGTGATATCTTGTCGATCTTCTTCTTCACAGCGACGGAAGCGGGAAGGTTCGATCGGAGGTTTGTGAAATCATACTCGAAATCAATTTTGTGCAGATTGACCGCGAAGAGCACAGTCAGGATGAGCCCGCCGCCGAGCACCCATTTTGCCGCAGGGAACGGTTTGCGTCTATCCGACAATCCCTTGTGACCCCAGACCTGCTTCATACGAATCAGACCGAGGTCCTCGTCTGCCAAACGGAGGAACGCGGGCAGAACCGTGGTCATCGATACAAGCGACATCAGGATCCCGGTTCCAACTATGAATCCGAATTCGGAGAACCCCTTGAAGTCTGTGAAGGTCAGGCTGAAGAACGCCATAGACGTCGTGAGTGCAGCCGTCAAAACGGCCTGCCCGGTCTGGATTAGCATCGAATCCAACGCGGTCCTCACATCCTGCTTGCCGGTTCGGTCTTCCAGATACCTAGCAAACAGATGGATCCCAAAATCAATCCCGAGCCCGAACAAGATCACGAACAGGAACGCCGTCATCGTGTTCAGGTTTCCTATAACAAAGTAGGTCAGGGCAAAGGACCAGATCAGCCCCATCATCAGGGGGATGGCAATAAAAAAGGCAGCCAGCGGCTGCCTGAAGTAGATCGTCAGGATCAAAACGACACCGATCACGCCGAAGACAAGGGTGGACCGCACGTCATGGATAATCACGTCATACTCGTCGATCTTGTTCTTATATGTGCCGCCATACTCGACAAAAATTGTCGGATGATAGTCCGCCGGACCGAGCTTCGCCACAGCATCCTGCATCACACGATGCATTTTCTTAGTAAACCCGACGTTGCTGACGGTGCCTGCAGCCTCGACCTCCAGCGCGACGATCGTCTTCTCCGGGTCCGTGAAGTAGGGATCTACTTCGGCCCCGCCGCCATACTTCTCCTGAATATCGGAGAAGTCCAGCGCTGCCTCCG
>DPVD01000109.1:0-7342 GCA_003526745.1 Candidatus Latescibacterota bacterium
CGAGATGACCGATTCCGGGGCTCGGGCGACGATGATTCGGGAAGGCACGGAAACCGTCGACCTACCCCTGAACAAACCGGGCAACCTACTCATCGATCTAGTAGGCGAACTCCGTGGTGAAAGCACACACATCATCGCCTCAAACGAAAGCACTTATGTCACGAGGATCTGTCTGCTGGCGAGGGATGCGGCTGACCGGAACGAAATCTTGCCCATCCCAGCGCCACAACCCATTTAGGGCGTAAAGCGCAAGGCAGAAAGCAGTCGACACATTCTTCGATCACCTCTCCTTACTCTCTGCTCCAACCATGAGCGCTCTATTATTTCTGGGGTACGATCTCAAGCGGATATTCAGAAAGGTTCTCTACACCGTCTTCCGTGATTTGGAACGTGTTCTCGAGGCGGACACCATGGTTGAGATCGTCGTTGTAGGCACCCGGTTCACAAGAGAAGACATTCCCGACCTCAAAGATCCCTTCTCGATCCCGATTCAGATCCGGCATCTCGTGCGGTCGGATCCCAACAGCGTGCCCCGCGTGGTGGATCAGCCCGATGTCCGAAAATTCGGGAAGTTCACGAATCCGCGAGTCGATCATGTTGAACAGCTCTGTTCCTTTTTCACCAGGCTTCACAACCCTCGGCACGTCCTCCAGAATCCCTTTGATGTGATCAAAAACTCGCACCTGAAGGTCCGTAGGGTTCCCATCTACAGCCCACGTCCGACACAAATCGGACCAGTATCCATGGTAGGCGGTGTGCGCATCGATAATGTAGAGTTGCCCAGCCTCAATCGTCTTGTCGCGTGCCCATCCACCCAACTCGGCGCATCGGTAATCACCGCCGTGAAAAATATTCTCGCCGACCTTGGCCCGCGCCGCTAGCTGACCGGCTGAAAGAACTTCGAGCTCGTTTACGCCCGGCGCAATAGCCTTCTGGGCCGCGGTATACGCAGCTAGCCCCGCTCTTGCCGCTGTCCTGAGAAGCTCGATCTCGTCAGGATCTTTTCGCTTCTGCATATCCGAGAGGATGGCATCAAGACCAATCCATTCATCCGGCGAAACAGCCCGGTCGAACGTGTCGGCAATCAGCTTTGGCATGCTCTCCTCCTGCCAGCCCATTCGGTCGAGGTGCTGTGCCCCCGTCAGTTTCTTCGCGACCATCTGGTTCAGAAGAACCATTGGATCGGGATTCATTGTGTAAAGTACGTTCGGCGGATAGATGATCCGCTCGTCGACGACCCCAACACCGTCGTCTGTGTGTGCAGCAAGCCAGGATCTCCCTGAAGTCTCGAAATACAGAACTGCAGGAAATAGAAAGTTCGGGTAATCGCACAGAAGGAGACCAGTCAGGTAATAAATCTCTCTTCGATCCGTTATCACGGCCGCATCTATCCCTCCTTCGGCCAGTCGTGACCTAAATCGCTCTTGGCGCTCTCGACTCCCTTCAAGAGTCAACATGGTGCATCTCCTGACATTGACGAGTTTCTAAATTAGGCTTACCAATAGCCCGTGAATTGGCGCTTGAAGATAGGTCCAGGATATGTCACGTCAAGCGAACCCGGTGGCCTAGAAAGGGCTTATGCCGAGCAAGATCGTTCGCGTTGCAGTCGTCGAGACCGGGACCGAGAAGCCGAATAGCAGAACGTTCTCCAGCATCGGACAGAGAAGTCGCCGCGCTCTGTGATCTGGATAAAGAGCGAATGGACGCGGTCGCGTGTCTGAACCCTCTGACGCTCTACAAGATTGATCACAACATATCAGTCCTTAATGCCACGTGGCAGTAAGGCAATCTGGGACAGGATCGCCGCTCACTTTATCGAATGCATACGCTTCAGTAAACCGTATGAGTCGCTGATTCTCCCCGGACTAATTATCCAACGGATGAATGTAGCTACTGCTTACGAGCGTGGAGTTCGAAAAGGAAGTCAGGAAACGCATCTGATCATCGAATGCTGGAAGCTTATGAGAGGTCAAACAAACATCCGAGTATCCGCAGGCATCAGTGGTTCGGACCTGAACGGGAACGACAACCGCATCCTGCAAGCGGCTATCGACTATGTCGCATCTTTCGGCGGGGGAACGGTCGAGATAGGGCCGGGTCGTTACACCATGTACGATTCACTTCACCTGCGTTCACACGTGAACGTGATCGGCTCCGGTGAAGAGACCGTGCTCGTCAAGGCCCCGGCCGCAATAAGCAATCTTGTTCTCGACGGAGACTATGGTGAGGAGCAGGTGACGCTGGAATCGCCAGAGAGTTTCAAGGTGGGACACGGGATCACCGTGACCGACGACAGATCTGGAGGGTTCCACACGATCGTCGGCACTATCCTATGGCAGGACGAAGATGTCTTTGGTGTGAGTAAACCAATGGCCGGAGACTACATGGTCGCGAACAACGCTCGCGCGGCCTCCACGTTCCCCGTCGTCAGTGGTTACCACATCGAAGGCGTCTCGATCAAAGGGCTCACCATCGAGGGCAGCAAAGACGCGAACCCCTATCTGACCGGTTGCCGTGGTGCCGGAATCTTCCTTTATCGCGGTCACGGAACGCGCATCCTGAACTGTCGTGTCCTCGACTACTCAGGCGACGGAATCAGCTTCCAACAGAGCCACAATGTCACCCTCGAAGCCTGCACCTGCCGCGGAAACACTCACCTAGGACTTCATCCAGGTAGCGGGAGCGAGTCTCCGACAATCCGCTACTGCACGTCCGAAGATAACGGGCAAATCGGGCTTTTCCTCTGCTGGCGTGTCAAGTTTGGTAAATTTGAGAACAACAAGCTGTTGGACAACGGGGTCACCGGTATCTCGATCGGTCATAAGGACACGGATAACACGTTCCGCAACAACCGATGCTGTGGGAACGGCACTCAGGGCGTCCTCTTCCGTAACGAGTCCGAGCCGATGGCCGCTCACCGCAACTACTTCGAGCAGAACGACATACTAGACAATGGGAATGATAAGGAAGGTTACGGAGTTCGTGTGCTCGGCGAAACAAAGGAGCTCGCCTTTGCCAGCAACCGAATCGGGAACGAGTCGACAAGGCGTCAGCAATACGGCTTTTACGTCGGCGAGAAGGCCGGCCCCCTCGTTCTCGCGAACAACGAACTTCTAAACCATATCGAATCCGATGTTCACTACGAGAACGAAGCGCTCAATCCGGCGATTTAGCCGCAAGGGCTTGGTCTTATTCGTAGCGCTTTCGGTCTTTGGACTCGCCCGAGCCCAGAACACTGACACACCCTCGGGTCTCGAACGGGCGAACCGAATCCTCAACACCTGGGTCAGCCGCAAGGACACGAATACGAGCCTGATCGTCGACGAGGACGACCGTTGGTCTGTCCGCACGACGGCCGCAAGCCTCTATCCCGCCATGGTCCTTATGGCTTGGCTCACCAACCTAGGACTCTACGACGGTCTTTTGGCAGAGACCCTTAAGGACGAACGCAGACTGACCACGCGGCTCTCGGTCTTCCCCGACGACTACCATACCAAAAACGCCAGCTTTTCACGGTCTTCTCGCAATGAAGAGGAGATCCTAATCAACGCATCTGCGTACGCTAACGGCCTCGCTCTTGTCGCCACCCACACAGGACACGGCCGGTGGACCGACAGACTGCGCGGAATCGTCGATGCTCTGTTCCTCCAGGCAAGCGTCGAAACGGAGTATGCCGAAGGACCGCTACCATCGAGCAATCTCCGGGTCACTGGAAGGATAATGAAGACGCTTCCGCTGTTGGCGGATTTGTTCACCGATGAGGGCTATCTCTACTACGCTCGCCGAATCGCAGATGCCTACTGTGTGGGGGTCATGCCCAAGAATGGCGGACTACCGGCGGAGCGATGGGATTTTGAGGATGACAGCGCGCACGCCTCATCACTGATCCTTGAGGACTCCGGTGTCGCCTTTTTAGAAGGGCTCGTGGAGCTCTATGCAGTGGAAGTCAGAGACGGTACAGCACGGTCGGCCATATATCGTCCGATGCTGTCCGCCATGTTCGACGTCCTCCTACAACACGGCCTCAAGGACAACGGGCGATTCTACCGCCGGCTTCAGCCCGACAGCCGCGGCGGATACTCGATCGACCGGAAGCGGGAATCGCCACATACGATCAGGATTCTTCTAACGACCCATCGCTACGGTCGGTTGAGCGGCAACGAAACATATGTGAACGCAGCACAGTCCGCTCTTGAGCGCTACCGACCGGCAAACAGCTCGGAACACATCACGGCCTTCTCGTCACTTTTGAGTGCCGTGACACTCGCTCCCCCACTCAAGTCTCTTGTCGAGGTCGTCCCCAATCGCCCCAGAAACAATGTCACTGATGCAGAGATGCTTCGAGCACTGATCGCCCATCATCTCCATCTAACTGCGGGCGTCCGGGCACATCCGTGGAGACCCGATCTTCGCCTACTGAGCGAGACGGATGGGAAACGACTCAGGGTCGACCTTCGCACCTCAGAGCCGTGGGAAGGCTACCTTTATCTCCCCCTTGTTGGGGGACGAATCAAGCCGTTCGAGATCGATCCCGTCGAGCGCTACCGGATCACATCCAGCCTCACCCGAGGACGGGCGGCCTGGGATGGCGGACTCCTGAACTCTGGGCTCCGCGCGAGATTCAATCAGGCACTCACCCTTCGCATCGAATCCATCGCATCGGGCCCGGTCGAAGCACCCTGATTACGGGAATACCGGCTCTGTTCAACCGTTCACGCAGTGTGCCAAAACTCTCATTGACGCAGTAGTCACAGGACAATGCCTTGCTTCCTGTGGATCGAGTGATCCAGTTCAGCCCGAGACCAACCCACCCGTCCCTCACCTGATTTGAACCCTCCCCCGTCATCGATCGTCACACCCACGCTTACGATCGGTCTCGACACGACCTGGAGCGTGCCGTTCAACCCCTAGGGATGGTTGTGGATCTCTGAGAGTTATGGAGTCATCTCTACGGTCAACCCATCGAATGGTGAACGAACAGAGGTCACGGTCCTGACCGATGTCGTGGAGATCCATGAAAGCATACTTCTCGGTCTACCTTACCCTCCAACTTCTCTCAGAATCCGTCGACCTAGGCGACCCAGTCCCACCAGTCCGGGGGAATCCAGAATCGGCTCATTCGACTCTGATGAGATGTGTGTCGCTCGGTCCGCCAAAGATCTCACTCGTTAACATCCCAGGCGCCAACTTCAGATGGCCGCACGTGCCAGGGGTATTGCAACACCACCGTGACGAGGATGGATGAGATGGGCTTCTGTGGGGGGAACAACTTCCTAGAACCGCTGACTGTGTGGATCCCGACGGTTCCTCCCTTTGGACTCGACTATTACCGACCTGATCGGATCGAAGAGTGGACCAGAAAGCTGCCTTTTACGTTTCTGAGTGGCGCCGCGCGGTATCCTCTCCCTTCCCGCCCGACAGGCTGTCGGCCCGAGAAAAGGAGATCCTGTTCCGAGATGAGTCTGAGCCACGTAGAGACAGACGTTCTTGCCTGACCTCGGGGGGATGTCTATCTGGCGACTCGCAACCGGGATGGGCGGAGAACGCCGGCAACCGAGGATCACCGAATCATCCTGGTAACCAGAGAAAAAAAGCGGCGTAGAACCCGTGCTCAGGGACCCCACGCCACAAAAGAGCTACTACTGTGTCTCAATTTAGGACGCATCTGCGCCCAAAAGGTTTCCGCTTTACGACCGTCTTTTACGTCTCGCCAACGTTTTATCGATATACCCGAACGCATCCGAGGTCTTGCACCCGGTCGATCCGGCGACAGCTTCGTGATTACTAAAAAAAGGGGAAGCGGAGTGGCGTAAGCGCTATGCCATCCATTGCGGCTGTCGGTCAACGATTAGCATCTTCACAAGATCTCTACATTGCTCCGATCGATTTCCCTGAACACTTCCGACGGAATCACGCACACTTCAGGGTCAGCCTTAGCGAGCAAGAAACTGCAAACAGACGCAGCCGGGTATGTCCGTTGAAGCACCAGTCGGCGTGAGTGTACCACTCTCCCTATCGATCCGAAAGCTCGTCGTCTTCCCACTTTCCTGTCCCGCGGACAGGAGGAAGGTGCCGGTCGGATCGATCGCGAAGTTCCGGGGCACGGCCTCAACCGGTGTACGCTCCACGAACTGGATAGCACCCGTACTGTCGATCGAGTAGCAGACGATCGTGTTGTGCCCGCGGTTGGACCCGTAGACGAGCGTGCCGTTGGGATGCACGTGAATGTCTGCCGTCGAGAAGCCTTGTTCGACTTCACCCGGCAATGTCGAGAGCGTGTTGATCTCCTTTAGCGCTCCCGTCGACGCATCGTAGTCGAGGGCGCTGACGGTACACCCGATCTCGTTGATTAGATACGCATTTTTCCCGTTCGGATGGAAGTCGAAGTGACGGGGTCCCGCCCCGGGTGCGGTATCGATATGGCCAACCGCATTCAACTTCCCTAGATCGAGATCCATCTCGTAGATCACCACCTTGTCCATCCCGAGATCCGCTACGTAGGCGTATCTATTCTGGGCATCGATGTTGACCGAGTGTGCGTGTGGCCCCGTCTGTCGGGGAAGAATGCTCGACCCCTCGTGCTGTATCGTCTGTGAAGCCTCTCCAAGGCTCCCATCCGATTCGATCGGATACATCGATACGGTTCCCGAGGTGTAGTTCACGACGATCAAATACTTGCCCGTAGCGTCACACATCAAATGACACGGTGCGGCTCCATGAGAAGGATGCTCGTTAAGCTTCTCGAGGGAGCCGGAATCTTGAATAGAGTAGGCCGTAACCAGCCCTGGATCCGTCTCGTTCGTTGCATACAAATACTGTCTGCTCGGGTGAATCGTCAGGAACGAGGGACTTTCGGATTTGGCCGGATCACCGATCGGCTCAAGGCCACCGTCTTCCTCTCGAAACCTGAAAGCATATGTGCCTCGGCCCCCTTTGTTCGTGTATGTGCCCGCGTAAACCAGTGTATCAGCCATCTCATTCTCCGGTTCGCTAAAGGATGTCATCACCCAGGTGTGTTCGATCGTTGAAGAAACTCAATGCCCACGCCCATTGAACAGCCAGGGGAACCATTCGCAGTCGACAGATGCCCGGATACCCAAGAGAGAGCGTCTCATACATCCACGAGAGCAGAGAAAATCCCATCAGGTGGCAAATAATCGTGCCGATATCTGCGACAATCAGGATCCAACCCGACTAGCAGGGCTTCATACAAAGACGATCTTCAGAGCGCTCAATCGCCTTGATCTGGAACTGTTCTATCAGAAGTCCGCGATGCCCGATACGATTCGAGCAAAGAACTCCCGGTAGCCCCTCCTACACTTCCAGTCCCGTCCAGCAATTG
>DPVD01000457.1:0-2193 GCA_003526745.1 Candidatus Latescibacterota bacterium
CTTTCTACCTCGGAACCGGATCGTAAGATTATCCACCTTCTCCGCTTTGAGAGGCACGCCGTCGACCACGTGGTAAGATGAGAACGCTGCCGCACTCCGAGCATCCTGGTCAAGCATCATGTCCTCATACCAAAACAAGATGTCGTCGACCGTAAAGGGCGTGCCGTCAGACCACCGGATCCCCCGTCGAATTCTGAACACGGCGACGTGTCCGTCGTCTTCATAGGTCAGGGAGTCCGCAAGGTTATACAGGACACGCTTAGGCAGCGGCCGCTCGTAGCCCATCAGGTTCTCACCCAGCGTCTTGCTCACACCGGGTGTCTGCACGATATCTCCTGTCAATGCGCGTCGAATCGTCCCGCCATACCGACCGATCTCGGAGACCGGTACAACAACTAGCGGCCTCTCCGGTAAGCGCTTTGCCACAGGAGGCAACTCTCCGCGTTCGACCATCCAAGTAAGCTGAGGCGCTTCGATGAAAGAACGGCTGGCAAGGATGTGTGGATCCAGTCGGGCAGGCGCAGAGGTAATCTGAACGGCATCATCAATGGCAGTGGTGATGGCCGTTTCACGCTGTGCCTGATCAGATGGTAGACACGAGGAAAGGAATCCGAGAGCCGTCGTCGTTGTCAGTCTAACGAACCAATATGCCCGACTATATCGATGCTTCATTGGTTCAAAGTGAGTGGTCAATGGCAATTAACACCATTGTCTCTGACGGAGGGACGGGCTTTCATCAGGTTGTGTTCGCTAATAATCATCCAGCACCGATGCATCCACAGCGGGCATAGTCTCCAGCTTCCAAATATCAACATCCACATCGTTTTCTTGATGCTCCCCCGGCGTGCTCCGTCCGTCCAACACGATCCGTTCGAGCCTACGAATCATCTCCCTGACCCGATCTCGTTCCTGCCCTTCAAGATTATTCTTCTCTCCGAGGTCCTTCTCCATGTCGTACAGCTGGACGATCGGGAGTCCTTCTGCAGCTGCTTCGGCATCGTCCTTTGCCCATCCGCCGGATCCGGGAGACAACACGAGCTTCCACTTCGTATCTCTCAGCGCGAACTTCCCTCGCAACGAGTGATGTACTACCGATTCTCGCACCGGCTCGTTCGAGCCCTGCAGCAACGGAAGCAGGCTAACACTGTCCTCACCTGCCGTGTCCGGCAACGTGTCTCCTGCAATGTCCGCACATGTCGCGAGTAAATCCGACAGACAAACCAGTCGATCGCACTCAGCCCCGGGCTTGATCACACCGGGCCACCGTGCGATAAACGGGATTCGATGCCCGCCGTCCCAGACATCACTCTTGTAGCCTCGGAGATCGGCACTCGCATAGTGACCCTGTTCCTCCATCATGTCGACGCCGATGTAGTGCGCACACCCGTTGTCGGATGTGAACAAAACGAGCGTGTTTTCCGCGACGCCATACTTCTCGAGCGCATCGAGCACCTGCCCAAAGACGTCGTCCGTTTCCATCACCAGATCAGCATACAGGTTGTCCAACCCGCTCTTCCCGATCCATTCCGCGTTCACGGAAAGTGGCGTATGCGGAGAAGTCATCGGCAAATACAGAAAGAAAGGCTCCTTGTCCCGAGCGCTTTCCGAAATAAACGCGTCCGCCTTCTCCGCCCACTTCGGCAGCAGCTGCTCAAAGTGCCAGTACGGCACGGCAGGACCAGGGGTGCTCGCCTGGTTGTGATTCAGAAGCCTCGCCGGCAGATACTCGGACGGGACCCCAACCGTACGGTCGTTGTCGATGTAGCAGTAGGGCGGCCAGTTCGGCACATCTACTCCAAAGTACTGATCGAAGCCTCGTGTGGTCGGACCACCCCACGTCGCCTTTCTGAAGGCTTCTTCCCATATCATACACGTCTCTTCAGTCACCTCCGAACTGCAGGGATACGGGTGCTGGCTGAATCGATCCCGGTCGGGGAGAAACTCTTTCGTGATATCGAAATCCCAGCCCATCCCCAAGTGCCACTTCCCGAAACAGCCCGTACGATATCCGTGCTTCTTTAAGAACGACGCCACCGTTATCCGATTCTCTGAGATCAGTGGATCGCCGTAGTGCCCTACGATCCCCGACTGCAGTGAAGTCCTCCAGTTGTAACGCCCCGTCAGCAGACCGTATCGCGAAGGAGAGCAGACAGCCGAGGTCGAGTGCGCATCCGTAAACACCATCCCTTCACG
>DPVD01000457.1:2477-8462 GCA_003526745.1 Candidatus Latescibacterota bacterium
CGAGTGCGCATCCGTAAACACCGTCCCTTCACGGGCAAGCCGATCGAAGTTTGGGGTCGGAATTTTTCCCCGTGGATTCAGACACTGTACGTCCCCGTACCCCATGTCATCCACAAAGAACACCACCACATTCGGTCGGACCGTCATCATCTCATGCCTCTCTAGAATTCTGTAATTTTCAATTCTCCCTGGGCATATGACCTTTCCTCACCGCCACTCCCCATCTCCGTACAAATAGGCTTTCCCTCGATTCCCTCCCCCTGGCGCCGTCGAGTCCCTCCCGATACTGTCCGGGCCTTCCCACCCGAATACGGTGAAGAACCCATCCAGCTCTCCACCACTAGACATGACAACAGGTCTTGGGTTGTTGAACAGCATACCGTCGACGGCTGTCAGGTCCGCACCAACCTCCCACGACTCACCTCCGTTGCGCGTAACCCACTTCTCTATCCGACTCCCACCACCATACACGAGGCGAGACCCGTCCACCTCTCCTGTCGCTACTAGAGCCGCCAGTTCTCCGGCCGGCTCTTTGAGCAGCCAACACCCATCCCATATATTGTTGATCTCTGCCATCGACGTGTAGCGCCACTCGTCTTCTTTCCATCGAACATAGAAGTAGTGACCCCGCCAAGGGCTGGTATCGCCCGTCATCGGGAGCAGCATCAATGGCTGTCCATTCCCATCGTCAACAATCGCAGGCTGATTGGCGAGGCGATCCCCAGAATCCCATACCTTGCACGCCTCTCCCGCCAGCTTGTTCATCGGAGCATCGATAGATGTCCCCTCGATCGTCGTCAACTTTCCGGTCGCAATGTCAACGTGCGCGTAGTAGAGGTTGTAACGTTGGCAGTGTGACACGTGCCGACCATACAGGGGATTCGGGATCTTCCTCACTCCTTCACGTTCATTGAAAGTGTTGAAGCTGATGTGCAATCCAGTGCCGATCGCATCGACACAGAAACTGTGGTAGGTGCCCGCCCAGGTGTCCATATTGCTGTGCGGATCTCGGTCGAAATCGACGACCGGAATGGAATCTGACCATCTTACCCCGTCGTCCGAAGTTCTGAAGACCCAGTAGCCCATATGGCCAAAATTCCGTGAATACATCAGCCAACGGCCTCCTGGTAGGACCACCACACGAGGATAGCTAATCGAAGGTGCAATATCATGACCATCGGACCACGCATTGATCGCCCTGGGCCTGGCTGAAACAAGGTGAGTACCTGCCCCTCCGTGACAGTGGTAGAGCACGTGAATATGGTCACGATTATCGACCCACACGACGGGGCAGAAGTGATGGTCATATTTACTTACGGTCCCGAGCCGTATCTCCTCGGACCACGATCGCTTATCCACGTCATACGCACGCAGATGCGGATGCCCCTCGGGCCCCTCAGCACCGGATTGGTAGACACAATAGATTACGCCATCGTGAAAAAGCGCCTGCGGCCCCATCCGGATGTCATACAGCATCTTCTCACACCCGTTCTCTGCAAACGCCTTCGCCTCACTCACAGTAACCATCCTTTTTCGTGTGCTTCTGCCGTCTCACCTTCCGACAAACGGTATTCTGTGCCTTTCTCCTCTCTGCCGTCTGCTCTTCTGCCATCGGGCCTACTTCTCGCCTTCCGACACCCCAAGCCCTACACCCCCTCCCTCCCTAAAACCCCCTGCTCTTATCCACCTCATTCCTCAGTGGCCTTTCTCCTCGAACAATCTTCCCAAGATTTTCCCCGAATATCTCCGCGATGTATTGCCCCTCTAGCTGCGTACCTCCTGCGATATGAGGCGTGATCAGCAGGTTGTTAAGATCCCAAAGATCACTTTCCGGAGGCAACGGCTCAGGGGCGAATACGTCGAGTGCCGCACAGGCAATACGGTTCTCTCGGAGCGCTTGACCGAGCGCATCCTGATCGATGATCCCGCCACGCGACACCCCGACCATAATCGCCGTTGGCTTCATCTTCCTGATCATACCGGCGTCGATCAATCCATCGGTTCCTGGCGTCCATGGCAGCGTGACCACCACGTAGTCAGAATCGCACATCAGATCACCGAGGGACTCGAGCGGCCATACTGCGTCGACATCCGGCCCCCCTTGGTTCGTGAACGCGTCCACGGCTACGACACGCATCCCGAATGCTTTCGCCCGTTTCGCGATTGCCTTGCCGATGGCACCGATTCCAACGATGCCCATGGTGCTTCCGGTCAGTTCCACAAGCTTGGGGCGCACAGCCTTCGCAACACCCCAATCACGGTTTGGCTGAGCCATCACACAGTCCCGAACGCCGCGTGTAAACGAAAGAATCATCGCCAAGGCGCTGTCGGCTACACACGCCGCGTGCGTGCCTCTTGCACTCGTCAACAGCACGTCGCTTTCTACAAGTGACTTGATCTGCAAGTAGTAGTTTGTCCCAGAGCTTGGTGACTGAATCCACTTGAGTTGCCGAGCCGCCTCGAACACTTCCTCTCCAATCCATCCGACATAGATATCCGCGTCTGCGATCGCTTCGACGAGCTTTCCGCCGTCAGGCTCGTACAAGAACGTTACATCCGGAAAACGCACTCCCGTAGGAGGAAGCAACTCCTCCAACCCCATCGGATTCCCACCAATCAGCACCTTCATTGCTCAACATTCCTCAATGGTTAATAGACGTTGGCCAATGCCTGTCTAAAGTCGGGCAAACCGTTTGCGGCTCCGCTCTCTCGTTTCCGACGGCTCTGTGGCTCCCTGGCCTTGCACGCGAACCGAAATGCCGCGACCTCGATCTCCTCGTCCATCGCGAGGGGCTCGAAGTTGAACAGTGTTCAGACGTTCTGGCACAGAACACCTACACTACAGCTCGACCGTAGTCTCTACTTTTTCGGGATCGATTTCGTAACCGAATCCCGGTCCCGAAGGTGGCTGAAAAAAACCGCCGACAGGTCGATAGAAATCCTTGAAAAAGTACTGAACGTTATGATTAATCTTCACACCCCACTCTGCAAGGGGGCACGTTCGCTTCGGGTTCGCAAACGACAGGTGAATAGAGTTCCGACACGACTCGTTTGCGTGCGGGATAAACGGGATCCCGAAAGTCGAAGCAAGGGCTGCAAGCTTCCGCATCTCCGTCATCCCGCCGACAGCGTGCATCTCGGGCTGAATGACGCAGGCGACCCTGTCTCTCAGGGCACGGAGAAACAGGTCACGATGTCTGAGTCGTTCGCCAAAGGCGATCTGTGTTCGTGTCTCCTGTCTGAGCCGCTCATACACACTCAGATCCTCTGGACGAAGCGGCTCATCTAACCACGTAACGTTCAGAGGCTCGAATGCGCGTGCCAGCTTGACCGCATACTGCAGGGAATTCTGGCTGGAATCCGAAAGAATACAATCCACCATCACGTCGACCCCGGGTCCGACGGCCTCTCGCACCGCCGTGATCATGTCGACGTTGTGATCGAACCCTTTCGGACCGGCCAGCTCGTTATGCGGCAGATACCACTTCACACCGGTAAACCCTTGTCCGACCATCTCACGTGAGCGTGCAGCGGCGGCTTCGGGTTCAGGCAGAAAGCCAAGCATGGCCGCATATGCCCGGATCGAATCCTGAACAGGTCCCCCGAGCACGCCACACACCGACCGGTCTTGGGCCTTTCCGACCAGATCCCAGAGAGCGACATCAAGCGTCGACAACCCCCTCGAGCACCCGTCGACACTGTGAGGCCGGGACGTTAAACGGTGCCAGATTCGCTCATATGCCGTGGGGTCCTCTCCGACCAACGACCGACCCAGTTCCTTGACCTCAGTGTTACCACCTATCGCCAGTCCGTAGACACCTTCGTCCGTGTCGATCCTCGTGAACCGCTGTCGATACGGAGAAACTTCACCTGGCTCCATACCGCCTCGGTGTATCTCGTATAGCGCCAGATCGGACCTCGTTCCACCAGTAACCTCTATGACATTGACCTTTGTAATCTTCATACGCACCCATAAAGCGAAGGGCCGTGAGTTGCCCCCACGGCCCTCCATCCTTCAGCAAATTTCCTGGAGTCTTCCCTTTCCCACCCAAGCATTGTCTCCACCCCGTCTTCCCTCGGCATCCTTCACGTTAAGTCTTCCAGATCAGATATCCGAGACGATCGAATCGTAGAACTTCAAAAGCTTGTCCTTCTCCTTTGACGCGCGGAACTCCATTGCCGCTCTGGGGTGCAGGTTGAGCTGTCCGGTGATGTTGTAGGGGACGAGCGCTCCCCACTCCACATCCTTCTTCAAGGGTTCGATATGATTCTCGATAAGCTCTACGACCGGGCGCAAATCGAACTTTGGATTCCGAAGGAAACCGAGGAGCAACTCCATCGGACAGTTCCCGGCTCCTCGCCCCATCCCGGCCATCGTCGCATCCGCCCTATCCGATCCTAGGATGATCGCCTCGATAGTGTTTGCAAACGCGAGCTGACAGTTGTTGTGCGCGTGGATCCCGATCTCCTTCCCCGTTCCTTCCATCGCCGCAGAGTACTTATTGTAGAGCAGATCGATCTGCTCTCGATACAGATGACCAAAACTGTCCACTATCACCATCGTGCCTGCAGGCGTCGGACGGATGGCCTCGAGAACCGTGTCGATCTCGGCCTCTGTAATGTTCGAAACGGCCATCAGGTTTGCGACAACCTCATATCCCTGCTCGTGGGCGTGATGCACCATCTCCACCGCCTCTGAAACCTGGTTCGCGTAGAAGGCGATCCGTATGATGTCGAGCACGCTGTCCTTTGACGGCTCGACCTTCTCCTTCCAGTCGCTCTTGCCCGCATCGGCCATTGCCGAAAGCTTCAGACCCGTAGCCTCAGAATCGTGGTCGCCCACCACACGTCGAATATCCTCTTCATCGCAATGCCGCCAGTCTCCGAAGTCCGATTTGGGAAACAGCTTGGCCGAGTTCTTGTAACCAACCTCCATATAGTCGATACCGGCAGCGATACAGGTATCGTAAACCGCTCGAACAGTCTGGTCGGTGAACTTGTGATCGTTAATCAGTCCGCCGTCTCGGATCGTGCAATCGAGCACTTTGAGCGTCGGTCGATAGGTAATCCAGGGAGCTTTCTCTGCCACGACAGATTCCTTTCTAAACGCCAACTTGGACAACCGTCGGCAAAGGGGGATAGCACAGCCTTACGACGAAAACCACCCGAGGGAGATTAATCCACGGCCAATATACATTGGAATACTCTGAAGGGAAGACCGAAGAGCGACCATCACCTGCAAAGCTTCTAGATACACCTGTCAGCTGCGCTACTACCTGTTTTGCATCTTGAGTTTTTATTTTGCGAAACAAAAACCCCGCCATCGTCTGCCGATACCGCCTTGGGGTGATGCCTTCAACGCGCTTCAAGGCTGCATTCAGCGTGCTGCAATCCTTGAAGCCCCGCTCGTTCTGCAATCAATTACTCCCCAAACCCCTACCCCCTGTCCTTCTCATACCTCTCATCATCCACCTCGGCCTGCAACCGATACATCTCCTTCTTCAACTCCGCAGTAATTTCGGCATAGGTCGGGTCCCCGTATACACTGGTCATCTCGAGCGGATCCGCGACAAGATCGAACAGCTCCCATTCCGGTTCCTTGGGATCATCGATAGCACCACCTTGTCCGAGTGCGTCTGCGTAGTAGTAGATCAGCTTGTGCTTGTGCGTCCGGATACCATAGTGGGCGTAGACGTGATGATGCGCCAGATGCATCCAGTAGCGGTAGTACATCGACGTCCGCCAGTCATCGGGTGTGCTTCCTTCGAGGATCGGGCGAATGCTGCGTCCCTGGAACTCTTCTGGGATGGCCAGGCCTGCATAGTCGAGGAAGGTGGCCGGAAAATCGACATTCAGAACCATGTCGTCGCTTACTGTGCCGGCTTCGATCCCATTCGGGTATCGGACCAGGAGGGGCATCCGAAGCGCCTCTTCATACATGAACCGCTTGTCATACCAGCCATGATCACCGCGGAAGAAGCCCTG
>DPVD01000220.1:0-10217 GCA_003526745.1 Candidatus Latescibacterota bacterium
GCAAGGAAGGGATTGTCGCGGTGAAGGAAAGGCTCGAGCATCAGATGAAGATCGATGTAGAGGAGTGGAAGGCGGACCAGAATAGCAAGATGCAGACGGTGCTCGATCGATTGAAAGGGATCGAGGGCGTTTATCTGAGTGTTGATCCCGATCCGAACGGGAACCCCTTCAGCCGCGCGCGTGTTTCGGTCGATTCGGTGTCAGCCGGCCTTTCGGCGGCGGTGGTTTGTGCCGCCATGGCCGACGGTGATCCATCGATCTCGTTGCGGGGACATCACACGGACGAGGGATACTTCAACGTCGATACGATCGAGATGACGGAAGAGGAGGTCGATCTGACCTGTAGGCGTCTTGAAGAAATTCTGATGGCAGACGATGCAGAGAAGGCAACTCTTATGAGCCGGTATGCGGGCGATGGCGCGGTCGACTATCGGAGGGTGTGGCTTGGGTAGTCTGACCTGTTCGGAAGGGACGCAAGAAGGCCCCGGTTGATATGACCGGGGCCTTCTTGCGTCTAGTCCAGAAGCCGACCGCCGCCGAACATGTTGGCAAGGTCTCGCTTGATGTCGGCTTCCGTGAGCGCCCAGCCTGCATTCTGCAGGTCCTCGTATTTCCTGACGAGGACGGGCGAGATCGTACGGAGCGAATGCTTCCACTTGTAGAGCAGCTGATCCAAGATGCGCGCATCCGAGTGCTGGGGGACGCATGAGGTGCCGAGGAGTTCAAGCCGCTCTGAGGTGATCTCCTGGATGATGCTCGGGTTGTTCAGGAACCACCAGCAGCCGAAGGGAGTGACGTTAGGGAACTTCCGTGCGGTCACACACAGCTCGTGCTGGTCCTCGCGTGAGAGGATCGTCAAGAGGAAGTTGACGTCGGGCCAGTCCTGCGCGATGCGCTCGAGATTCCTCAGATCCCAGCTCCCCAGGCTGTCGCCGCCGTCCTTGAGGACCGGGTTCACCTGCCGCGTGACACCAACCATCATGGCTGAGGGAATCCCTCTGTCCCTGGCGGTCGGGTAGACACACTCCTTCATAAGTGTCGAGGTCGTGTCGTCACTCGGGTAGGCGAAGTCGGGCGGCAAGGAGATGGCCATGTAGCGAGCCTTCAACTTTTCACACCAGTCGTCGAGATAGCGCCGGATCTCGCGAATAGTGGTGTCGTGCAGTGCTTTCTCGACACCGTATCCCAGAGCTTTGAGCTTTTCGACTGGCTCCGGCCAGTTCATGAGTGCACTGTCCAGCCTAAGCACACCTTCGAAGCGTGGATCCACCTCGAAACCTTCTGTCCAATAGGAACCTTCGATCGGGTCGATCGGGTCATTGGTCATGTAGACCTTGCCAACACCTGACTTCTCGAAGACCAGGTTTGTGTAGTCTTCGGCGCTCGTGTCGTTGTAGAACTGTCGGAACTCGCTCAGGTCGTCGGCCCGCGGGTTCAACCCGAGGGCCGACATCACGGTGACGACGCCGACCTGTGCTTCTGAGATCGGACTTGAGTCTCCAGTGAAGAGCGTCTTCCAGACGACGTCCGCCTGCTGGTCAGTCGGGAGGTTATTGAAACCCTCGACTTCAGTGAGTGGCAGGTGACGCGACGTTTCCGCCTTCAGGTAATGATATGTGATAAGTTCGTCCGGGCCGGCGAGATACATCGGGCCCATCTCTGCTGGATAGAGGTGGGTGTGGATGTCGACAATCTTGTGGTCTAGGAAGGCGTTTTTGATCGCCTCCGCGACGTTGATCGGTGCCATTACAACTCCTTCTTCTTGCTGAGTAAGTCCCGTATTAGCGCTTCAGGCCGAATAATACCAGTCAGGTGGACGGCGGTCAATCGAACGTGACCTTTCTTGGCTACTCGGTCTCTATTCGTCTCGTAGTTCCGACGGATCGAAGCTGGCACCAAGACTCTCAACCTATTTGAGTGCCGTCGCCTTGAGAAAGGGCTCACGGGGGACTCGACCAAAGACAACCCCTGCATCCACGATCTGATCCATCAACTATTTCTCGGTTTGTGCGGCTAAGGCTTGGCTACGCCTCGATACAGACTTGTAGTATCCGAGCCAGTTGGCCCAGATGCCGTCCATGATGATCAGTTTTACGTATACCTATTCTATAGGCCCATCCTTGGATACTGACAGGCCGGCGCATCGTAGCGTTCCATCAACTCCTTCATCTTCCCGGCCAGCTGCGATTCCAGATTTTTGTCACGTATTGGGTTCTGTTGCGTCGGATCCTTGACGACGTCAAAGATTGGGTTGAAGTCTGGTGCGTCGTGATGCCACTTGGAGTTGACCTTGATCCGGTAATGCGGGATCCCGTGTGCCGAATCGAGAAAGACGCCGGCCTCTGCGCGCTTCAAGCTGTCCCGCTTCTCAAAGTCGCTGAAGTTGCACGGATTGGCCAAGTGATTGTAGAGCGTCGAGTCCGGCAGAGCCTGTCGGCAGTATGTGTATCTGCCGTCGGTCAGGTTGATGTCCTTCCCGAAGTATCCAAACAGAATAGCATCGTGGTGGTCCTCGTCGGCAGAGAAAAGGTGCCGAATCGACTTACCGTGCACTTGAGGGGGCAGCTCACCATTGTGGAGATCCATGAACGTCGGCATCAGATCGATGGTCGTGGTGAGGCCCTTCCTCCGGCCCGTGTCCCCATCGGGAGTGACGGCGATCATGGGAATGTGGACCAGCTCCTTGAAGTCGAACATATAGTTCTTCGCCCAGTACCCGTGCTCGCCTAGCAAGTGTCCGTGGTCGGTAGTCATGATCAGGGTCGTGTTCTTCCAGGCATCCAGCTCGTCCATCTTGTCGAGGAGTTTTCCGAGCCAGACGTCCGCCATTGTGAGCGTGCCTGCATAGCACTTTCGGATGTGCGCCACGGCAGCCTCGTCCTGTTCGACAGGTGCATAATCGGGCCAGTCGAAATGGAACTCGTCCCAGGTGTCTTCATACATATCCCTGTATTTTCTGGGACAGGCGAACGGCTCGTGAGGGTCGAAACACTCCAGATGAAGGTTCCAGTTGTCGGTCCGGTGGTTCCGTTCGATGAAGTCGATCGCTCGCTCGAAGCATTGTGGCGTCGAGTAGTCCAGATCATTCTCGAGATCCATGAACTCGCGATTGACCCAGTATGCGCGTCGATTCTTTCCAGCGAAGTCCGGGATGTCCGGGTCATCGACAAGCGGACGCCATACGTCTCCCTCCTGCCCACGCTGAAACTCCCAACTGTTGAACCTCGTGTGGTAGCATTCACCGCCACTATGAAAGTAGTGGTAATGGTCGGTGATCATGTGCGAGTAGGTGCCATTCTGACGCCAGAGCTCTGGCTGTAGACAGTCGTCCCAGGGCTGGATCGGAGACCAGGGTGTTTCGAGGAAGTTGATCCGTCCCGTATACATCTCTCGACGTGCAGGCATGCACGGCATGGACCCGCAGTAGTGGTTGTCGAAAACGAGACCTCGTTCGGCGAGACGGTCGATGTTTGGAGTCTGCACCCACGCCTTAGGGTCGTAGCAGTTCAGGTAGTGCCGGTTGAGTGAGTCGAGGGTGATAAAAATGGTTCGCATTGGGGCTCCATGCTTGTATCGGTCAGAAGGTCAATCGCGTCAGTCGAGGTTTGGCAGTTTGGGCATGCTGGGCTTGACGCTCCGATGATCGACGCGAACGGGATCAGGCATGTTCTTGAATTCGCGGCAGAAGGCGATGATATGATTCGATGCCGCTTCGACGAGAACCTTCCCCTTCTCTGCTGTTGCGAGCGTCGGAGCGCCCGATACACCGTTCGGCGTGGAAGAACTCGTCCACTTGACGACCTTGATTGGCCCCCAGCCCTTGGTTATATCGACATACAGGTACTTCGATCCCTTGCTTCCAGCAGCGCCTCCGTAGTGATCCTGGGCCTTATCCATCCGGACACGGTCGGGTTCGAGGTAGAGATAGGCCGAGGTCTCGAGTTCGCAGGCGTGTGCGGCGCCACCCATCTCAGAGTCTCGGACCTCTTCGAACTCCTTCTTGACGAGGTTGGTCCACATGGTTGTCGCAAACAAGGCGTTTGTCTCGAGCGTCGCACGTCTGGCGATGAACTCGCAGAGATGCTCGTTCGATCCGTGTCCGTCGACGATCATGATGCGTTTGAAGCCTGCGTAGGCCACACTCTTGCAGACATCCAGACAGTATTCGATAAAGTGCTCGTACGTGACGTGGACTGTTCCCGGGAAATCCTGTGCGTGCTCGTTGTAGCCGTACGGGATGTTGGGCATCACAAGGAGCTCTTGGGGTGTCTTTTTGGCTGCTTCGAGACACATGCTTGTTGCCAAGAAGTTGTCGACATCTAGAGGAAGGTGGTGCCCGTGCTGCTCCGTACTCCCTATCGGGAGCAACACGACTTTTTGTGCCTCGGCAGCTTCGTTGATCTCGGGCCACGTGAGGTATTCGTATCGATACTCGTCGAGTGAGGACATCCTGCTCTCCTTATGGATTGCTGATCTGGCCGGGTGACTCTGATCCGATTTTCTAAGTGGGGTCAGGCTCGTTAAAAGGTCTCTTAGGTCTCGAGGACGTGGTCGTCTGCGTCAGGCGTTTAGTCCACCAGATGGGCTGTTCCGAATCGCGAAGCCTTAGAGTTCGACGTATCCTTTTAGACAGATAAACCCCGCGCCCGATCTCCCGATTGGGATGGCTATCTATAGAAGGTCTCGATTTTCGGACGAGTGTTGGCCGGATGCACCTGCCTGCGTTGTGCGACCGTAGGGTTTCGTCTTATCCACAGCGACCTTGTCTTTGCCTGGTTACCAATCAGATAGTGGTTTAATGTCTGTCGTGGTTGGCCAATCAGCATCCGCCCATTCTGGTGAGACCAGAACGGTGATCATTGTCGTCCCGCTGTTGAGGATACTTCCCTCTAGACGCCTCACCCCTTCGTTGCTTTTGGCAGGAGGGTGTGTCTGAGGCGCATCGCTCGCTGTAAGCGTCACATTCGATGTCAGCACGTAGATGTTTAGTGCCTTGCCCGCTTGTGTCAGGCGTGCGTGCGTTTCGCTCTGGATATCGATATGAGCATCGGTGGTGATGCCCCACACTATCTGAGTCTCGCCGGACGTGGTGACCTCGTCCTGGACCAGGACAGCCCGTCGCCCTTCGACGATCGCAACACCTCGCAGCGTCTTCGAGGCATTGTCCCCGTGTGCCGCGGTTGTGTCGACGACTGCGGAAGCTCTGTCCGAAGAGGATTTGAAGTATGTCATGCGAGAGGTGCCTAGCGCGTGCTGGTTCTGGCCGTCGATGGTGATGACGTTGTGACTGTGTGCACCGAGCCTCCAGTATGACCATCGCCGGCCGCCGTCTTCTTTCTCCCAATAGTTCGGGAGGTTGTAGTGGTCGGATCCAAGGTCTCGGATCCATCGAACACCAAGCGCATCCAGTTCGATGTTGCCAATGTCCAGATGGGCGTGGTTGGCTTGGTTGTACCCCGCCTTGAACCCGACAAACAGGGCGTGCGGATCATCCCAGGCGCTTCGCATCAGGGCGACCTCTACGGGTCCCCTGAACTGCTTGTCCAATGGTCGTTCATCGTCGACGCTTGTTGGTCGGGGCACATACCAGACCAGGTGCTGTGCGGTGGGCCCGTGTTCATCGATGAGGTCATGCTCGTTGGCCGACATGAAATCGCTCTTGAAGACATCGGCCAACCAGAAGACCTGGAACATCGGGCGGCGCTCATTCCGCTCACCGCTGTCAGCGTAGTTTAGATAGAGACCCGTTGGACCGGTCGTGTGGATCGGCGCGAACCCCGCCTCTGAGACACCTTCGATGTCGAGGAGACCGAAATCGGTGTCCAGCGCGGTCCGGAGGGCGGTGAACCCGTAGGCGGTGTATCGCGTCGCATAGCCCCAGTATCCGGGTCCCTCTGCCCACGCACCGTCCGGACCATACATCGTGAGTGCCCGCGGTAGAGACTCAACGGCCTCAGGTATGATCCTGCGCGCGTATTCGGGATCGGATTCGGCGATAGCGAGCGCACCGACAACCAGGCCACAGTTGCAGACTTGGTTCCAGTTATGGTCGCAGTCCTTCCACCAGCCAAAAGGACGATTTCGTTTGGGTTCGTTCTCTCCATCTCCGCCGTATGCATCGACTCCCACCTGCAGGCCGTTTCGGATCAGCCCGTTCCTGATCGTCTCGCGCTGATCTTCATCCAGGGCATGGTAGAACCAGTCGTATCCGAGACCCACGGCGTGAGACATTTCCGCCGTGTCCAGGAAGTGCGAGGGGTTCCAGTCCGGAAAATTACTAGCGCGAGTTATGGCGTCGACGGCTTTGTCGAGATATCTCTGCTCGCCGGTCCATCGCCACGCGAGACCTAGTTTGTAAACGCGGTCCACACAGTCACGGCTGACGCCGAGGAGTCGGATTCCGTCAGGAATTTCGTGTTCGAGAGGAGGGGCTTCGGCTGCTTTGTCTGCCTGCTCAATGATCTGTTCGATAAAGCCCTGTAGAGTCCTGTCGGTTTCTGCCTGCAGCTTCAGGCTCTCAAGCCTCTCCTCCGTCAAGATCAGTCTTGGGTGTTCGGTGCGGAGGTTGTCGAGTAATGTGTCTGGGTCGAGCTGTGTTGCCAAGATGTGCCTGCTTTCGATGCGGGGTGTGTGGGCCGCTATTCGGGCCGCGTAAAGATCAGGTTCTGTACCAGGCCTTCCGTGAAGTCGGTGTCACTCTCGTTTGAGAGGATGAATCCTCCTTCGGCGAAGCCGCTACGGATTCGATCGGCGATGTCGCCGTGCATGAACACCTCAATCAGGAATGTCTTGAGTTCGGGCTGCTTGAAGAGGCGCGCTGCCCCGGCTACGATAATGTTCTCGATTCCGTCGACATCGACCTTGATATGTGTGGGGACTGGCAGTCTGAATTGCGTGGTTAGATCGTCGAGAGAGGATGCGATTGTACCCTGTCGGTTTTCAGGTTCGAAAGGGACCTCGCCCTGCGTGATCTGACGGCCCAATGCGTGCAGCGACGCGCCGACCACAAACGATTTCGTATAGAACGTGTCGATTGTCGTCCGGTTCGATAGTGCGATCGGGTAGGGGACGATCGTGTCCACCATCCCGTTGAGAACGATGTTCCGATTGAGTTTCGCGAAGTTTAGTGCTTCCGGTTCGAACGCCAAGACCCGGATTTTCCGATTCAGCCGTTTGGCCGCATACAGGGAATACTGTCCGATATTTGCCCCGATGTCGAAGACCGTGTCCCCCGGTTTGAAATGCGTGTCAATCCAGTCTAGTGTGTCGGGCTCCTTGCTGTCGTAGTGACCGACTCGCCACATCTCGTAGTTTCGGATCTTTTCTGATGGGTGCTCGGAGTCAACATCGAGAAAAATCTTGAGTCCACGCACTTCACAAGTTTTGACGACTCCCATATCTCTCACCAGTCTGGTTCTTGTATCGGGGTGATGCCCTGAACAATGTCGAGATAGCCGTCCTTCAACTTGAGAGCAAGGAGGAGACTCCCGCCTTTTCGGCCGTATCGCGCATCACCGTTTCCATTACCTCGGGTTCGAATACGATCGCCGTTCCGAACCGTTCGGATCTGGCTGAGTCGATAGTCGGTGTAACTGGATCAGTCGTAGATGCCCTAGGGGTGATCCGGATGGTAGGATGCGGTTCTCTTCTGTATTGAGACTGCGTGTGCTTGCTCTCAAAGTCTTTCGTAGAGCTCTTCGGGAAGTCAGGTTTCGCCGGCTACGGGTTCAGAGTTGTTGACCCCTGCCAACGTGCTGGTGTCCCCCAGCGCGGAGGCGGTTTCGATTAGACGGGTCCTCGCCCCGTTCCGGGGAGCCGAAACGGCGGCGCCCAATCCGCCGCGCCCACCACCCACGATGCAGACATCGACTGTTCTTGTGATGCTCAAGTTGTTGTAAAATTGGA
Organism: Candidatus Latescibacterota bacterium; assembly: GCA_003526745.1. Classification (GTDB taxonomy): domain Bacteria; phylum Latescibacterota; class UBA2968; order UBA2968; family UBA2968; genus UBA2968. Next base: position 7,906 of record DPVD01000220.1, read on the forward strand.
AATTGCGGTGAAAAGAACTTCTTGGTATCGTCAACCACCAAGGGCAAGATAGGGCTTTTGTGAGTGAACACAAGGAGTGGCAGATGGCGCGGAAGTACAACGTTTATGGTGTCGGGAACGCACTTGTCGACGTGCAGTATCAGGTGAGCGGTGAGTACATCGACAAGATGAGCGTCGGCATGGGGACGATGACGCTGGTTGATGAGGCGAGGCAGCGAGAGCTCATAGAGAACGTTGAAAACGAACCGCTCGAGCGTGCCTCAGGTGGGTCGGCAGCCAATACTGTGATCGGGGTCTCGAACTTCGGAGGATCGGCCTACTATGGTTGCAAGGTCGGCATAGACGAGCCTGGTGACTTCTACTTGAGGGACCTGACTGCGGCTGGTGTCGATTCCAACCCGAACAACCGCGCGGACGGTATTACCGGACAGTGCGTGGTGCTGATCGGTCCTGACGGAGAGCGGAGTCTGAACACGTTCCTGGGTATCACCGCCGAGTTCAGTCCGCACGAAATAGAATTAGAGATCGTGGCCAACAGTGATATCGTCTATATCGAAGGCTACCTGCTGTCCGCCGAAAGCGGGTTTGAGGCCGCACTCCGTGCACAGGAACTCGCTAAGTCGAAGGGGACCCGAGTTGCGCTGACGTTGAGCGACGTGTTCATCGTAGACGCTTTCAAAGAGCGCGTAGATGAAATCCTTCGGAACGGTGTGGATCTTCTGTTTGGTAACGAGGCGGAGGCCATGACCTACACGGATCGGTCAGAAGTTTCGGGCGCGTGTATAGTGATCGGAAATGTCGTCGAGGATTTCGCGATCACACTCGGGGGGGCGGGAGCGTTGGTGACGGATAAGGGCAACGTGAGGACTGTCGACGGGAACGAGGCCGATGTTGTCGATACGAACGGTGCGGGAGATGCGTTCGCCGGTGCATTCCTGTATGGTATCACGAGCGGGCGATCCTCAATTGAGGCAGGAAAGCTCGGTTGCTATGCCGGTGCGCAGGTCGTGTCGAAATTCGGCCCTCGTCTCGAGCGGGACTTCAGTAGCCGGCAAGTGGAGGAGATTCTCTCAGTCTGATTGCGGGTTGTGTCTGCCGTACGCGTTCTTTCCGAAACGAACGTTCCCTTCTTGGATAACGGCTTTCTCCTTAGCTCCCTGGTAGAACCAGTTTCCACTCACTCGCACGGCTTCTTCCGAAACACCTCGAATCTTGATAGCCGGCTTCGGGCACCAGAAGGTGTTGTTGGTGAAGGCCATCGTGCTTCCTGCCAGGTTCATTCCGTCCTTCCTGTCCCGCCCTCCGTGCATGTCGAAGCAATGACTGAGCGACGTGCCTTGCTCGACATTGTGTCTGGCCGTATAGCCACATCCCGGAAGTCCGGTCCCGGCGATGGAGTGCCTGTTGTGGTTGAACAGGTTCCGCTCGATTAGACTTGTCGCCAGGTCGTGGCAGACACCATATCCTAGCCCTTGATACTGGTTGTGATGGATAAGGTTGTGATGGATATGATGTCCGCTGCCTCGGAGAAGGTGCACGGCTGAGTGACTCCATCCGGCGAGTTCGCAGTTGTCAACCATCAGATTCGGATGCTCGGTCTGGATGCCGGAGGAGACGGGGAATCCGTAGTAGTAGTCGTGTCCACGCCCCTCGGCGAAGGATCGGTGATGGTGTTCGAGGCTGCGGCGCGGGTTGGGCCCGGCGATCCGGATGCCCGTGACGCGAACACCAGAGCCCAAAGCACGAATAAGTGGTCGCGTCTGTAGACTGCCGCTCGTAAGGAGGGCACCTTTTGACCGCGCCTTTCCACGATCGCTCATGAGCGTGACGCCTGCTGGAATTTCGAGAACCATCTCTTCGATGTAGACCCGCTCGGTGCACTCGACTGTACAGCTCCCCGGTATAAAAATGATGTCACCTGTATGACTTGATTTAAGAGCTGCGAGGAGCGAATCGAGTGAATCCACCGCGTGTGTCGGCCTCGGGTATCCTCGATAGCCTTTGCCGCCTCCTACAGGTCCTCTTCGATCGGGTGAGGCTCCAAAGGTCTTACCATCGAAAACAACCGTGGTAGCTTTGACTCGCCGTTCGCGATATCCGAAGAGACCCAACTATCGATCCAATCCTAGGATTTCGGCAGCTACTCCGCCGGCGATCCGCGCGAGTGCGTCTTCGGATAAACCGAGCGTCGCAAGCTTGACACGTGCTGAGGCGACGTAAGAGAAGGGTTGATGGGTCCCGAAGACGAGATGTGTATCGCCGCCCTCATCGATCATGTTGGCCAGATCGCGGGCGTTCGCCAGACCCCAATG
>DPVD01000010.1:0-5989 GCA_003526745.1 Candidatus Latescibacterota bacterium
CCGATGGAGTTCGCCGTTGAGGCGCAGAAGCTGCTAGGGATCAGTCTCGAAGGATCTGTGGGATAAGACAGGAATCGCAGAATACACAGAGGCTGTTCAGTTTAAGCCCCGAAGTGGGACCAAGAAATAGCCGGGGACTTAAGCGCACTGAATACCGAAGCAAGGGACGGAATCGTGCCGGCGGAATAGAAGCAACCATCATAAAAGAGTGGGCTTCCGGCGCAAAAAACAATCAGATCGACACGAACGAATCAAGGAAACGAGATGTTAGAGATCAAGAACTTAGAAGCAAGCGTCGAGGAGACGCAGATCCTTAGAGGGATCGACCTGACCGTCAACGCAGGCGAGATTCACGCCATAATGGGACCCAACGGCTCAGGTAAAAGCACGCTGGCTCAGGTGCTTTCCGGAAACGAAGCCTATGAGGTCACAGGAGGCAGCGCTGAGTATAAAAAAAAGGACCTGCTGGATCTCGACCCTGATGAACGGGCAAAGGAAGGAATCTTCATGGCCTTTCAGTATCCGGTCGAGATCCCTGGGGTAAACAGTGCCTATTTCCTTAGAACCGCGCTCAACGAAATCCGAAAGCACCGTGGCGAAGAGGAACTTGACGGCGTCGACTTCCTCGCGCTTGCTCGCGAAAAAATGGCGCTGGTGCAGATGGATCCCGACTTCCTGAGTCGCCCCGTAAACGAGGGGTTCAGTGGCGGCGAGAAAAAACGGCACGAGGTCTTCCAGATGGCTGTCCTCGAACCGACACTGGCGATCCTCGACGAGACCGATTCAGGTCTTGACATCGATGCACTACGTATCGTGGCGGACGGTGTCAACGCGCTTCACTCTCTCGACAAAGCGGCCATCATCGTCACGCATTATCAGCGTCTGCTCGACTACATAACCCCGGACGTCGTTCACGTCATCATGGACGGCCGGATCGTGATGTCTGGAGACAAAAACCTCGCCCTGAGACTGGAAGAAGAGGGATACGACAAGATCCGTGTGGAAGTGAACGGCAAGAAGGTCGCCTCCGCCTGACGACTATGAGTGACGCAACCAATACATATCTCAAAGCATTCGAAGCCTTCGAGGCAAGCCTGAATAGTCAGCCCTCCTCGCCGCTCCACCAAGCTCGTCGGAGCGCAATCGAGACCTTCAGCAAGAACGGCTTCCCGACGCCCAAGGATGAAGCCTGGAAGTCGATCAACCTTGCGGCTTTGACCGACACCTTTACGGCTACAGATCGGCCAGACTCGTCCCCCCCTACAGGCTTGGTCGAAAGCCACGCGCAGGGAATCGATGGCTGGACGCTCGTATTCGTCGACGGATACTTCGACGAGCGCCTCTCGAACTTCGCAGACCTCCCCGAAGGTCTCACACTGACCTCGATAGCAGACGCCCTTACCTCTGATAGCGCGTTTATTGAGGCACACATGGGCAAGGTAGCCGACAACGGCGAACACGCTTTTACCGCGTTGAACACGGCTTTCCTGAAGGACGGGGCAATCGTACATGTCAAGCGCGGCGTTGTCGTTGACAAGCCCATTCACGTTCTGTATCTGTCGACAGCGACTCAGGAGCGTACGGTCAGCTACCAGCGAAGTCTTTTTGTCACGGAAGAGAACAGCCAAGTCACAATTGTTGAGACGTTCGCTGGTGTGGGTACAGAATCTTATCTTTCAAACCATGTCGCCGAGATCGTCATCGGTGACAATTCAGTTGTCGATCACTACAAGGTCGGACTGGAGGCTGACCAAGCTCTCCACGTGTCGAACCAGAAGGTGCGTCAGGGCCGGACGAGCAACTTCAGTTCGCACTCGATCTCGGTTGGCGGAGCCTTTGTTCGAAACGACGTCAGCTCAGCGTTGGACGGTGAGGCCTGCGAGTCGACAATCAACGGTTTGTACGTGCTGAACGGCACACAGCATTGCGACAACTACACACTGCTCGAGCACTGCCAGCCTAACTGTCCGAGTCACGAACTCTATAAAGGTATCCTGGACGACTCCTCCCGTGCGGTGTTCCGCGGCAAGATCCATGTCCACCAGATCGCCCAAGGGACCGACGCTTACCAGCAGAACAAGAACATCCTCCTGTCAGAGAGCGCTCGTGTGAACACGAAGCCACAACTCGAGATCTACGCGGACGATGTCAAGTGCTCCCATGGTGCGACGATCGGGCAGCTCGACGAGGATGCGCTCTTCTATCTGCAGGCGCGCGGTATCGACAAGACTGCCGCACACCGCATGATGCTCGAAGCATTTGCGGGAGACATTCTGTCGCGAATCAAGATCGATGGCCTTCGGGAAGCATTGACTTCGCGCGTGCTTGACAAGATCCAAAAGAACGGAACTACCCGGTGAACACGGAAACCCAGACACACGAATCGGACGTCATATCGACGACCGAAGTACCGCCGACCTTCGACGTAGAGCGTGTCCGATCGGACTTCCCGATCCTCAACCAGAAGGAATCAGCAAAACCGCTCGTGTATCTGGACAACGCCGCGACAACTCAGAAGCCACAGACGGTGATTGACTACCTGAACCGTTACTACGCGCTTCAGAACTCAAATATCCACCGCGGCGTCTATCAGCTCAGCGGAATCGCTACCGAGGCGTATGAGGGAGCGCGGCACAAGGTCCAGCGATTCCTGAACGCGGCCGACTCACGCGAAATCGTCTTCACACGAGGTACAACGGAGAGCATCAACCTCGTCGCCGAAACCTTCGGCAAGATGCACGTCAACAAAGGTGATGAGATTGTCGTCACGGAGCTTGAGCACCACAGCAACATCGTACCCTGGTATCTGCTCGCACGCGAACAGGACGCAAAGCTGCAGCACGCACCAATCGACCGATCGGGCCAAGTCGACCTCGGTGCTTTCGTCTCCCTGCTGAACGACCGCACAAAAGTGGTGGCCATTTCTCACGTGTCGAACGCGCTCGGCACGGTCATACCCGTAAAGGAGATCACACGGCTTGCCCACGAACGTGGTATCCCGGTGCTCATCGACGGGGCTCAGTCGGCACCGCATCTGCCTGTAGACGTCCAAGATCTCGACTGTGACTTCTATGCCTTCTCCGGCCACAAGCTCTTCGGCCCGACGGGCATCGGCGTACTGTATGGGAAGTATGACCTGCTCCGCGAGATGCCCCCATATCAGGGCGGTGGGAGCATGATTCAGAAGGTCACATTCAATAACATCACCTTCGCAGATCCTCCTACACGGTTCGAAGCGGGCACACCGGACATCGCGGGTGCAATCGGCTTGGGTGTCGCGATCGACTACCTCGAGTCGCTCGACATGGCTGGCGCTTTTGCTCACGAGCACGCATTGTTAGAATACACGGAGGAGCTTCTTGCAGGCATCCCCGAGGTGCGGATCATCGGAACCGCAAAGGACAAGACAGGCGTGATCTCGTTCCACATGGACGACATTCATCCCCACGATGTCGGCACGATTCTTGATCAAGATGGGATCGCCATTCGAACGGGACATCATTGCGCTCAGCCGATCATGGAGTTCTTCGGAATCCCGGCAACTGCACGCGCGTCCTTCGCATACTACAACACCGAAGAAGACGTCGAATGTTTGATAGCCGGTCTACACAAAGTGGTCGAGCTGTTTGCGTGATTTGGATACAAGCGAACTCTATCAACAGGTCATCCTAGATCACAACCGGAGTCCCCGGAACTTCAGGGTGATCCAATTTCCCTCCGGTCACGCCGAGGGTCAAAACCCGCTTTGCGGAGACATTGTCTCAATCGATCTGGCGCTCGAAGGTGATGTGATAAGCGACATTGCTTTTCAGGGCGCTGGGTGCGCGATTTCTACAGCTTCTGCCTCATTGATGACCGAACAGATCAAGGGAAGGACTCGCGAGGACGCGATCGCGGTCGTGGATCAGTTTCGCGGACTGGTCACGGGTAAAAATGAACCGGTTGACCTCGGCAAGCTGGCCGTCTTCTCCGACATAAGGCACTACCCCACTCGCGTGAAGTGCGCCACGCTCGCCTGGCAAACGCTCCAGGCAGCACTCGAAGGCTCTGAAGAGACCGTCACAACCGAATAAGTAGAGGTCGACATGTTCAAGAAGCTATTCAGCCGCTTCGCTGGCACCGATGACACAAAGGACGAAACATCCGAGTCAGAACTGTCGGACAAGCCGGTCGATGCATCCACGCTCCCGGATACCTCCGAAAAGAAAAGCGAAGACGAGAGATCCGAGAACCTCACTTACATTGAGTCCTCGGGCCCTTCAGAGAACGAGGAAGAAGCCTCCACCGTTGAACCTGTGGACAAGGAGGCACTGAGGGATCGCGTCGAAGAGATGATGCGCACGATCTTCGATCCTGAGATCCCGGTCAACATCTACGACATCGGATTGATCTATAAGATCGAGCCTCGAGACGACGGGATCGTCGAACTGATCATGACATTGACAACTCCTAACTGTCCTGCCGCCGGTATCCTGCCGGGTGAGGTGGAAAGCAAGGCCCGAAGCGTAGACGGCGTCAAAGACGTGGAGTTCGAGCTCACCTTCGACCCGCCTTGGAATCCAGACATGATGTCGGAAGGGGCAAAGCTCGAACTCGGCATGATGTAGGAATCAGATGAAGCTTAGTACACAAGAAGAATACGGCCTGCGTTGCCTGATCCAGATAGGCCGCCATCAGCAGGTATCTGGTGGCAGCCTCTCTATCTCCGAGATCAGCCAACTCGAGGGGCTCTCGATCGCGAACGCTGGTAAGTTTGTTCGTACCCTGCGACTGGGCGGGTTCGTCGACAGCGAACGTGGGCACTCTGGTGGCTATCGCCTCTCCAGACCCGCTGAAGAAATCGTAATCGGAGACGTGCTCGAAGCACTCGGCGGAAGGCTTTTCGACGACGAATTCTGCGGCGAACACGCCGGCCAGGCCGGCTCCTGTACGCATACGGTCGATTGCTCGATCCGTTCCCTGTGGTTCAACGTACAGAAAACCGTCGACCATTTGCTGAATCGGATTACATTAACGGACATGCTCGGTGAGGAACCGGAGGTATCGGCCGGCATCGCCGAAAAGTCGGATAAGTTGCTGCAGGTGGGATCGGCGCTGTAGCCGGTCATTAAGGAGGAACCATGATCACAGTTACCGACGCTGCTCGTGAAGAGATTGTCAAGCTGATGGAGAAACAGGAGCAGCCGGTCAAGGGGGTGCGGATCAAGGCGGAGGCGTCGTCTCCCCTACAAGCCAACTTCAGGCTTCGGTTCGTTGCAGAAGATCAGGAAGAGGCTACTGACGTCATCACCGAGTTCGAAGGCTTCAACATCTACGTCGATCCGGACAGCCTGTCCTATGTGGAAGAAATCACCGTCGATTTCGTCGAGAGCCTCGCCGGTCGCGGCTTCAAAATCGAGAGCCCAAACAAGGTTCCCTCCCACTTGAAGGGCACAGTCGCCGAGCAGGTCCAAATGATCATCGACGAGAAGATCAACCCTCAGATCGCCTCCCACGGTGGCCATCTGTCGCTCCTTGATGTCAAGGAGAACACCGCCTACGTCCAGTTCGGCGGTGGTTGTCAAGGCTGCGGAATGGCTGATGTCACGTTGAAGCAAGGCGTCGAGGTATTGATCAAGGAGGCGTGCCCCGAGATCGAAGAAATCCTAGACGTGACCGATCACGCGGACGGCAAGAATCCCTACTTCCAGGGCGCGCACTAGACATACCGGCTCCGGCAGATCAACCAGACAGCATAAAAGAGGCCTGCTTCTCTGCAGAAGCAGGCCTCTTCCGTCTTACGATGATCTGACGAGTCTACTCATCTGCCTCGCCAAGAGTATCGGCCTCTGCGGTCGCATCCCGTTTCTCTTTGAACTCCTTGATCTTCTTGATCACGTCGGGTGCATAGCTGAGAAGCTTCCCGATCGACATATCCTGCTCCTGCATTGGGATCAACTGGGCCTTCCCCTTGCGAATAACGATGAACCCGACCGGTTCAACCGAGCCG
>DPVD01000223.1:0-7328 GCA_003526745.1 Candidatus Latescibacterota bacterium
TCTTTTCAGACTAAGCACGGTTAGCCCAATGCCCAACTTCAATTCAAGATTCATCTTGGTTGATGTGAAGGGGATATTTTGCGTGTCGAGTGAGGCGCGAACCGAGTCTATTAACGACACGGGAAGATGAATCGTGATATCGCTCTCACAGGATATTCGAATGGTATCGTTCGTGACAGCGATCGCAGCAGATGTTTCCGAAGCTGATTCGATACCAAAGCCCTTGTGACCGATCGATTTCCCCGAACCCAGATACAGCTCTGCAAGGTCATCGTCCAACAATGTGACAGTGCCGTAGTGTCCCTGAAATCGGTCGTCTCCGATGGTGTGGCAGTCTGTGCCAACGCTATCTGAGAATATCGAGTCGAGTCGCTCACGATTATCGACGATTGATTGGACGGACACGGAGGTCAGGTCGATAGCCGGGCTGTCCAGACGGTCGACGTGACGCACGGTGCTCTTTCCGCGTTCGGACGTTTCAATGACGGTCACAAAGGGGCGGGTCCAGGCCTCACCCTCCTGACGAACGATCAGCGTTGGCATCGGACCTTGCAACGATGCGGGTGCTGAACCCGATCTTGTCGTCCGAGCCCAAGGGCTTTTGACTGCGTAGAGTTTTCTGGACGTCCCTCCCAATACGTGGACTACCGTTTCAAGTTTTCTAGCATCATCTATTTCAACACCAAACACAGCCGAGATGTTTTCATCCGATTTGGCTGTTCGCTTTTCAGTGAAGTAATCGTATCCCGCCTGATCTCCTGCCACAGCCCCGAGGCCTTCCGTTTCTTCCAGTCCTAGCGCCTCCCCGTCTACATTCTTCAACTGAAGCGATTGCCCGAGGTTGTGATGGATATAGTCGTGAAATCGATCCGCGCCATCTCGACGTTTGGATCGAAAGATGTCGACGTAGTAGCCCGAATCCGGAGAGGAGCGGATCAGACCTACGACGCGACGTTGATCGGAATCTGTCGAAGGCTCGTTGAAAGAAACATCAAAGAATGAGTTCGTATCAGAAGCTGCGAAGTCGCGGGCCGGCGTGGGGTCGACCGCGTTCAGTGTGAAGGGATAGTCGTGATTGTGCGGGTTGTAGTTTGAGACGCCGTCGACGATGACGGTGTTGTGTGCAGGAGGTCGGGAGTAATATTCTCCGTGTTCTTTTTGCCAGTAACTGACTCCCGGTCCCGAATCAGGCGAGATCGCAAATCCCCGACCATATAGCTCAAGCGCCAGACCTCCCGCGTGTGAATGGCCGCCTCGGGTTGCCGTTAGAGAGGCCATCAGTCCGGTATCGGCGTCGTGTCCGTTTCGTTGAAGGATCAAGCTTACGGTGTCGGCCAGAAATGTTCTTGATGCAACTGTTGGTGGAACGTCATCGGAAGAGTGAAGGGTATCGACATATGTTGCGAGCTCCAGAATCGATCCCTTTTTGCCTCGTTGGTAGCCGTGTTCGTGTATCTGACGCTGAAGTACAGGCGTCAGCCGCCTCTCTGTTTCTGAGTCCGATAACCGCCGTGCTCGCGCAATCATAAGTTCGAGCGTATGCGTACTAGGCAGGCCATTGCCAGTATCGCCATAGCCGACCGTCCTACCGTTAGGGAAGGCAAACTGGGACACCAGAAGCGCTGCGCGTTCGAGGATTGGGAAGTCGGTAACCGGGTCCTGACCCAACCCGTTGTTTACGAGGTGCGAGATCTCGATGATGTTGTCCGTGACGTTGAATGCATAGCCGGGTGATTCCGGCCAAACCCCCTGCTCATCATACTGGGCGACCAGATCGGCAAGGCAGGCCTGATTGGGGGTGCTGCGTGACGTGAAATGCTCGACGTAAAATTCGCGCCCCTTCCCGTCGTTATAGGCTTCGTTCGGTTCCAGCGCCAGGCCAAGTGGGACGATGTATTTCGCCTGATGGAGATTCCAATTTCCGTGCGCAAAGCCGCCTTCGATGATTCGGTCGGCCCATCTGCGGAAGAGGTTCTGGATGAGCGTGATGTCAGCGTCGGTTTGGTTGAGGTAAGGGAGTAAATATTCGTAAGCGACGGCAAGCGGGTAAGTGATGCGTTCGTGGATGACTTCGAAGGTCGCGATTCCGTGGATATGCGCCTGGCTGTGATCTTCGAATGTTTCAGGGTTCCGGCGGTGATGCATCCCGTGGACATACGGAAGCACGATGTCCGCGGCGAACCTTGCGTATTTCGTGTCGCCAAGATACCAGTATAAGAAGGCCGCTTTTTGGGCTAGCGTCATGATCCGCTCGTTGATTCCCTCGATGATGTGGCCCGTGACACTGACATCGGCCCACTCCCACGGGGTGCCTTCCTTTTCTTTGTGTTGCAGCCAGATGCCTCGCGGATCTTCGGAATAGGGGAGGAGATCTTCAAGCGACGGCATCGCGTAGTCGGTGGCCCAATCGCGGGCGCCCGCGAACCGAACCGTGGGGACAGGGGCCTTACCTTCACTGTGAGACCATCGGGCGCCGTTTACGAATGTCCGATCATGATGTGTCCGCCAGTGCATGCACAGTCTTGACACGATCCATTCGGGATCCGTCTGATGACGATCTACATAAGGTTGAACGGATTCGACAATACCGACATAAATTTCGGCCGCCCAGTCACAGTCTTCAATCTTCTTACGAAGCGAACTCGGGCTGTGATTGCCAGTTAAGATGGATGGGCGTGAAATCGTAGAGCTCAAGTTCTATCCTCTTGTCACGTGCATAAATTAGCCGAGTATGCAGTCCGCGCCGGTGATCTGAGTGCTTTTTTCGGTGTATTCGTGAAACTCAAGTCTGACTCTGTCCTTCTACCTGCTCTTTTCGCGTCAAATATGATTTGAGTCTGTTGATAGGCTACGATGCGATTGACACGTGCGGGGGACAACTGAGGGTTCTCTTTTTACCAGCGTTCAATGGCTCCCATCAGCATTTTTTGTTCGTCGGTGCCTTGGTCGCGAATTTTTTGTGCGAAGGGACCATCGAAGGATTCGCGGGATTTCATCCAAGCGGTTTGGTAGCACATCAGACAGGCCCGTCGTTTCTTTTTGGAATTATTGGCCGCGCCGCGGTGGTAGAGACAGCCGTCGAAAAGCACGGCATCCCCCGGTTTGGCGAATATCCACTTTTCTTCGGGAAAGCGCGGATGGCCCTCGGGTGGTCGAAAGGGTACGCGATGGCTCCCGGGAACGATGACGACGGCGCCGTTATTCTTGCTCAATGCGTCGAGATAATACCCGCAATTTATCTGACCGGGCATCGCGCCGTAGGGTGTGCCGTCGGGATCGATGGGCCAGGGTACGTCGCGATGCCAGTTTTGGTCTTCCTGGCTGGGCTCGGTAACGCGGGCTGTAGCACTGTGGAGCTGGACGCAGGTGCCCAAGATTGCTTGCATGCGAGTGAAGACGGGCGCGTTGTCTAGCAGGAATTCGAAGCGCGTGTCTTCTTCTAAGAGTTGGTGGATGAATTGCTCTCCGCGGCGCTTGAAGGTCTTGTTAAGGGCGGCGCGCAGCGAGCGGACCTGTGTTTGCGTAATCGCATTGTCGACTACGAGATAGCCCCACTTGCGGAAGAAGGCAACGTCTTGGGCCAGATCGGACGTCAGTGTGGGGTTCAGATGCGAGGGATAGGGCAGTTTTGCCATAGCACGATAATTACTGATCTAGGGCGGCACTGTCAATTGAGGTTCTCGGCGCCTTGAGCGGTCCGGCTATAGCTCTACAACGAAGACGTCACTCCGTCCTCGACCAGCGGCGTTATATATGATTCGATCTCCGGTGGGTGAGCACTGAGGGTGGGGGTGGGGATATTGACCTTCGTGTCCGCCCCAGTCGGTGCCGTGCCGACAGATGATCTCGAGTTTCGGAGTGCTCGGGTCGTCGTAGTGCAGCCATAGGATCAAGTCGTTGGTGATGTTCCCATCAAGCATGATAACCTTGCGATCCGGGACTGCGCCGACGTGACCGTAGTGGGTCCACGATTCGCTGCCGTATTCGGCGATGTTGTTTCCTTCCAAATCGTTGACCCCGATGACATATCCGCTTTGGTCTCCCGATCTCGTCGGAGGGCAGTGATACAGGACTCCCTTTCCGTCGAATGACCAGACCGAATGAACTTGAAACGTACGGCCTGATGGTGAGGGTTGCTCGACCATTTGCTGCTCGTTTATATGCCAGAGCCAGACACGATTTCTCTTCTGGTCTGATCCGGTCCAGAAGTCTGGTGCGAAGTCACGATCCGTATGCAGAATGTTGGAGTCGACTGGATTGTACTGAACGTGATTGCCTCGGCAGCCTGCCTCATCGTACAACACTTCCGGCTTGTGGTCGCCCTCGGTGCGGAAGCGAACCAACTGCATCCGTGAACCTCCTTCGCTCGCAAAGAGCTCTCGCACCTCATCAGCCGATATCGGTTTGTACGGGTCCACGTCAGCCATCTGCTGAGGTATGATGTTGCTGGGAAGGGCCACCCAATGGCTATCACCAGAAACCGTTGGCTGGCCGAACACGTAGCCGGGAATACCTCCGGACAATCTGCGCTCCTCCAGCGAATCGATATGAACCGCTCGTAGTTTTGTTGCTCCGACCTCGGCCTGGACGTAGTAAATCCAGCCCGAATGCTGATCCAAACAGATGCTCGCTACACCGAACGGCCGATCGTCTGGCGCCCAGGCTGCATCGATTCCCCATCCTTCTTGCCAGTCGATCAGTTGTGTGATATTACCCGTAGACACGTCGCAGGCGAATATCGAGGAGTGGTTCCTGCGGCCAGACAAGAAGACGCATCGCTGCCCATCCGCCGTCCAGGCTGTCAACGTGTGGTAGGCGGCGTGGTAATTGTAGGTTCCGCCAGAGGTTACTTTGCGAACCCTCCTGAGTGAGTAAGGGTCTCGGAAGGTTGTCGATTCGTTCCAGGTGTCGCCTTTTTTAGACATCAGTCCATTCTCCGGGTTGTTTCCGTCTCGGTTTGTAAATGTCCTCTGCTTCTTTCGACGCTAAGGGCTCTATTATTTACTCTTCGTCCTCAGATACTCACGCCGAACTCTTGCTGAAAGTCTCGCCATACAGGTTCGTGTATCTCAGTTGTAGCGCTTTTGTAGGCCTCGTGAATCTCACTTGGATTGGCTGGTCCCGTCAGGACAATTCCATTGCCTTCCACTGGTGCGTGAAGGGCGAACTGTAAGGCCAGATCACGGATGTGCAAGTTTCTTCCGGTACACCACTCCCACATTCGGTGAGCTAGAGGATACACAACTGGGTCCCTGAGGCTACCGACGAGTGCAGGTATGAGATTTTTAGACTCGGCTGGCATCCCCGCTTCTTGAAGAATCGGTTCCGGGCCAGCCAGAAGCGAACCGCCTAGAGGGCTGCCCAAGATGATCCCAACGTCGTGCTCAAGTGCCAGCGGAATCGTCGTTTCGGCCAGGGACTGGGAAAGCAAAGTGTAGTCCAAAAACGATAGTACGATGTCGATCTCGCCAGTCTCAATCGCTCGTCGGTGGAACTCTGGCTGTCGCACACCGATTCCGATGTGACCGATCCGACCCTTGGCTTTCCAATCGATCAGGACTTCCAAGCAGGCTCCGAGCGGCGCTTCGATGTCGTAACGAGGTCCGTGGATCAGGATCGAATCGACATACTCTGTTTGGAGTTGCTTGAAGCTGTTCTCCAAGCTCCAAGCGGTGGCCTCGGCCGAGAAATCTCTGAGGAACTTTGGATGGGAACCCACCTTGGATTGCAGGTGGACTTTGTCGCGCCAGCCTCCGGCCAAAGCCAGACCAAATCTCCGCTCGCTCTCGCCGTAGTGGGGCGATGTATCGACGAAATCGATCCCGAGTTCGATAGCTTCCCGAAGAGTCCTGACGGCATTATCATCCGATTGCTTGAGATATCCCAGATGTCCGCCACCCAGTCCAAGGGCCCGCGGTGTCATTTCCGTGCGACCCAGCCGACGAACCTCGAGTTCGGACATCGATGCCCCTCTCTAACGGCTACCCGTTAGCTCGTTTTCTGAAAACCGTGCTGATCTCGGTCATGCTGCGAGTCATCCAGACGGCCTCATTCAAGCGAGAATACAGGTTCTCGTCAAGGAACAGGTTCATGCGCTTGGTCATATGGGGCGTGGTCGAGTTCTCTTCTGCCATTCCTTAGTTTCTCAGTAAGTGGCGACCGTCCGCGTTGCCATACCTTCCATTGACCACGCGGTGGTCCTCACCGTGCCGCCATTCGATCTCCATCAACTGATAACGGCGAGTCAAACTGAACCACGCCATCGTCCACCCATAGGGCCTAGTTTCTGGTGCCGCCCTCTGTCGGAGCAGTCACGCAGAGATATAGACGCTTTTCGTGATGGTGAATGACCATGTTGATCTGGTTCTCTGGCATGCCCCCGCCAGATCCGGCCAAAGCTCATCTTTTGCTTTCTTATAATCCGCATAGCGCCCTGGCTTCAGGCGATAGGCTAAGAGCTTTGGACCACATATATTTCTCCTTGTTTCGGGCCTTTTGACCGTCACCTCTATTTGAAACCCTTGATTTTGGGTCCAGAGGCGAGTTCACGTGCACTTATGGAAATGAGACGCAGATGATCAATAAGCTGCAACTAAACAGGAAGCACGTCTTTATAGACTGGTCGCTGGTCGAGGCGGGAAATGGAAATTCGTGGAGTGGCACCACCGATCCCTGGTTCATGCCTAACGGTATTGAACTAAGAACCTTTTCTCCTACCGTCCATCCCGAGCCCATCTTGCTTCCAGAGAAACCTTGGGAAGCATATCTGATCAGTTCCTGGGCTACTGTCTTTGAGGATGAAGGCATCTTCAAACTCTACTACGAAGGCTATCACGCTCCCGATGTCGTCACGGGAAAGGACGTCCAGAAGTATGTCTCCCAAGTCTGCTATGCTGAATCAGAGGATGGTGTAAACTGGGTCCGACCAGAGCTGGGCATCGTCAACTTCAAGGGTGAGAGCGATACAAATATCGTCTTCTCAGGTATACAGTCTTCAGGTATCGGTCCACACGGTGCCACCGTGATCAAAGACCCAAACGGCTCGGTAGAAACGCGCTACAAGATGATTTTCGGATCGGTCAACGAAGAGAAGCGAACCCGACACCTGAGAGGCGCAACCTCTCCTGAAGGACTTCACTGGACGGCGATTCCAGATCCATTGATCTATCACGCCTGTGACACCCAGTCCGTCCTAGCCTGGGACGAGGACGAGGGTTTCTATCGTATCTATACCAGAGGCTATCGCAATCAATCTGAGCTGATTGAGGGGCGTCACGTCTGGCCAGAACGTCGGACGATCGACCACTCGCGATCGAAGGATTTTTTTG
>DPVD01000223.1:7636-13525 GCA_003526745.1 Candidatus Latescibacterota bacterium
CGCGATCGAAGGATTTTTTGGAGTGGGATAAGCCGATGCCGTGTCTGGTAACAGACCCTAAGGATCCACCAGCGTTGGACTTATATTCCAGCTCGTATACACGGTGGCCGGGCGCACAGGACGCGCACTTAATGTTTCCCAATCTGTTCAAACGTGATACCGAAGAAATGGAAACTTCGCTTGCCGTGAGCCGTGATGGGAACATCTGGCATCGTCCGATCCGGGACGCATTAATTCCTGCTGGGCCTCCTGACAGTGAAACCTATGGTGGAAATATCACTGCGCAGGGATTGATCCAGACAAAGCCCGGGGAATGGACGCAATTGCTTCAAGTGAAGCCGATTTCACATATTGAACGTCTTCACAATCCTGACGTTACCTGGAAGGGGGGACTGTGGCGTGCGACGATTCGTGAAGATGGTTACATGGCCGTGGTGACTGATGCGCGAGGAGAATTTTGGACGGTTACATTTGAGTTCGAAGGTCTCGTTCTGAAGACAAACTGCTGGGCCCACTTTGGAGGCTGGGTGCGAATCGGACTAACCGATGAGGGAGGTACTCCCCTAGAGGGGTACGGATTGGAAGATTGCGATCGCATATCCGGAGATACGATGTGGGACGCGGTTTCCTGGAGAGGGAAAACGGATCTGTCGAGGTTCTCAGGGAAGCCGATTCGATTGCATTTCGAGATGGTCCGGGCTAGAATCTACGCATTCAGATTTTCGGCTAGCCAGTAAGAGGCGGCCTCATCGGTATTAGCAAAAAATGGAACAGGCCGGGTGAGTAGGATTTCACCCGGCCTGTCGCTTATGGTTGGTGACCCCGAGGGGAATCGCTTCGTTCAAGAACGTGTGTCTACAATCATCCCGTCACCAACAGTAAACTTCTGGCTGCAGAAAGACGCGTTACAAGCCACGTTTGATGATCTCTCGGACAACCAAAATCTCCGGATCGGAACCCTCAATGAAGCAAAATGTTAAAAGACCAATCGCCCTGGTAACAGGAGTTAGTCGCGAGATCGGTATCGGAGCTTCGATTGCTTTGTCGTTGGGAAAATCCGGTTGGGATGTGGCTACAACGTATTGGCGTCCGTACGATGCTACTATGCCTTGGGGTAGTGATGACGCACACGCTGAGAAGATTCTGAGTAAAATCCGAGTGTTTTCCCCTAGGGCGGTATCCATTGAGGCCGATTTGTCAGACACATCCTCCCCAACAAGGATTTTCGACACAGTCGCAGATTCAATTGGTCCAGTATCCGCTTTGGTGATGGCTCATTGCCAATCGGTCGACAGTGATATCGAAACAACAACGGTGGAGAGCTTCGACCTACATTTTGCGGTAAACGCTCGAGCCACATGGCTACTGATCCGAGAGTTTCGAAGACGTTACCAGGGAGAACATGGGCGTGGCCGAATTATCTCGATAACGAGTGACCATACTGCATACAACATGCCCTATGGGGCCAGCAAGGGGGCAATGGATCGGATTGTCCTCGCTGCCGCTCAAGAATTCAAGGATTTGGGAGTTACTGCGAACGTGATAAATCCGGGTGGAACAGACACGGGCTGGATGTCGGATAATCGGAAGGAACGAATACGACGTGAGACACCGCTTGGCCGTGTCGGGTTGCCGAAGGACTGTGCCAGTCTAGTAAGTTTCCTGTGTTCCGACGAGGGCGGCTGGATAAACGGCCAGTTGGTTCACAGCAATGGCGGTATTCAATAGGTAGTGTCTGTCCGTTGACTTGTGATAGACACTGCTCACGACGTTAGGACCAAGTCGAAAAGGCAACGGCTGAGACCGGGTCTTGGCGATCGGATGGGTTGTAGGTATGCGTTGCTCGGTGTTGTTTCTATTCGTGGGGGTCATCTATTTCTCTTGGCGCATCAATTCTGCGGAGGTCACTCTTTGGCAAGATGTGGTGCTAAGTATTGCGATGTTGGTTTTTTACTACTGGCGGACCGGAGAGCATATACGTGATGTGAATTGCCAGACGACTTAGCCGATCCTGAAGGCCCTCCCTTTAGCTATTCTTTGTCTGGGTCATCTTCATCCCCGTTGGAAAGTGGATCGTATTTGTCATCGTTGGTCCTGCCAAAATGCGCGGTCCTATCTTCGATGGCTTCCACATCACGTTTGATCTCTTCGACGTCTTCGATTATAGCGTCCAGACGCTCTGTGGCTTGCCAGACCATCTTACCAATACTTTGATGAACTTTATTCAAACGCCACCCGAAATAAATCGATAGAACAAGAACGTATCCCCCCAACTCCTCAATAACACGTTGATTCCAGTTCGACAGAAAATCACTCACGGCTTCCATCATCGCGCCCTCCATCGCTAAAGAGTGATACGTATACCATTCACGTGTGTGTGCTACATACGTTAGATATTGTATAGTACATGCGTTATGTCACTAGCCCTTAACAAGGACATTCAAATCACTATCCAATAGGCCGCCGCCCCCGATTCCTAAATCCGGTGTCCTGAGAAATCAGGGCAATTTCGTATCTTTCAAAACCTCTCACACATAAAAACGGGGAGTCAGCCGATTGCTCGGCCAACTCCCACGGTATCAACGTAGTGGTGGTGAAGCGGGAGGGCACCAATCTCAGCCACTAAGCCTAAAAAACCCTGACCACGACGTTGAGCTCAAGCGCAACATCCTGGCCCACTTGATCCACGAGACCAAGATGCCACCTAGAGGCCACGGGGAACTGAAATACTACGATCCCCAGCAGCACCTTCCGATGCTACTAGGAAAAAAAGACGACGGCTTGGTGAATAGCATCTCACCAGACTGCCTGACCGCCTTGTTTCTCCTAGAAGCTGCCCGAAAAGGCTAATCCTCTGACTCTCCAAGCTTTCCTTGATCGCCTGGCGTATGAACTCGCTCATGCTGACACGGGTTATCCAAGTGGCCTCATTGTGGTGGTCCCGGCTCAGCCCCATACGCCTGTCGCCGTTGGCTGGACCGGAAACAGTGCGTTCAGCGTGCCTACCACTTCCATGCTCCCCCTGACTACCTGTTCCGCAGGCAACAGCCCAAGCACCAGCTTCATCAGAACGTCCTGACCCAACTCGACAGGGTAGTTGCTGGCCTCGCCGATCGTCACTGACTCGCCGTTCCAAGTGAGCCCAACCGTTTCTTCCCGAACATGAAGTGCAACGGCTCCTTTGGGCAATCCGGCTGTGCGTGCCCGACCTGTCAGCTCGGGCGCCAAATCCTCGAGCAGCTTCCTCAGGCTCAAAATCTGCAGCATGTTCCCCCCTTCGGAGGATTGCCAAAGGGAGGGGATAAACCCACAACTCGAGTCTCGATAGAGGTCATATAATCCAGGGTCCAGGGGCAGACGAGCTCTGACCGTCTCGGTCCCCGCGACGGCCGCCTGTCGGAGGACATACCGTAGGCTCTCACCCAGCGGGCCGATCTCTTCCGGGTCGCACGCTGCGTCGGAGATTGATACCACCGTCGAGAGGTGGGTGTGAGGTGGGTCGTTCCGAGAGGCGAACACATATGCCCTGACTTCACCCTCCTCTTCGTAGACCACCTGCCACGGATTCCCGGTGCCCACCCCGAACGATCGGGTTGGCCGGGCCCCGGTCCTACCGATATTGAACGCCCTGTAGAGTTCCTCGCAGGGCTCAGCATCTCGGCTGCCATCATAATGCCTGACCCGCGCATCTTCCTCAGGCCGATCCAGAAACGCCACAGGATCTGTGTACCCGCCACGTGACGTCAGGCCCCCCAGAACGAACTCCACGAATCCTCTCGGAAAGGGCGCCCATCCGAAGCGTTCGTAGAATCGCCGGAATCCGCCCAGCCGTGAAAGCGAATAACCATCCGCCCTCAGCTGGTCCACCAACATCCGCATCAAAGCCGTGCCGAGCCCTTCGCCCTGGCTGGAGGGAGAGATGCAGACCTCTCCGACATCCACCTTCGTAAGGATTGTCTGCCCGACCTGTATCTCGTCCAGCTGTGTGTGGAGTGCCCCGACGACTTCGCCGTGCCGTGACAGCACCCAGTGCGTGTCGATCTCCGTGGCTAGCCGTTCCTTGTCCCGATCGTACTTCTTCGATCCTGTCGGTCGATCAAAGGCCCCGGACATAATCCGCAGGATCGTATCTGCGTCCAAGGTGGTTGCTCGTCTGAGGTCAATTCCGTCCACGTCCGCTCCCTGAGGTCGTGTCTGAAATTAGAATACGCCACCGTTCAAGATCAATCCTACTTGCCGTGCGGATCATCTTGAGAGTGCCTCCAGAATCGCAACTCCCGATGCGACGGGCGGGAAGCCAGTAGAAACGCCTCTCGCCCTGTCGTCTTCACGTTGGTGACCCCGAGGGGAGTCGATACTGAAGCACAACCATTTCCCATGAAAGTCGCAGTCTGACGAACGTCCCTTTTGCTGGCGTGGAGGCTTCGCAGAATTTCCCACACTACCCCTTCTGCGTAGAATACTCACGGTTGGCAGTGAGACGCTCACCACTTCTAGATTGATTCGACTACAACTGGCTTCCCGGACCGCGCGCTCTCATTGATCGCGTCACACACCGCGATCACCCGCGCCCCTTGCTTCACGTTCACCAGCGGTTCTTCGTCGCGCTCAATGCAGTCGAGCAAGTGAACGATGCCGACCGCCTTCTTGCCCATTACACCCGTCTTCGCCGCATACGCTTCTTTAACAGGCTCCCCAGGGCTTTTGTGGCCACGGTATAGCAGACCATCGGGTTTGTCATTGATGAACACGCCCTTCGTGCCGTACAGAATTAGATTGTGCAGCGCCGGGCGCTGGACGGCCATATTCGTCATCGCTTTGGCCACGCACCCATTTTTGAACCGGAGGACCGACACCATGCAATCGGGCGACTTCGCCTCCTGTTGCGCGAGACCGCCCCACGTCGAGTAGCAGAATGCCTCCTCGACGTCTCCGATTAGCCAGAGCAGCAGATCCAATAGGTGCACGCCCCCGCCCGTCATCACGCTGTCGCGATGCGTGCCACGCCATCCACCTCGAATCAGATCGAGCGTATTGTGCAGATAGTCGCCTTCCGCCGCGTAGATCTCACCCAGCGTGCCGTCAGACACCAACTCCTTTGCGCGGACGAATCGTGGGTAGAAGCGAAGCACGTTGTTCACCGCCAGCTTCAAGCCAGTCTCCTCCACGGCGGACATCATCTCTCGCGCCTCCGGGAGCGTGGGCGCCATCGGTTTCTCGCACAATACGTGTTTCCCCGCCCGAAGCGCCGCGATACTCATTTCCGGGTGCAGATGATCGGGTGACGCCACGCTGATCACGTGCAGGTCGTCCCGTGCAACCAGCGACTCCCAGTCCGTCGTCGTCTCCTCAATGCCTCCGTCTGCGGCCCCCTGCACCAGTTTCTCCTCGTCCGTGTCACACAAAACGAGTCTTGCGACACGGGGGTCCTCGCGCAGCCCGCGACCGTGGCGGCTGCCCACGCCTGCACCGATGATACCCACCCCGATCGGATCCATTGGTTGTCCTCCCACCACGAGTCTATAATCCCACGGCCCGATCCGTGTTGACAGGCCAGTAGTACTGGTCCTGGTGCCAGGCCGAGTCGATCCCGCCGGGTTGCTTGAACAAAGCCTGCTCGTGGTAGATGCGTACCGCAGGCGATCGGGTCAAAGTGGCCACGATCTGCCCGAACCGACGGCTCAGGCAAAACTGTCGCATGCCCTCGTTCTCGAAGCGCATGTTGAGGGTTTGCAGGAATGCGCCTCCTCCTGCCGGCGTCATGCCTTGCGCACGGTAGCGCTCTGTCGCCGTGTCACGGATCACCGGTCCATAGACGGCGATCTCCTCGTCACTCAAAACGCCGCGCAGGACGATGAAGCCATCTCGCCAGAACTGCTCGACTTTCTC
>DPVD01000020.1:0-32690 GCA_003526745.1 Candidatus Latescibacterota bacterium
GTAAATTGGAAAACACGAATTGCGAACAATTGCTTATTCATCGATGATCTCGAAACAGGAAGAGTCGTTTTGCAGCACAACTCACGACCGGGTATGCGTCCATACATTCATCCGTTGAGAGGGGTGGATGAGCAGACGTGTCTTACCGAGGACAGCCCTTGGCATCATCCTTGGCAGCACGGTATTCAGACCGGGTATCACGGGGTGAATGGCTGCGATTTCTGGTTTGATCCGGGTCAGAACGCCAAGGTCGAGATCGGGACGATTGAGCCCAGCAGCCCTGAGGTTTTCGATGCAGGAGAGCCGAGTTGGTTAATCCAGTCGGCCTGGCGACACAGCAACGGGAGCGAGCTTCTGCGGGAGAAACAGACCTGGTCGCTACGTCACGCTGAGGATGTGTTGCTTCTCGATCTCGTCTGGACGATCACTGCCATTCCGTATGTGACGATTGAACAGGGCTCGTACGGCGGACTGTTCATCCGTATGCCCTTTCGTTCGGATCGCGATACGAAGGTGGTGAACTCTTCGGGGTTGGAGGACGATGCGACCGAGCAGCAACCCGCAGCGTGGGTTGATCTACGGATGCCAGTCAATAAGGGAGATGTGCTTGCGGGAATCACCCTGCTTGATCATGTCGCCAACCCTCGGCATCCCGCTCACTGGCGTGTCGATGGACAACGAGGGATTAACCCGTCGCCGTGTATCCCAAGAGAGATCACCTTGTCAGCCGATGAGGAGATGACGCATCGATACCGGATGGTGCTTCACGACGGTACGCTGGTGATCGATCGAATTGAGGAACTCTGGGAGAGCTTTGGCAATGAGTAGCAGACCGAACATCCTGTTCGTGTTTTCGGATCAGCAGCGCTACAACGCGCTGGGAGCTAACGGCAATGACATCGTGCAGACGCCGAACCTGGACGCGATCGCATCCCAGGGCATGGTGTGCGACAACGTCTACTCGAATCATCCGTTGTGTTCGCCGTATCGGGCGATTCTTCTGACCGGCCAGTTTGGATGGAGGAACGGCGTGATTGACAACGAATACCGGCCTCGACGTGACATACCGACGCTCCCGAGTCTTCTGCGTGATGAAGGCTATGAGACGGGTCATATTGGTACGTTCCATCTCGGTAGGGGGCCATATCCCAAAAAGGACCGTTATGGGTTCGACTATCTTGGCGCCCTGCATCTGGATGGGACAAAGGGATTCTTCGATCAAAGCTACTTTGAGAACGAGGCGGGACCCACGTCACACGAGGGATGGGCTCCCACCGTCGAGACAGATCTATCGATTCGATTCTTAGAGCAGCATCTCGATAAGCGTCCTGATGACCCATTCGCTCTGTTTATTTCGTGGCGACCGCCGCATTGGCCATACAAATCCTACCCGGAGGAGTTCGATATCTACGACGGGGATACAGTCGATTTGCCCGAAAACGTTCCGGTTCAGATGGCTGAATTTGCGAGACGAGAGATGGCAGATTATTACGGCAACTGCTCGGCTCTAGATACAGAGATGGGCCGTCTAGAAGCAGCTCTGGATCGCCTGGGTATCACCGAGAACACAATCGTCATCTACACGTCGGATCACGGCGATCATCTGTCGAGTCACGGATACGGTAAACCGGGAGACAGTTGGCTTCACCACTCGATGCGAGCCTCGAAGGCGACACCGTACGAAGAGTCGGTCCACGTCCCCTTCGTGATCCGATGGCCGGGACACACTCCATCCGGTACACGCAGCAACAGCTTCTTCGGAACGATTGACCTTGTTCCCAGTCTCCTCGGGGCTTGTGGCGTGTCGATACCCGATTGCATGCAGGGGCGTGACGTCTCCACGCTTTGGGACGGAGGGTCGCCACCAGTGGATCCCCAGCAAGCACCCGGCGGATCCGATTCGGCCTACCTGATGAACATGGCAAATGGGTGGCCGAACAGATATGGGTGGGTGGGTCGCTGGCGCGGTGTTCGAACGGCTCGTTATACCTATGCACGCTGGTATCAAAACGAGCGCGGACCCTGGTTATTCGATCGCGCGGGCGATCCACTGGAGATGACGAATTTGGCGAAGTCTCGAGAAGGCCGTGTGGCGGTCGAGGAAATGGAAGAGCGACTGCACCGCTGGATAGATGCGACAAGCGATCCGTTCGAGTACGGGAAGCGAGGACCGAGAGGGTTTATCGAAGTTGGGCAGGAATGGGCGGATCCAGAGAAATGGAAGGAATGGGAGACGGCGTAGGTACGTCAACGATGTTCCATGTGCCTGTCACACAGATTGACGTCCTATCGAAGGATGGCTGTCAGCAAAATACTGATTGAAGGGGCCCTCAAGACCGCGTTGCCAGGAGGGACGGAGAACCGTTCGGCTTTTGCCTACTCAGAGTAAACAATTAGCGGAGGAAAGAACTAGGTAGATGAAGAAACCAAATGTTCTATTCGTGATGACAGATCAGCAGCGATGGGATACGATCGCTGCGCTGGGGAACGGACATATTTATACGCCGAACATGGATCGACTTGTGCGTCGTGGTGTGTCGTTCAACTGGGGATACTCGTCTTGTCCCGTTTGCGTAGCCGCGCGGTATACGGTTAGGACCGGATGTGAGCCCTTGAAGACGAGACGGTTTTCAAATGGGCGAGTACCACCAATTGCGGGTCAATCTGAGGAGATGACAGACCGATGCGGGCCATATATCGCACAGACGATGCGCAGTCACGGGTATCGGACATTCGGGATCGGGAAGTTCCATACGGGTCCCTGGAATGAAGACATCGGTTACGATGTGCACCTCCACAGCGAAGAGATGTATCGCACTCCGGAGCAGCGGGCTGCTGATGGATACGCGGGGTGGATCGCGCGCGAGCATCCTGAGTTCGACTACATAGAGGCTCTCCAAGGCGAGCGAACAGAAATGTATTACATGCCGCAAGTGAGTCCATTGCCTGCACATCTTACCGTAGAGGCGTGGGCGGCTGATCGCGCGGTCGAGCAGATTAGAGTTGATGACGAGCGACCGTATTTCGGGTTTGTGTCGTTCATTGGACCTCATCCCCCGTTCGCGCCTCCCGTGCCGTTCAACCGGATGTATGATCCGGATCGGATGCCAAATCCCATCTATGGAGAGATCGAAACGGACCACGCTGACGAGCAAATTCCGTATATGAACCGGATCATCTGGGCGGACGATATCACGGATTCGCACGCGCGTGTGCTCAAGGCGAGATACTACGGGGAAATCTCGTATATCGACGACTGTCTTGGCAGGATTCTGGACACAGTTGAGTCGCGAAAAGATGCGGATAATACGGTGATCTGCTTCTTCTCTGATCACGGAGAGCATCTTGGTGACCATCGCGCGTGGCAGAAGGAGAGCTTCTTCGACGCATCCAATCACATACCATTTCTCGTGAGCTGGCCAACAACGCTTCCGAAGGATCAACGTCGCGACGAGTTGGTCTGTCTGACTGACCTGTTCGCGATTGCGACGGGCGCAGCGGGACAAACAGAGACGCGCGATGGCTCAGATGTTCTAGGCGTACTGATTGGTGACGTCGATCCGAGAGAACACGTGATCGGATGGTATGGGGTTCCCGGTAAGGCGGACTTCAAAGTGATGGTTAGGCATGGGGAATCGAAATACATCTACCTTGCGAACGGTGGGCGGGAGCAGCTGTTTAACCTGGTAGAGGACCCGCAAGAGCTCCGAGATCGCTCGAAGACAGATTCGGATGTGCTCGAGTCGTTGCGTGAGATAGCCATATCCCAATGCGAGCAACCAGAAGCGGAGGGTGCACTGGAGAACGGAACCCTGAAAGCGTTTCCTTTCACGCCACGTGAGCGCAATCGGATCTATCAGTTTGACCTATCTAGGGGTGTGGCGAAATTCCCCGAGCGACCCGAAGATGCATTAAAGTCGCAGGTAGTCTGAGAAGAAGAGAACATGTGCTCGACTTGTACATCACTTCGAAGCTGTTTAGGTTCATGACAAGCCTGAAGAAGAACGACCGGAAGTAGTTCTAGAAGAACAAAAACCGCCTGGAGAGAGATTTGAGGGAACCGCCGATCAGATTCATCAACGACTCTAGGAAGATCGGACGAGCGCAATTTCAGATTTATAGAGATACACGATTGCCCGCAAGTTTCGACACGGACTACATAATTGTCGAAGATAAAATGTGTAAGGACTTTCTGCCTTTTTAGAGTTGATCCGACAGCAACCTTCTCGGGAGGGACTTTGGGAAGTCATTTTCCAAGGCTCGCATGATAGCTAGGCCGGCTATGAAAGTTCTGACGGAGGCGTTGGGTTCGAGTCATTTTTATAAATGATGATAAGTGTCAAAAGAAATAGGTATACCTGAAGTGGTGTTGCTCGTTCGAGGACTACCCCAGCGGAAGAAGTTTTTCGAGAACGTGAGGATTGATTCTTCACGGTGGGACCACTACGTGCCGCGCGAGGGAGATGTCGTCGTTGCGACGTATGCGAAGAACGGGACGACGTGGATGGAGCAGATTGTTCTGCATCTTATCCATGGAGGCTCTACAGAAGTCACGATTCACGAAGTGGGCTTCTGGATCGACCGAAAGAGCAGGCGGGATTCAAAGGATCGCGTGGATTTGACGGTCGAAGAGATGGTTGCGGAGATGCAACAACAGACCCACCGACGTCAGTTTAAGACCCATCTTCCGCTTGATCATCTTCCATTCCAAAAAGAGGCACGTTACATCGTCGTAGGACGTCCTAACCGGGACGTTTGGCTTTCGTGGCACAACCACTATCGGAACTGGCTCCAGCAAGACCACCTGCCTGAGGACCCTCACGCATTCTGGGCGGACTGGATAGAGGGTCGAGTCGCACCTCATAGCGACTGGGGTGAAAAGGATGGCGTGCATCCGCACTTTGACTTCTACCAGCAGTGGTGGGACTATCGCCACCTCGACAATGTTCTGTTGGTCCACTTTGACGATCTGCTGACTGATCTAGACGGAGAGGTTGCGCGAATTGCCCGATACCTATCGATTGACGTTTCAGAGTCCGAAATCGGAGCGATTGTGAAGGCTACTTCCTTCGACCATATGAAGGCGAATGCGGATCAGCTTCTGCCCGGCGCGAATCGAGCAGGTGTGTTCCTCAATGAAGGACGGAACGGGCGATGGCGAGACGTACTTACGGAGTCGGATTTGGAGCTTTATCGCATAGCTAGGAAACGGGCAATGGCAAATAGTATCGATGAGGCGTGTCTGGAATGGCTGGAACGGGTAGGCACATAGTTTGAGCTTTCTGGGTGGAGGATAAAGCAATGCTGAAGATCGCGATTTCGACGCCGCCACAGGCCGGAGACCGATGGACATTGATGAAGCAGGTCGGGGTGGAGTGTGCAGTGGGCGGAATCAGTCTGAGTCCGATTCCCAGGGCGGAACCGGAGGATCAACCGTGGAGCTATACCTCGTTGAAGAAGGCTAAGGAGGCATACGAGGCTGGTGGAATTCCGCTTCAGGTGATCGAATCCCGACCGCCTATGGAAAAGATCAAACTGGGGTTAGATGGCCGCGACGAAGAAATCGAGGTCGTTTGTGAGTTTCTCCAGAATATGGGAAAGTTGGATATCCCAACGTGGTGCTATGCCTGGATGCCGATCCTTGGTGTGATTCGAACGTCCAGGTCGATTGCCTCTCGAGGCGGTGCACACGTGAGTGGGTTTGATCTGAGTGCAATGTCCGAGCTTGATAACCCGAGCGAGGGACCGATCCGAAACATAGACGGTGTTCCGATCGACGATCAAACAAACAGCGGTGTCGAGGTAACCGATGAGCAGCAGTGGGGCTGCCTGAGGTATTTTTTGGAACGAGTGGTGCCCGTTGCAGAAGAATCAGGCGTTAATCTGGCTATGCATCCAGACGATCCGCCACTCTCGCCCATAAAAGGTATTTCGCGGATCATGAGCAATGTCGATAACTACCAGAAGCTGATTGATCTGGTTCCAAGTTCGGTCAACGGGATCTGTATTTGCCAGGGCAATTTCACACTGATGACCGACGACCTGCCGTCCGTGATCCGACATTTCGGAGAGCAGAAGAAGATCCATTTTCTGCACATCCGAGACGTTCAGGGTGCGCCTGAGAAGTTCAAGGAGGCGTTCCATGATGACGGTAAGACGGACCTTGTTGAATGTTTCCGCGCCTACCGAGATGTCGAATACCAAGGTGTTCTTCGACCGGATCACTACCCAAAAATGGGCGATGCAGGTTTTAATGACGAGGTGGGATTCGCTCGATTGTTCGCGGTGGGATACCTGAAGGGGATTCGAGAGACCGTCTACGCGGAATAGTCAGGACCAGACTAAAATGGTGTCTTCTTTGGGTGGCGTGGCAATAAATGCAGCGAGCACCGCGCGCGTCTCGGTACGATCGATCCTAGGCACTTAGTCGACATTCTCGGAGTGGAAGAGGTAAGGGTCGCCCGCACTCGGCTTTATCCGAGTAGTCGGAATGTCGTGTTCTGCTGCATACTCTGGGAATGTCTCCTCAGCGAGCGCTTTAAGAGGGTCATTGTATGTCGTCGTGATCATCGACGGTGCGTTCGATTCTATCGGCTTCCACTCGCACTATGGTGCGTCCACCGCGCTATTCCTCGATGTCTCTTACCGCGTCTCCCCAGTCCTCCCACATATCCTCACCGGGCGGGAGCTCGGCCAGCTGATTGATATTCTTGAAGGAGAAGTCCGTCAAAATAGCCTTGCGGATGTTGGTCGAATAATTGTGCGACCCCATGTGTGCCATTCTGTGATGCCAGATCACGATGTCACCAGGCTCGCCGTGAGTCTGGAAAGACGTCGTTTCCCAACTGTTGTCGTATTCTTTACGAATCCGATCGTATTTGTCGGTCGATTCCTTCCGATATCGAGAATGTGAGGTGTAGAAGAGGCGTCGATGGCTTCCCGGCCAGACAGCGAACCCGCCCCCGTCAGGTTCGACCGTGTCGACATAGCACACGAATCCCAGAGTGAACTGACCATCGTCGATGTGCATGTAACGAGGCTGGGAATCCGTCTTGAGCCGAGGAAGGGTGCAGTAAATTCCTCGTACTCGATCACGCTGGGTGAAGCGATCCTTGCCCAGGAGCTGGTTCGCCGTGCTCTGAACGAACGGATGCCACGGCAGTCCTTGGACGATCCAATCCTCGGACCCAACTTTCCGATACATCCAGCGATAGTCCTTCTTGAAATTGTCGGGATCCTCGGACACTTCATTTGGCTTGATCGGCCCAATCCAGGAGTTCGGGTCGTCCTTCCTCAGGGATGGCGGTGGATCGTCCCACAGTCGTTCGCGTGCCGTAGCGCAATAGTTCTGTTCAATGATCCCGCGCTTAACGAGAAAGCCGTCACGCTTGAACTGTGAAACCTCGGCATCGCTCAGCATTCAGGACTCCAATTCCGTTCATCGCCAACGTCTCGCACCGCGTCAGCCCAGTCTTCCCACATATCTTCGCCCGGGGGGAGTTCGGCCAACTCATCGACGTTTTTCCACGAGAAGTCAGTCAGGACGGCTTTACGAATGTTCGAGGTATAGTTTGGGGATGCCATGTGAGCCATCCGTCGGTGCCAGAATACAATGTCCCCCGGATCTCCATAAGTTTGCACTGAACTTGTTTCCGAGGTGTTGTCGTATTCCTGACGGATGGGATCGAATTC
Source organism: Candidatus Latescibacterota bacterium (assembly GCA_003526745.1). GTDB lineage: Bacteria > Latescibacterota > UBA2968 > UBA2968 > UBA2968 > UBA2968. Next base: position 7,693 of record DPVD01000020.1, read on the forward strand.
ATCGGTCAATTCCCGCCGATAGCGGGAGCGAGAGACATACCAGAATTTTCGGTGGCTACCGGGCCAGAGAGCAAAGCCTCCCCCATCAGGTTCTACACGGTCGACGTAGCATACAACCCCAATCGTGGCCTGCCCGGCGTCGATATGCATGGTTCGAGGTGTTCGCGCAACATCGCCATAGGGTAACGTTCCGTAGATGCCTCGAACGCTTTCTGGCTGAGTGAAGCGACCCTTACCAAGGAGCTGGTTGACTACGGATTGGACGAAAGGGTGAAAGGAGAGCCCTTCTCGCATCCAGGGCTCGGTGCTGACTTTCCGATACTGCCAGCGGTATCCTTTCTTGAAGTTGTCCGGATCTTCCGATTCCTCTTCCGGCTTGATCGGACCGATCCAGGTTTCTGGGTCGTCTTTAGACAACGAAGGCGGAGGGTCGTCCCACAGACGATCACAGGCGGTCGCGCAGTACGATTTGTCAATAATGCCGCGTTTAACGAGATACCCGTCTCGTTTGAACTGAAGGATTTCGTCGTCTGTGAGCATAGCAACACCTTACTCTGATACTCTCAAAGAAATTTTGCCACTAGAGGGAAGGCCAGACACACAATATAGCGAACTCTCATAACAACTTCCGGTTCGAGTTGGGCGGACTCACCTGCTAAAAAACGTGGGTCCATCTGCAGATGGCGCGTGCAGTCAGGCCGGTTTTGCCTACTCAATCTCGCACTACTTTCGCATCTTGCACAAGACATTGTCGACTTGAACCCGAATATCACAGTCGAGGATTTCGCCACGTAATTCGCTGTGTCCTCCGTGGTTCCATTCCTTTTGAGGTTTTACATGCGGTCAGTCATTTGTGTTCACGAGAGGTTCGACGGGACCTGGCCATTCACGGCCGATCATTGGCATCAACGATGGGAAGACGAAGGTGGATGTGAGCTGTATCGCACGGAGAATGTAAATCCGAGTGCCCCAGATTTCGTCGAAAATCCCGATACGGTTACCCGCCTCGTTCTGCTCGGTTTCCAAACGGGCAGGGTGGACCTGGATCCATTCACAGGTCTTGAAGAGTGCTATATCTCGGGCAATTACGGTGAAGACTCAGGTGATGGTGTGGCGTTGTTGGAGTCGAGGGGCGTATCCCTCATTCACCCGCGGGGTGATGTTCAGTGGGGTCAGACTGTGGCAGAATATGCACTTGGCCTGACGATTGCCGCGTTGCGACGGATCCCCATGACATACAACGCGATGATCAAGGGACACGAGACGTGGAACTACTCAACGAAACCCGGAAAGCCCGGGCAGCGTGGTGCTCAGTTCGGTGATGACACTGACTATGTGAGCGGGACTATCCAAGGGAAACGGGTGCGTGTGATCGGTGTTGGGAATATTGGTGGACGATATGCCAAGTGGTGTCAGATGATGGGAGCCGACGTTGCGGTCTGGGATCCTTTCGCACCCGATGCGGCGTTTGACTTGGCCGGAGTTCGACGGTGTTGGCACCAAGATGAAATTGTCAAAGATGCGGATATCTTCGTGCCTATGGTTCCGCTTACCGAGAGCACGCGAGGTCTGGTAACGGCGGAACACATCAACGCGATTCCATGCAAGAGTCTGGTTTTGACGGTGACGCGCGCAAGGATCTGCGATACGGAAGCGCTCTACAAACGTGTGTTGAACGATGAGCTGTTCTTGGCGGCGGATGTGTTTGACGAGGAACCTGTACCACTCGATTCAGAACTTCTGGGTCGCCACAACGTTGTGCACACGCCGCACAACGCTGGTCGTACGATCGACGCGAATAAGGCGAGAGCTGATGATGGGATTGCGAGGTTTCGGATAAGGGAGGTCTAGGTCCGCGACGACATCGCTAAGCCTTCCTGCTCACGCCAATCTTGGAGAATTTTGCATGAGAGTGACTGAGGTGTTCCTGGTAGTGTCGTTCGGTAACGCGTTCCCCGCCGAGTAGAGCGCTGAATCGACCACGGGCCTGGTTAATCCGGTGCGCTTTGTTCAAGACGGCAAAGCTATTTGCGATGACGAGACGCTACGATGCCCAGTGTATCGATGAAGGTATTGTCTCTCTGCACGCCAAGGGTGAGACTCGAGGTTGAACTGACGCTTTAGCTCTACTAAGGAATGTGGTCGTATCTCCGTTCCGGATCGTAAATGTGCAGGTCACGATCGGGCATGCGATACCCGAGCAGCCGGAGCCGCTGGTCGCTCGCCCCCTCCAGGCACTCCGGTGGCAGCGTCTGGTCCGATTCGTACCGTTTCAGCCACCAGTGTCCGTAGTACATATAGATCCCACGCCTCAACCGATGCGACTCGTTCCGGCCTCCAGTATGCCAGACCGCGCTGTTGACGAATACAGCATCTCCTGGCTGCGCGTGAACGGCAACTTCCCCCTCCAAAGGTTCGTTCTTCTTCTCTTGTGGCGGGAGATCTGGGCCTCGATGGGATCCGGGGACAACCCGGGTGAGTCCGCTGCTCTCGTCCATCATGTCGAGATAAACAATGGTGTTGATGGACAGCGGGCGATCACCGGGGAAGCTGAAGTCGCGGTGCCAGGACCGATTCGGAAATGTGGACCCTGGGCTCTGGCGCAAGAAGTCGTATTGGAGCAATTGGGTCTGGCGTCCGAAGATGGCTGCGTGGCGTTCAAGGATTGGCGGATACTCGATCAGGTCGATGAACGTCTTGTGTCGGAGAAGGACGTGCTGGTTGCACTTACCCGGTGTCTCTGCTGCCCAGATCTCCTCGAATTCGTTCTGGATCTTTCGGAGTAGGTTCACTCCCAGCACGTTGGGGACGTGCAGGTAGCCGTTCTCCAGAAAGAAGTGTAGCTCTTCAGCCGATCTCATCGATTCTCGAAAGCCTTCAATCGGTCGTATGGTCTAGCGCGAGAAATGCATGCTTGCGACGCGGACGTGTGCGTTGGCGTCCTTGAGTGATGCACGATTTTGCTCGAACTGTTGCCAGCCGAAGTTGTTCCTTTCCTGCGCGGCTTGAGCGCGATCCAGGACCGGCTCCTGCAACGTGTCCCGCTCGTCCGGACAGACGTGACGGAACAGGGGCCGGGCGTCCGGTGGAAGCGCTTTGTATTCCTCGTGGCTGATCGGCCGGCACACCGTGTTCGTGTTTACACCGTCGCCCGGTGCGAAGTCGTCTACGGACAACCACCAGGGACACCATCGATTGACGACAGCGACACGATCGCGTCCACTCGGGTTATGCATGGCGGAAGCGTGCCAGCACCGAGAGTCTTGCATGTAAACCGAACCGGCTGGAGCGGATACTTGCATGTCGCCTGGGATGGGCGCGCTGACGACCATGTCGTCGTTCGGGCCGCGGGGATTCCGTTCGTCCTTGTGTGAGCCTGGAACGATCCAGGTGCCCCCGGAGTTTTCGTCGACGTCGGTCAGATACCAGATCATGACAATGCACATGGTCAGGTCCGGGAATGGCTGACGGATACACCCCGCATTGGCGTATTGATCGTTTCCTCCGTAGGCGGACAAGTCGTGCGGCCAATCCGTATGCCATTCTCGCGTTTCGGGGTCGCCGCGATGTTTGCTAACAGGGCCACCATGTTTGCCGTCGACGGGCAAGTGGCGCGAATGGAGTTGCGCGATCCGAACGTGATCGTCCAATACGTGGCGTGCGACTGCGGTGACTGCTGGATGCGCAAGATGCTGGGCGTATTTGGGCATCCAGACGATGTCATTGGGTGGCTTTGGCGGACATCCTCGCTTCCGCACCTGCCTGAGTTCGACGGCATCTGGACCGGTTTCGTTCAAAAGGTCCTCTGGACTGCTTCCCTTTTCAAGGCGCTGACGGATGCGGTCGATGTTCCGACTGACCCGCTTGCCGACTTCCACCGCTTCTTCACGGATTGAATCGACTTCCTCTGGTGGAATGACATTGTCGATAACGCAGAAACCGTTCCTGTCTACCGAGTCCGCACATCCAGCTACAACCTCGTCGATCGGAGACGACGCACTGAACGCGTATGCCCGCGATCGCGCCAACTCAGTGCCGTATGCCTCCGGATCAATGACTTTGGCCAGTTGATCCCGCGTTTCCTGTAACTCATGACTCAGTCGAGCTTCCCGAGTTTTGAGTTCAGAAACATGCATTCTGTGCTCCTTTCCTTACAATTCGACCCTGATGTCATGGTGTAGCAACGGTTTCCTCTGGGAAGATTCTGGGATACCGCTGGCCTGTCGATAGAGGGTCGCTAGGCGGGGACGGGGACAGTTTCACCCAGCAAGGATTCATGTTTCAGCTCAGACCAGAAATCTGCTGGAATGTGGTGCTCGAAGTAGGAGACGTTCGTCTGGATTTCTTCGACAGATCGGGCGCCGGGGATGATGGTTGCGATGGCCGGGTGTCCAAAAGGAAACTGAAGGGCTGCCGCCTGAAGCGGAACGTTGTGACGGTCACAGATCGATTCGATTCCGCGAACACGTTCCAAAACATCTTCGGGTGCATCGCCGTAGTTGTACTTGGCGCCTTCGATCGCGCCTGTGGCTAGGATCCCCGAATTGTAAGGTCCGCCTACAATGATGCGGACGTCCCGTTCGAGGCACAGGGGCAGAAAACTTTCGAGCGGCTCTTGTTCGAGAAGCGTGTAGCGACCTGCCAGAAGGAAGCAGTCGAAATCGCCCGCCTTGGCGAACTCAGCGAGCATCTGCCATTGGTTCATCCCGAGTCCTACGGCTTTGATCACGCCTTGGTTGCGGAGGTCGTCCAGAACCGGGTAGACGTTATTCATGACTTCGTCGAAGTGGCTAACCGCGAAAGGATCTGATCCGGGGTCCCACAACGTTGCGCCCTCGTCGGGATCGTGGATGAGGATGATCTCGACATGATCTGTCTGGAGACGTTCCAGGCTTTCGTCGATCGAACGCTTGGCTGCGTCGGCCGTGAAGTCGAAAATGGCGTCGAGGTTCGGGATGTCGACGAACGGCGCATTGTGCGGCTCAGTCGATGTTTTTTCAACAAGCGTGTAGCCGACTTTGGTTGAAATGACGAAATCATTTCGGTCGTAGTTCGAGAGAGCGATCCCCAGTCGGGTTTCGCTGACGCCGAACCCGTACAAAGGTGCAGTGTCCAGGTATCCGATTCCGGCGGACTGAGTCGCGCCTAGTGTGTCGATGGCGTTCTGGTCGGACATGGACTGATACAAGTTCCCAAAGCCTGTACCGCCCAGTCCCATCTGCGTGACTTCGAGTTCGTGATTCCCAACGCGCTGCTTCTGACCCGATTTCATCTCGGTATCCTTTATTGTGTCGGTGGCCGGCTATCTCGAGTAGTCAATCGTTTGCGACAGGCCACGGATCCTTTGGAACGGTCTTGAGCGAGTAATTCTCCCAGTAGTAATGATACGCATCGGATTCCCACCCCTCGTAGACGTCTTCCCACGAAAGGCGTCCCTGGTGAGGGCCCAACACCTTATCCATGATTGGGTCGGACGCGCGCTGATACCGAAAATCTACGGATAGGCGGATGCGATTCCCGGATCGGTTAGGTATCCCTTGGTGAATAGTGTGGCTGTGGAAGAATAGTACGTCTCCTATCCGGAAGGGGCTTGTTACCCATTGACCGTCGGCGCCTGAAACATCCGTTTTAAGACTGCCCGCACCTAGTGAGCGCGTGACGGGCAGGATCCCTTGCCTATGAGAGCCTGCCAGGACCGTTAGCCCCCCCATCTCTGACGGGCAGTCGCCCAGCGGTATCCAGGCAGTCCACACGTCAGGGGTGCCTTGGATATGAATGTAATCTTGGTGCGGTGGCGTGGTGTGCTCGAAAGCGTTCGGGAAGATGACCCGCGCGATGTTGCTCGGTTGGAGAAATGTGTCCTGCCCCAAGATGCTTTCGCTGACCTGGATCAGGCCCGGTTCGTGGGCAAGGGTGTGGAAGGATTCCAGGCACTGGATGCGGTCGTAGATAGGGGTGAACTCCGGCGAGCCGGCGATCCTCGCAGGATGAGACGAAATCGCTTCGATCGGGTCCGTTCCCGCATCGATCCAGCCGGCTTGCTCAAGAATTCTGACGATATCTCGTCTCGCCCTTAGAATTAATTCTTGATCAACAAGCGAGCGAAAGAACAAGTATCCATCCTGTTCAGCCTTCTCACGGAGCGACGGAACTGCGTCAGGAGGGGGCGCCGATTCGTGGAACGATGTCATGGCATTGTCCCTGTTGTTGAGTAGATCAGCGGGAGGTGTGTATCGTCCTCGAGTAGATCGCCTTCATCGAGTCGTTCGAAGACTTCATCTGGAAGCGCGCTTTTCTTGCCGTTGAACACAGCGTCTTCGGGCATATAGAGCATAGCGAAGGCTCTGCGCGGCTTTGTGGTCATGTTTGGCCCCGCTGCGTGTGCGGCAAGACCACTGATGAAAATCCCGTCGCCTGCTTGCATCTCGGTCGCAGTCGGCTCGATGTCTTCCCATTCCGGGTATTCTCGGAACAGATCACCGATGCTGGCCTGCCTTAGGTTTCCCCCCAATTCAAAGTGGCTCTGCTTGTGTGTGCCAGCCAAGAGGTAGAGACATCCGTTCTGTAGTGTCGCATTGTCTAGTGCGACCCACAGCATGATTGCCTTGTTCGAGTAGAAGGGATCGTAGGGGTTGTCGACGTGGAGGTTGGTCGGGTTGGCCCAAGGCTGCTTGATGAGGGCGTGATCGTGGTAGAGCCGCACGCCGATCGAGCCAGAGAGGCTGGCAGCGAGCTTGCCGAGCCGGGCATCACGGACGAGGGATTCGACCTCCGAGTCGGTCTTCCAGAGGTTGACGCACTGAGTGAAGACGTTCCTGTAGTAGGTCTGTTCGGCCGTGGGTGATTCTGAAGGCGACCGGCGGGTCTGGAAACGCGCTACTGCTTGGTCAATCACTCCACGCCAATGCTCGAGCTCGGAGGGCTGCAGCAGCCCTTCTACGACGAGGAATCCGTCCTCTTGATAGGAGGCGATCTGCGAATCTGTAACGTGGTCGATCATTTGGATCCGTCCATAAGGTCATCCTCGAACGCAAAGTTCGACAGATGTTTACTTTCTCAGTCCTCCGACGACCACCAAATCCTCAAGTTTCTCGTATTTGGTGCCATCCGCCTGCCCGATGCAGCTTTCGATCGCCATAACCGTGTTCTCTTTGAACACGATGTGGGACACTACTTTAAACCTTCCGGGGCCAGTTCCCCGATTGATCCTTCGAGCTCCGGATCCGGTGTGTCCGACCTGATCTCCGTCGCCGTCTCAGGCACCGGCACGTCATACTGATACGTCGGGTTGTCCTGCTGTTTCCTCCAGATCATCCGCATCTCTTTCCACGCATCGATGGTGTTCTTTGGTTCTGGCATGTCGTCCGCGATCTCTTGAGCGAGTTTCCTGAGGTTGTAACAAGGGACGCCCGCATACATGTGGTGCTCGGTGTGCCAGTTCATCCGCCAGTAGAGGAACGAAGCGATCGGGTTCAGTCGGATCGACCGGGTGTTCTTTCTGAAGTCTGCAATGTCTCCTCGAAGACCACAGTGCTGTGTTGTCCCCACGAAGTAGGCCAACCAGCTAGCCGTGAACGGGAAAAACGAGATGATGAAAGCTAATACCCATAAACCCGACCAGGCCGAGTATGCGATCACGGATCCGTGGAAAAGAAGCTGCAGGCGGGACCACCACAAGGAACGTCGAAGCTCGTTTGGCTGATCGTCGTGAAGTGTCTGGATCCATTCACGGCTGACGTTTTCCGTAGATCCGACGATTCCCAGCGCAGATTTGATCGTGATGAATACGGTTGAGAAGAATCCGCCTTTACCGAAGTTGCGTCCGGGACCAGAGAAGAGGTTGATCGTGAAGAGCTGGATCAACAGGATCGGGCTGAGTGAAGGTACCAGCGGATGCACGTTCTCTCGATCCCCCTCCACATACTGCGTGTATCGGTGGTGGTAGGTGTGGCTGCTCGCGTAGTCGTAGGGGTCCCACCAGCTAAGGAGGCTGAACACATACGTGAAGGCCTTGTTCAGCCAACGAGTCCGGAAGACGGTGCCGTGACCACACTCGTGGGGTGCAACACCCGAGAGGAAGGACCCGAGCGTCCCGTGAGCGAACAGTGTCGCCGCAAAGGCTGCCCAGTTGTTCACGGACCAGAAGTGGTAAACCAGCCATCCCGTGCACAGGAACAGAACGAGATGCCCTCCCGCCTGGAGCATGCCCTGCACATCGCTTCGTCTTGACAGCTCCTTCAGTCTGCCCGGCGGTAACGGGCTGCGATACCACTCAACGCGAAGATCCTCCCTGACCTCCTCGAGCGGCCGGTAATCTGCCGACATCGAAAACCTCCTGCTTTGTTCAGTTGTGCCTGCAACCAACGCTACGATGATAGGATCAGGGAACCGAGTGCGAAAGGACTTCCGGTCTCCTTTTCCGCCGATCTTGCCATCTTTTGCGAACAAAGCCTATCTTGCAGTTCCTGTTTGCAGAGACCGCAGCTGTAAACGAGTAGCGAGGTTCCTTCTTGACCTTCTCGACGCCGCTGCCGGTTCGGACCAAGGGCCACCTTCAAGGGAGAATGCTGTGGAACAGTCAGTCAAAGCCGGCTGGGATGGGAGATACTACGAAAACTTCGAAGTCGGTGATGTCTACAGGAGCTCCTGCGGCCGAACAGTGACGGAAACAGACAATGCGATGTTCACGCACCTGACGATGAACACAAATCCGCTTCATTTCGACGCCGAACGTGCGAAGGAGACTAGGTGGGAGCGGATTCTCGTTAATAGCACGTTCACGCTCGCGCTGGTCGTTGGGATGAGCGTGTCCGATGTGAGCCAGAACGCGATGGCGAACCTAGGGTGGGAGGAGGTAAAGCTTCCGAACCCGGTGTTTATTGGCGATACCCTCTACTGCGAGACTGAGGTCTTGTCGAAGCGTGAGTCCCGAACGTATCCTGAAGCGGGCATCGTGCAGGTCCTGTCCAGAGGGATCAACCAAGACGGAGACGTGGTTATCGAGTTTACACGCAATGTGATGGTCTATAAGACAGATTCAGCTCCAGGGAAGGGAAGCTTCCCCGAGGTCAAGCGGTGATCCCTCCTGACATTATTCGTTCATGGCTTTTTGTGCCTGGGCACAGACAGTCGATGGTCGAGAAATCGCTGCTGCTAAGCGCCGACGCCGTAATCTTCGATCTGGAGGACGCGGTCCCGCCAGACGAGAAGCAAACCGCCCGCGACATCCTGACGGCTATCCTGTCAGAATCACCTCGTAATAAAGATCCGTTCATCTTTGTGCGCGTCCACCCATCGAGTCACTCGGAACACGCTCGCGATCTGGCTGCGGTTGTTCGACGGAGGCTGACCGGTCTCGTATTGCCAAAGGTCGGGACGGCCGACGCCATTACTAGGCTTGAGGACGATGTTTCTCTCCGGGAATCCATTGCAGGTAGACCGAACCAGCTCATACGGATCGTGCCGATGATCGAGTCCGCGTCTGGACTCGTTAACGCGCAAGAGATCGTCGAATCGAGCGATCGTGTGTTTGGTCTGATGTTCGGCGCGGAGGACTATGCCCTGGACGTGGGGATTCCTGTGTCAGCAGGTTCCGATGCCTTCGGACTAGCACATGCCAGGGCAACGATGGTCGTGGTTGCAGCGAGTCGGGGCGTACATTCGATCGACCGCGTGTTTGTTGACTACCGGGACGACGAGGGTTTAGAACGTGATGCACTCGCATCCAGGTCGATGGGTTTTACAGGGAAATCCGTGATCCATCCGAAGCAAATCGACATCGTGAATTCTACATTTAGACCGACCAAGGCCGAGGCGGAAGAGGCGCAGCGGGTGGTGGACGCATTCGAGAATTCAGATGGTGGCGTGGTTAGCGTAGACGGACGGATGGTGGATTGGCCCGTGCTGGAACGGGCGAAACGCGTTGTGGAAGAGGCCAGACACTGAGCGTGATATGTCTGAAATGATTGGTGAAAAAGCTCCGCTGGGAGATGTTCGTATCCTTGCGGTCGAGCAGTTTGGAGCGGGCCCTTGGGGCACGATGATGCTGGCCGATCTGGGCGCCGAAGTCATCAAGATTGAGAATCCAGCCACAGATGGAGATGTGGCCCGACACATCCCTCCCTACACATGCGACAAGGACAGTGTCTACTTTCAGAGCTTCAATCGGAACAAGAAGAGCATCACGCTCAACCTTCAGGACGAGCGGGGGCAGGCACTTCTGAAGGGTTTGACAGGCCACGTCGATGGCGTCTACAACAATCTGCGTGGCGATCTGCCATCGAAGCTCGGACTTGACTATGCCGCCCTTCGAGAGACAAAGTCCTCAATAGTGTGTTGTTCATTGTCGGCATTCGGACGTCATGGCAAACGCGCGGCCGAGCCGGGATACGACTACCTAATGCAAGGGTATGCCGGTTGGATGAGTATCACGGGTGAGCCCGATTCGCCGCCGCAGAAGTCGGGTCTTTCTCTGGTCGACCTGAATGCCGGTGTACTGGCTGCGCTCGGTCTGGTCAGCGCGATCCACCGCGCGCGCGAGACCGGCGTCGGATGTGATGTCGATGTGAGTCTATTCGACACGGCGATATCGCTCCTAGGGTACGTGGGAGCCTGGCACCTCACAAAGGGTTACGAGCCGTTGCGCATGCCCGATTCCTCCCATCCTTCTCAGATTCCGTCTCAAGTCCTCCCGACAGCTGATGGCTGGTTAGTTGTGATGTGCGCGAAGGAGAAGTTCTACCAAAATCTCGTGAGGATCCTAGGCGCACCTGATCTGGCGGAAGATAGGCGATTCAGGACCTCTGCTGATCGGATGGAGAACCGGGAGATACTGGTTCCCCTTCTCAAAGATCTGACTCGTCGTGAGACGACTGCCACGTGGCTGAATCGTCTGAAAGGTGAGGTGCCGTGTGCACCAGTTAATTCGGTCGAGGAAGCATTCCGAGACCCGCAGATACAGGAAGATGATATGATTCTCGAGACCTCCCATCCTGAGTTCGGGACTGTTCGGCAGGCCGCTGGCGCAATCAAGGTAAGTGACTACAGGCATGAACATTCTCGTGGGCCCAAACTCGGTGAACACACGGAGGCGGTACTTGGCGACTGGTTGGCGATGGGGAGCGCTGAGATCCAGGGGTTGCGGAAAGCGGGGGTGATATGACCCCCTGTTGCTTGCTTAGGCCGCTCGTGTGTGGTTGAATTTGCGGTCTGCGACAACTGAAGATACTACCGGGTGATTTGTTGGCCAGTGTTGTGCCTCATTACTAGTGTAGTGGTCTTACGTTACTCCCCCTCAGACAATTCCTAAAAAGATCACCTGTATTACGAACTGCAAGCTCGTTGCGGATTCCGTCGTGGTCTGAAAGACTAAATAGATCCGAAATCTTAGGTCCTTTCTGTAGTACTGACTGCTGAGGTATTATACCCTCCGTCGGCAGGAAGGGCTCTTTTTGTTGGAGAAGATCTTGATTCCGATTTCGATCCTGGATTTAGCACCGATCCGGAAGGGAAGCGATGCTTCTCGTGCATTTGACCTGATGCGTGAGATGGCTAAGGTCGGCGAGAGGCTTGGATACAATCGATACTGGCTCGCAGAGCATCACAACATGAGCGGTGTCGGCAGCGCCGCGACGAGCGTGCTGATCAGTCACATAGCTGAAGCTACTGAGACGATTCGGGTCGGATCAGGTGGGGTGATGTTGCCCAACCACGCGCCGCTGGTTATTGCTGAACAGTTCGGCACGCTCGAATCTCTTTATCCCGGCAGGATAGATCTGGGTCTTGGGCGTGCGCCCGGGACGGATCAGACTACGGCCCGGGCTCTTCGCCGCACGCTCTCGGGCTCGGATCACGATTTTCCTAGTGATGTGGTCGAACTTCAGTCCTACTTCCGAAGAGCTGACCCAAAACAGCCCGTTAGGGCCGTCCCCGGTGCCGGTCTCAGCATACCGATCTGGTTGCTCGGTTCGAGTCTCTTCAGCGCCCAGCTCGCCGGCCACCTAGGGCTGCCCTACGCTTTCGCCTCGCATTTTGCACCTGACTACCTGATGCGCGCGCTGGATGCGTATCGGAGCGGTTTCCAGCCTTCGGAGTTTCTCGACCGGCCCTACGTAATGGTTGGTATGAACGTGGTCGCGGCAGATACGGACGAGGAAGCGGTATATCTATTCTCATCCCAACAGGTCGCTTCTGTGAATATGATGCGTGGGCAGCGAGAGCCGTTCGGTCCGCCGATAGACGATATCGAGGCCTACTGGATGCCTCATGAGAAGCCGGCGATCGAGCGCAAACTCACTTGCTCATTTGTTGGATCGGCTGAGACCGTGGGAGAGAAGGTCGCTAAGTTCGTTGATATGACGGGGGCTGATGAGCTGATCACGACGGTTAGGATCTTCGAGCCTGAAGCGTGCCATCGTTCCCTGGAGATCCTGAGTAAATGCAAGAATGCAAAATCTGAGTGCCAGGAAGCAGACTAGACAGACGACTACCAAAGAGGGTTATATGGCGTGCGCCGGATGGTCATCGATCGATTCGACCCCACCGTTGGGTCTTCCAATGGGTGGCCGCGGACCCCGTTTCTACCCGGGTGGCGAGGTGCTAGACCCTCTGGCCGCTCAAGTGGTTGTTCTCGAAGATGCGAAAGGAGCAAGGACGATCTGGATGTCGATCGACATGATCGGCATGTCGTGGGCGGAAACGAGCGGTTTCCGGCACGAGCTTTCTGCGATGACTGGTGTTCCCTTTGAGTCGATCCTGGTCAATTTCTCGCATACACACAGTGGTCCGATGTCGGGATATGAGGGCTACGCGACTCTCAAACCCAAGCCCAAAGCGCTTGCGGACTACGAGTTAAATCTGATGACGCGGTGTGTCCGGATGACGCTGGATGCGGTCGAGAACATGCGCGATGTGACCGTGATTGCGCATCGAGGTCAGTCTGACATTGGGATCAACCGACGGCTACGGGAACCAGACGGCACGATGGTTATGGGACCGAATCCGGACGGCCATTACAACTCAGATCTCTGGGTGCTTGATCTCCAAGCAAAGACAGATCGATGCATCCTATTCAGCTACGGGTGCCATCCCGTTATGGTCTACGGATACGCGTGGGATGGAATCTCAGCGGACTGGCCAGGTAAATGTCGGGATCGAATGTCGGAGACACTTGGTTGCCACGCACAGTTCATCCAAGGATTTGCTGGGAACGTGAGACCGAGAAGGCTCGCGGATCTTGAGTCTCACGCATTCAGGAAGGCTACACCTGAAGACGTCGTTGCAACAGGACACGAGATTGCTGATGACGTGGCTCGCGCGATCGAGTCTGGAGGCGAAGAGATTGCGCTCGATCTAGCCAACGTGTCCGGATTTGCGATGACACCTCGAGATCACACGAACATTGCGGATCTGGGGCACTGGGAAGTTCTCGCCAACAGCGATGAGGAGATCAACCAAAACCTTGGGGAATATTGGTATGAACGCCTCAAAGCAGGGATTCCGCCGGTCAAGTACTTGCCGTGGTCAGTCGGCCTGATCAGGCTCGCACCGGGTCACCAGATCGCGTGGATGGCCAACGAGGTGCTCGGAGAATGGCTGCATCTGCTAAGGGAGTGGCTGAGTGATCCGAACCTTATCGGGTGGGGGTATTGTCAAGACGGCCGCAACTACATGCCGACTGATGAACTGATTCACGAAGGCGGATATGAGGTCGATCGGGCCAACACCTTTAGTAGGAACGGCCCCGGACCTGTTGCACAGGGTATCAACGAAGCCGTGAAGCAGACGTTCCTCGAAATGAAGGACCGTTTGACGGGTAACGAGCAGGCTTAGTCCAAGAATTCAGTTTATGGGGGAAGGTATGGACGAAGTGATTCCGATGACGGAAGAACAGAAATTTTTCTTCGACCTGAGGGGATGGATTTTGTTACCGTCAGTGCTCGATGAGGGCGAAATCGAAGAGATGAAGGAAGTCGTCTACGGAGGCGCGAAGCAAAGCTACGAGCCTCCGTTAGATCGACTTCTCGATCACCCGGCGATCGTTGGAATCCTGTCGGAGATTCTGGCAGAGGATCCGTTCGTGAAGGATGATGCGTATGGGTTTCGCTGCGAAGGATCGTTTACGACGATTCGGCCACCGGGATGGGACGTAAGTGCACGGTCCGACAACGGACTGCCGCACGCCGTTCGGCCTCCACAACAGGCGAACGCGATGCGATACCAGGTTGCAGGCGGGAAGATTTTTTCGAGTTTGACACGAGTGGTATGGGAACTCGAACCGGCGAAGTCGGGACAAGGCGCGACGTCGTTCCTCAGTGGATCTCACAAGGCGCACTTTAACTACGGCGGGCCTAATAAATGGTCACCGAATATCAACGGATCGCCGTGGGAAGAGTCGATGCGGGAGGTGATGGACGATTACACCTGCCCGGCCGGTTCGGTCGTGATTTTTACGGAGAGTCTGATTCACGCTGCGAACGACTGGACAAATCCAGACAACGGAAGGTGCGCCGTGTTCAACTGCTATAACTCTATCTGGGCGCAGTGGCACCGGACACGTCTGCCGCATGAAACGATCCAGAAGATGCCGAAGAAGAGGCAAAGCCTGTTCAGGGGGACCTGGCAGTTGGGTGGGAAAAACGAGTATTCAGAGGAAAACAGAGCGCTCTGAGGCTAGAGACGCATACAGGGTTATGATCGGATCCACATCAGAACGCGTGGTTCTGAACTCAATTCACGTTCGTGACGCCAGTCGATTGTATGCTACATAACGTCAACTGATTGATATAGGAGGCAACCAATGATTCGCAAAGCCTTTGTGATGCGGGTGAACCCTGATCAACACGAAGAGTACGAACGTCGGCACAACCCTATATGGCCTGAGCTGGAAGAGACAATTAAGGCGCACGGCGTGACGAGCTATTCGATCTACCTCGATGCGGAGACGAACCAGCTGTTCGCTTACGCCGAGATCGAGGACGAGGAGCAGTGGGTAAGCATCTCGCAGGAAGAGGTGTGCCAGAAGTGGTGGGCGCATATGCGGGAGATCATGCCTTCGAACCCGGACAACAGTCCCGTTTCGAAGGAACTCCGTGAAGTCTTCCATATTGAGACTTCGTCGTAGGAACCGCTTCCAGACGGGGAAAGGCGGACACCTGCCACGTCTGCGGCGCGGATGGATGAATACAGATGGGGCTGGAGGCTGAGGTAGTAAGTGTTACGCGCAGTGGTTAACTGGAGATGGATGAAAGACTTTCGCAGAAGGTCTGGGAAGGTGTGTGTGCCTACTGGCGGATATCAGGTATCTGCATCTCTGTGATCATCACGCGGTCCCAATGTTAGTAGACCTGCATTACTTCGTGTTCATCGGTGTTACCGCGCTTAAGGCTGAATGCACCTTGGGAGCCCGGACGACCAGTCAACACTTACTCTGGAAAGATGCCAGGTTTTTCCGTTGTCGTTGTTTCCTTGGTAGAAGAGATGGGTAGCCCCATCGTCGTCTACAAAGACATAGGGGTGTCCCGACTCAGAGCTGTTCCACGATCCCGGAGCACCGTTTGGTAGGAGAGGCTGGTCGCTGATCCTTTTCCAGACGATTCCGTCGTCACTGACGGCGCAGCCAATTTGTTGCGGACAGTTATTGTAAGCACCCGCATAGAACTGCCAGAGCCGACCGTCGTGCTCGCACACAGCGGATGCTTCGATGCACTCCTGCTCCCAGTCGAGTTCGGGCGCGAGTATCGGCCGGTCGCATCGCTGTGTCCAGGTATCGCGCGAATAGTCTGAATCGAGAGGTGCGGAGGATACGCCGACCAGCTGCAGGCGAAACTCGGGGTCGCGGGTTGCCCAGTAGAGAAGCAGCTCGCCTTTCCAGTCGATCACGTCGGCGTCTATGGCGCGACCACAAGTCCAGTCTCCTGTCGGGCAGAAGATCGGGTTGGTCGGGTCTCGTTCGAAGCTCTCACCGTTAGTTGAGACGGCGTGACAGATCGCGTCGCATTCCTTGTTACCGTAAGTTTGGTAAAACAGATGCACTTGACCGTCGAGGACGATCGCCCCGGGTGCGCAGATGCCGTTCTTTTCGCAAGGCTGCTCCGGCGCGATTTCTCCGACCTTCGTCCAGTTGCTGAGGTTCTCGCTTTCGGCGATCCCGATGCCAAACCCGTTGGATGCACGATCGTCGGTAAATGGGCACATCGTGTAGTACATGAGATACCGGTTTTCGTGTCGGATGACGGCGGGATCCTTCGCGAAAGGTCTGCCTCTGGTTGTGTCGGAGAATCTCATATCGTCAAACCGTTGGGATCACCTGCCCCGGCCTTTGCTAGCCCTAGGGCGCGGCTGGATGAACCCGGATGGGCATAGATGACAAACGAGTAGCGGTCGATGATTTCGCGTTGCTTAAATATTATGTTCATGCGCAGTCCATCTTGGGTTCAGCTGCCTTTATAGGCGTTCCGTCCAATCAATGAGTGCTCGGATATAGCCCAAGGCATACGCACGCCCTCGATGTCCCCAAGGTGTGTCGCCATCCGTTTCCGGGACGTGATCGGTGATCAGGAAGCCCGTGAAACCTGCGTCATGAAGTGCCTTGACGGCTTCGAAGGGGTCGACGCTGCCTTCGTCTATGAAGCACTCGTTGAAGCAGGGGACTTCTCCTTGGACGAATCGGAGATGGACGTAGGCGATTCGGTCTCTCTGTGCGAAGTGGCTGATCGCGGGAACGGCGCCATCCGCGTTCATCTCCGACCAACAGCCCATACAGAAGTCCAGTTTGTGATGCGGGCTGTCGAACTTGTCGATCCCACGTCTGAATTCGTCGAAACTCCCAAAGATTCGTCCTACACCGCCAAGTGAGTCGACTGGTGGGTCGTCCGGATGCAGGGCCAACACCACATCAGCTTCCTCAGCAACAGGCAGAATTCTCTCCAGATAGTAGTCGAAGTTCTCCGTCATCTCTTCTTTGGTGTAGATCCGGCCGTGGGTAAGTTCTTCAGGTTCGTGCTCCGACGCGTCGAATCGTGTAGCCCTGGCGCCGCCTCGCAGCGTGGCCAGGGGTTCGGTTCGCCAGACTTTGTTTGGCAGCCAGTGGTAGCCGAGGATAGGAATCCCGGCTTTCCCCATATTCCGGACGGTGTTGACCATGTGCTTGATCTGTTCGTCGCGCTTCGGGCCGGCCAGCATGATGTCCGTATAGAAGTCGATGGGGACGTTTTCGAGAGCCATAAGTCTGAGACCTGCACCGTCAGCGCGATCCTTCAGAGATTTCAGGTCCTCGTATGCCCACTCGCCGCTTTCGCCAGGGATACGAGGGGTGTTCATCAGGAAGTCGTCAGCGCCGATCTGCTTGATGAAGGCGAGCATCTCGTCGGTCAATTCCTGGAATTGGCCGAGGCCTACGCGCATTTTGAGTGACATAGACTTGCTCCGAGAAGGCCCACAATGCGCGCTCCTTCTTCAAGGTTGCTTCGGATTAGGAAGAAAGCAGGGCACACGGGTTTAATTCAGATGATGAATTCTAGGAAAACGATCGAGATTCAGAATACGAAAAGACTTAACCGATCGTAAGCGAAACCGAAGGCGATTCGTCCCGTTTGAGTCGCGAGGCCGATGAACTATATCCAGCTCTCTTGGCTGTCTTGGTCCGCCGCTGAGGTATTGAATCTGCACAGTTCAGGGTGGGTTCGCCATATCACTCCATCTGCAGAATTCTGAAGTCTTCGAAACGAACCCAGTGATCTGATTCGTTCGGTCCATTGTAGCACTGGATGCTAACCTGATCTGTCGATGGTTCCGGGAGTTCGCCGGTCGCGGCGGTCTTGAATCCGTCGCCGCCTTCGGGACAAAACTGTGCTTCCCACGAGGTTGCTGTCACGATCAGACGCAGACGAACTGAGCTCGTAGACATCGGCTTCTTGCCAGGGATGATGTAGAGGTCTCCGTCGATCAGCTCCTTTACTTCCTTGAACACGGGTTCTCCATCAACATACAATGTGATACCGGCCTGCTCATACTGATTAGTCGGAACCGCCTGGTTGTGGATGGTGACTTCTATGGCAAAGGTGCCGCTGCTTCGATCTGGGCCAGGTCGAAGCAGCGCGTTCTTGACCGTGTCCTTCACGCCGGGTTCGACAAGGACCTCGAGGCCTTTGTCGGTGATACGCCAGTGATCAGAGTCTTCGCGTAGCCAGGACCAGGATGCGTCGAGCTTAGGGGTTAAGGGGTCGTGGAAGAGTTGTGTTTCGGGCATGAATGACTCCATAGGTTCAGGTGTTTTAGAAGCTGCGGAGATAAGATCGGCGGGGGTGGGACGGCAAACGGTTCAGACCGGTGATTGCTTCGGACTTGGGGCAAAAGCTTGATCCTTGATCGGAAGGTGAACTAGGGATGCAGCGATACCCAGGATGATGGCGCCGATCCAGACGGGGTTGTAAGAACCTGTTGCGTCGTAGATGCGGCCCCCGAGCCAGACACCTAGAAAGCTGCCAATCTGGTGGCTGAAAAAAACGATCCCATACAGAGATGACAGGTGTCTGGGGCCGAAAATCTGGGCGACCGTGCCGCTCGTTAGCGGGACCGTGGCCAGCCAGAGAAATCCGATCAGGCAGGCAAACACGAGTGCCGTGACGCTTGTGACCGGCACGATCAGAAAACAGCTGATGACGATCGCGCGTGTGAAGTAGAGAAAGCTGAGCAGATATTTTTTCCGATATCTGTCACCAAGACGGCCGAACAGATAGGACCCCCCCATGTTGAAGAGCCCGATGAGTGACAAGGCGGTTGCGGCAACCATTTTCGGCAAACCGTGGTCTGCGAGATACGATGGTAGGTGGGTCGCGATGAAAGCGACGTGGAATCCGCATACAAAGAAACCTGCGTTGAGTAGCAGGAATCCTGAGTGGCGACGAGCATTGCCAATCACTCGACTGAGGTTTTCCTCGATCTCTTCTCCGACTGAAGAGGTATTGGCTTCAGATCGACTACTCGGATAGCCGAGGGCGAAAACTGCGATGAAGCCAACGACGATCGCTGTGTAGAGGAGTGTGATCTCCCAGCCGAACTGAACGATCAGCCACTGAATCCCGGGGACTACGGCAAATGTCCCGAACGATCCTGCCGCAGTGATGATGCCGAAGGCGGAACCGCGCCTCTCAGCGGGTACAACCTGGGCCACTGCTCCTAGCACGACGACGTAGGATGTCGCGCTCAGCGCGAGGCCGACCATTCCCCCGAATCCGACATACAGGCTCGTTGTTGTCGGGAAGAACGAAATGAAAGCGAAACCTGACGCGTAGAGCGCTGCGCCAGCCGCTACGACCCACCTTGGCCCGATCCTGTCAGCGAGTATGCCGGCAATAGGCAGACCGAAGAAAATGTTCTGTATCGCCATTGCCAGACTGAAGGTCTCCCGGCCCGTAGAGAGGGAGAGGCTCATCGGTTGGAGGAAGAGGCCGAGGGACTGGCGGGCGCCCATCGCGATGGCGACGGTGAATGCGCTGATTAGGATGATGATGAAAGGTCGACGCATATGGATTGAAAATAGGTGACCTAGAATCGAGAATATGAAAGGTTTTGTTCGATGAACGCGATCGTGCACCCTGGGAACATTGGTTTCAACGACGGCACGGATCGGTCATCAGTTGAACAATTGGTTGAGTTAGGGTGATATGGTCCCTCGATAGGTCACAGCAGGCTGCGAATGCTCGGGATGACTACTCGTCCTCTCGACGGGGCGTGACGAGGGTCTTGCCGTCTTCTTCGATCAGTGGACGATTGTAGACATATGGAGGCTGCAAAACCGCTTGTTGTGCCTCGGTCAATTCCGACACCCAATTCGGCATCGATGCTTCGTAGACGCCTCCGGTGTAGTGAAGATATTTGGGTGTGTAGCGGTAGAAGAGTGAACGACGTTCGTGATCGGCAGTCCAAGGCAGGGTGCCGTGCGTCGTGCATTCGTTGAAGATCACGAGATCGCCGGCTTTCATTGGGACGTGGTAGACAATCTGCTGGTCGGTCTCCCACACAGCGATGTCTCTCGGGATCGGATAGTTTGCCTTGTGGCTTCCGGGGACGACACAGAGACCTCCATCACCGGGGTTCACGTCTGCGAGTTGATACTGGCAGTTGATCAGGCCGCAACGCATGCGGCCGTTCTGGTATGCGTAGAAACGTGAGCCGTTGAAATCGACCGCGCCGTGACCGTGAAGGTTCAGCCCTTCGGTGCCCTTCTTGGCTGTGTAGATGAACAGATTGTGATCCAGCTTCCAGCCGCGTCCAAGGAGTGTGTTCAGGTAGGGGATGATCTTTCTATGTGCGAGGAGATCACGGAAAGGCTCGCACCAAGGTTGCTCCCACTCCAGCATTCCCTCGTAGAGGCCGCGCGGATGGTCACCGACCATCGCACCAGATGCCCCCCGGTTGTTGTCGTCCTTACGCTTGTCTGAGTTGGCATCAAGGGCTTCGTTGAGGGCTTTAACTTCCTCGCTGGAGAGCATACCTTTGACGACGATGAAGCCTTGGAGATCAAAGAGATATTTCTCTCGATCGGACATTGTGGAGAAGTTGACACGTTCGTTCATGGGAACCCAAAACCTACAAGTGACCACGGAGGATAAAGAAGACACTCCTCGTCTTCGCTCGGATCAGGCTCTGGATATTTATGCGAGAGGGAGTTGCCGAGAAAGCGAGCACATAGTCTTCTGGGAGTGAGGCATTAATCTAGGGATGAAAGACCACGTTTGAAAGTGGTGATGAGGGATCAAGATGGCTAAGATGCTGAAGATGGCGTTGGTGGGGTGTGGGGCGATTTCGCGGTTTCATCTGGATGGGATCAAGGAGCAAGTGCCCAGCGTTCAGGTTACAGTGACGGTGGATCGGGATATGGCGCGGGCGTCTAAGCTGGCGGATGAGGTCGGGGCAATGGCATATTCGTCGCTGGAGGAGGCCTTAGAGAAAGGGGATTTCGATGCGGTTGATATCATGCTGCCGCACGATTTTCACGAAGAGGCGGCGACGGCCAGCTTTAACGCAGGAAAGCACGTGCTGCTCGAGAAGCCGATGGCTTCGACCCTCGAGGCGTGCGACCGGATTCTGAAGGCGGCGAGCGAGACGGATTTGGTGTTCATGGTGGCGGAAAACTCGCAGTATTGGCCGGAGATCGTAAGAACGAAGGAGGCAATCGACGAAGGGCTGATCGGTGAGGTGATTACGGCGAGGGCCGCATATGTGGCGGGTTTCGACGATTACTGGTTCCAAGAAGGTCACGATTGGAGATTTGATCAGGACAGGACGGGCGGCGGCGTTACGGTAGACGGTGGGGCACACTGGATCAGGCCCCTTCGGATTTGGATGGGGGAGATCGAGGAGGTCGTGGGCATACTCGGATACCCGCTGAAGCAAATGGAAGGTGAATCGCTGATGCGGTCGATCGTGCGCTTCCAGTCAGGGAAGTCGGCGATTCTGGATGCGATGATGATAGACACTGTATTTGCACCGGACAACTGGTGGCGTATCACGGGGAGCAAGGGAGAGATCACGATCGGAGGTGGGTTCAAGGGCGGTGCCATCCTGTGGGACAGAGAGCATCCGGAGGGAACACCTCTGATGGAGCCGAAAGGATACGCGCAGTCGTTTGGGCCTGAGATTGCTGACTTTGCGGCTGCTGTGCTGGACGGGAAGACGCTGGAAGCTGGGCCGGAGGTGGCTCTGGGAGAGTTGCGGACGGCGTTCGCGATCTATAGGTCGGCGGAACATGGTCGGTGGGAGAAGGTTTGGGACTGAGCAGTGTCACGTGACAATTGACAAGTGTCGGATGTCAAAAGGGCGAGCGGAAGAAGCCAGAGCTAGGATGGAGGTAATATGGTAGAGCTTGGGTCAGGAGACTACGTCTACGAGACGACGGGGGAGGATTGGGGGAATCTGCAGCCGGATGCCACTTACAAGGAGGCGACGGCTGTCGCGGTCGATTCGGATGACAATGTGTTTGTGTTCAACCGTGGCACTCATCCGATGATCGTGTTTAGCCCGGAGGGCGATATTCTTGATACGTGGGGGCACGGGGAGTTCTCAAACCCTCACGGTGTGACGATCGGGCCAGATGGGTCGATCTGGACCGTTGACAACGGTGACCATACGGTAAAGAAGTTTACCGCCAAGGGTGAGAAGCTCGCGGAGATCCAGGCAGAGCATCCAGCGAAGGAAATGAGCGGGGATCCTTTCTGCCGTCCTGCACATCTGGCCGTGTGTCCGAAAACGGGCAATCTGTTTGTCGCCGACGGATACTCGAATGCGCGGGTGCATAAGTATGATCCAAATGGTCGGCTGATTATGTCCTGGGGCGAATCCGGCACAGGCCCGGGTCAGTTCAACATCGTACATAACCTGATCATCCACGACGGGCTAGTGTATGTGGCCGACCGGGAGAATCAGCGGGTGCAGGTGTTCGACACGGAGGGCAAGTTCATCTCGCAGTGGAACGACATGTCCCGTGTGGCTGCGATCTGTATGGATCCTGCGGAAGACGATCCTCTGATCTACCTGGGCGAATACTTCTGCGGGATTGGGAGCAACGCGATGGGGACCAACCTAGGTCCACGCGTGTCGGTGATGAGTCGGACAGGTGATGTGCTCGCTCGTGTTGGAACCGAGTCTTACGGGGACGAGCCAGGACGGTTCTACTCACCTCACGGGATTGCAGTCGATTCGAAGGGTGACATCTATGTGGCTGAGGTGGCGTGGAGCGACTATGGAAGCCAGATGGATCCGCCGAGAGAGCTTCGGTCGATGCAGAAGCTCGTGAAGCAGTAAACAGGTGCTTGGTAAGTAATTGTTAGTGAGGGGTGAAGGGCAGGGTTCGGAAGGAGGTCAACAGTACCAGATATCCAACAGCTGCCAGACACAAAGGCTGGCGAATCCTTCAAACCCTACTGGCGAACGTACGGGTCGCTGATATAACGAAAATTAACTGAAGGAGTTGACATGGCTGTACTGCCTTCTGTTGACAAGCCCCGGGAGATGGATCTCCTCGTGGGATTTATTGATTTGCAACGGTTTCATTCGTTCGCGACCGGACAACCGGATCGTGAAATCGCAGAGATGCTTTCTGACTATTACGAGCTGATCGGGGATGCGATTGAGGGGTCGCGTGGTGAGGTGGTGAAATTCATGGGAGACGCGGCTCTGACCGTCCACGAAGAAGCGGATGTCGATCTTGGTGTGATCGCACTGCACGACCTCAAACGAGGTGGGGATCAGTGGTTGTCAGATCGCGGTGTGAACTGCACTCAGACGGTGAAGGTCCACTTCGGGCGTGTGATCGCTACACGTGTCGGAACGAGAACCGACAAAAGAGGCGATATCTTTGGGGATGTGGTGGCCACGGCCGTGGTGATGCGCTCGAAAGGGTTCGCGATGACGGCTCAGACCTTTCGGAAATTGAATGCGGAGACACGGAAGCTGTTCAAGAAGCACACGCCGCCGGTGTCGTATATCCCGGTGGATCAGCGGCATACAGACTGAAAGGCAGGAACCATGGAGGGCGTACAGAACACGGGGGGCTTTCGGGAGGCCAGCACTTGGTGGCCCTACTCAGGAGTCCGATGTGGGTGGTATTGTGTTCCGTGCACCTTGGGTGAGGGATAAAAGATCTCCTTGCTCGTTCTCTACGGGCTCAGGACTCTTGGATTTCGGCGATTCCCAGACCTTTTTCGCCGGCGGTTGAGTAGACGAGATATTTGCGGTTGTCTTCGTTGTAGAGGTAGGGGTCGCGGACTTGGTGAACGGGCTCGTGGTCGGCGCCACCGGTTGAGGGTTCATTTGGTTCGTCAACGCCCTCGTAGTCGGTTTGGGTGCGAAGGATTTCGACGGGCGGCGTACCGAGCCATTCTTGGGCACTCAGATCGATTGTCGTGCGTTTGATTCGTTCGGGATGATCTCCGACGTTGCTGTAATAGAGGTGCAGGCTGCTGCCGTCCAGATCGATGGCCGAATGCCGCATGCGGTAGGTGAGGTCGTCGGGATTCTTCTTAGATGCCTGAATCTGATCTGGCGACGTGTATTTCTCACCATCGATCGGTAAGGTCTCGCCCTTAACGAAGGGCTTCCTGAGATTTTGCGACTTCCAGATTTGTCTGCCTCCACCACCACCGAATCCGTACCACACACCTTCCCACTCCCACACGCGCATGTAGGACGGGCCTAGACAGATACGGTCGCACGTGAACGCGAGCCCGTCGGCCGATTCTGCGTAGCAGGTGTTCTGACCAAGGTTTTCGTGCTTCGGTCCCGTGAATCCTGCGCCGTGGTAGAACATCCGGATCACTTTCGCCTCATCATCCACGTGGACGTCTGGAGATGCGATGTGTCTTTCGAAGTCTGTGTCTTCGATCGGGAGAACGCCGGGTGTGTAGACTTTGTAAGGCCCCATCAGCTCGTCAGCATAGGCCATCCGGATGAACTTGCCCTGATGGTGGGCGAAGTAGAGGTAGTATTGTCCGATCGGATTCACGATCCAGTCCGGCACGCGAATAAGGGACGGGCCGTTGATGTTCCCGAGGATCGCTTCGTCGGATCCTGGGTGGATGATTGGGTTATGAAGACTGCGGGTTACTGTGACTGGCATAAAACCTCAAAGGCATGGAGAGCCGCGGAGGACGCAGAGTAAAACGGTGGGTCCTGCCGGTTGGTTATAGGTGAGTATTGGCATCGTGGTGTCGATCCATCATTGCCGTAACTCGGATCGATCTTCTTCGACCATTTTTTTCCAGGAAGCCTCTTCGCGGGTCACGAACAGGTCGTCCTCGGCGAAGAAGCGGAGTAGGCGGCGGTCGTTGCGAGCGCGGGCCTCCTTCAAGATTTCGTGGATTGCTGGAAGATCGAAGGTGTCCCTGTGGGGGAGACCGATGCGACAGATATAGTTGCTGAGGAAGTAGCGAATCTCGTTCGAGATGTTCCACGTTCCCGAGTGCAGAATTTCGTGGTGGGTGAAGACCATGTCACCAGCT
>DPVD01000495.1:0-8968 GCA_003526745.1 Candidatus Latescibacterota bacterium
GGGTCAGCACGACCTTGTCTTTGTGCTTCCGGCTAGAGAGACCCTCCTTTGAATCCACGACGACTAGGTTGGCGCGTAGCCCGCGTCTCGGTGTTGAGGCACTCCACTGAATCACCTGCCAGGGGTTCTGCGAGTAGTCGATGATGCGTTTCTTGACCGGGGAGACGATGTCGACGGTCGCGCTTCGGATGTCAGAAGCTTCCCTGATGACCCAGCGCCCAGTTCCTGGTTCTCCACCCGTCCTGATTGGGTAGACTTCCGACTCCACGCCCGACGCCTCATATGCGTCTGTGAGCAAGCGGGTTGTGTCGTGAAACCGATCGAAAGAGTTCCAGCGATCGCTCTCGCAGATGCTTCTTACATCTCTTAGCAATCGGGTGCCTGAGATGGCTTTCTGGATCTCGGGGGCCTGTTGCCGTAAGAATCGCCGTAGGCTCGAATTTGATGTGGAAGGCATTTTTTAAGTTATTGTTTTATATGGGTATAAGAAAATTCGATGTGCTGGCGAATCTGGAAAATTTGCCGATATAATTGATAAGAAGGCGTTACTAAGCCCAATCCCCTCAAGATCGGAAGCTCCCATGGCTTTATTCTATATCTTCCTGATTCTTCACCTTGTTCTGGGTCTTGGCTGTGCACACTTGGTTCGGTCGACCGATCTGAGAGCCGACCTCTGGTTTCTGGTCGGGGCCATACTCGGCGGACTTGGCCTGATCTTGTGCTGGTTCAGGATCTCCGGTCTTGAACGATCTGGCGGACGGGTGCGACTGCCGAGGGCAGCTTGATTGATACGACGACACTGAACGCAACGATGACCGGTATGTCCACACTTGAAAGTGCACACCTGTCCACGCGAGGCCGTAACGAGCGGGACCCTCTGCGGGTTATGTCCACAGTGGACAAGGTGCTCGACCTCGGATCCGGGCTCGGCGATCTAACGGACCTCTCACGCGAGGAACTTGCTGAGGCGTTCGAGATCCTTACCGAACTTTTCGAACGTGGTATCGTCGGTTACGAGGTTCGTGAGATCAACGGCGAACCTCGCAAGGTCTTCATCGACGTCGCTATCGGCAGCGATAGCCACAGGTCGCCTCTCTACAGGAGCGGCCGACTCGACACGTATCTGTAAGGCATCGGCTCAACTTTTCCAATCGTTATACTTCTCTACCAGACGACTGGCTTGTGC
Organism: Candidatus Latescibacterota bacterium; assembly: GCA_003526745.1. GTDB lineage: Bacteria > Latescibacterota > UBA2968 > UBA2968 > UBA2968 > UBA2968. The sequence continues at coordinate 1,187 of DPVD01000495.1, forward strand.
TTCGATCTCGGGTGGGAGTGTGTCTGTCTCTGGCAAAGACAGCCACGCTTCCTGGTTACCGTAGTGGGAATGTATCATCGACTTCAGCTTCTCGATCTCTTCCCCATATAGGTCGGTGAACCCGACGAGTGAGCCTGGCTGCTGGATCGACAGGTAGAAGTCGATCAGTTCCTCGATCGTCACGGGGCCGGAAGCCCTTTTGGGATCGGAACATTCAGTTCCTCCGCCGATTCACAGATCTTACCCCAGGTCTCGTCTTCGATGTAGATCCCTTCGTCCTCTCGCCTTGCGCGCTTTTCCCACTCGATCTCGCCGGGAAGATAGACCTTGTCGAATCCGGGCGCGGTCGGTGAGGACTTGATCCAGTCGCAAAGGATCCCAATTTCCTTAAGGTACTCGTCAAGATCGATAAACGCTTCGATTTTGATGGCCATAGCGATGAAGCCACTGCCACCCCGTGTTGGCGGGTCCGCGCTGCATCCAGCCCAAGACAGACCGCCCGCAATGGCGTCGATCATGGTTGCCAGGCCGTATCCCTTGTGACCCATTGGGCCGCCAAGGGGAAGCATCGCCACGTTGCCATCTCCGAATGCGTTCGGGTCTGTGACAGCCTCTCCTTTGTCGTTGATGAGCCACCCTTCAGGAAGTTCCTCTCCACGCGCTCTGAAAACCTCAACCTTGCCGCCTGCTGCCATGCTGGTGGTGATGTCGAGCATCAAGGGCTTGCCGTTCGGGGTCGGGACGCTGGCTGCGATGGGGTTCGGTGGAAGACGACGGGCCGTGCCACCAAAGGGTGCGGTAAAGCGTCCCCCTCCGTTGAGGAGGAGGAGACCGATGCATTCCTGCTCGGCCGCGATCGGCGGGTAATCTCCCAACCGGCCGATGTGGCTCGACTGGTGTACGGCTACTGCACCGAGTGAGTGCTGTTTGGCTTTGTCGACGGCCATCTGCATGGCCCGATGTGCAATGACGATACCGAGCGAGTGCTCGGCGTCGATGACTGCTGTCGTCGAGCTCTCACGGAGGATGTTGAGATCACTGACGGGTTTGTGATTGCCGGCTTGGAGGGATTTCAGGTATCCCGGTGTGCGGATAGAGCCGTGAGAATCGTGCCCGAAGAGGTTTGCGTCCACGAGATGATCGGTCATGATTTTCGCCTGATCCGATGGGACGCCGACGGCCTCGTAGAGGGCCCTGCTGAGGATTCTCAGGGGCTCGTGCTGGATGTTTGGCATGAACCTTCCTTCCCCGATGAAGATGATCATTTATTCGCTTCGCAAGGTAAGTCAGGCCGTATCAGGCGCAAGCGGCATCGACTGGAGAGCATAGATTGACACTCCGGTCACGGGCTCGTAAGATTAGCCCCAAGTCGATGAAGACTCTAGCCACCAAGACACGAAGGTGAAGGGTTTCTGGCCTAACCTTCTGTGGGTTACGCTTGAGCTTTCGACCTCCCTACGGTTCTTTGTATGTCTTGGTGACTTTGTGGTCCCTTCTATGTTGGATTGACGTCAAGCGATCAACCGGAGGAGAAGGTTTTTGGACGTTCTCAGATTGGGATTGATTGGCTGCGGTGTGATGGGGCGCAGCCTGAGCGAGAGTGCTGCGAGCCTAGACTCGACAGAGATGATCTGGGTCAGCGACGTGGACGAGGATAAGTGCGCGGCGCTGGCATCGGATCTGGATTGTGCATTCGCAGCATCCTATGAGAAAGCGCTCGCGCGGGGTGACGTGGATGCAGTGATGATCGCGACACCCGGGTTTCTGCACGAGGAACCTGCACTGGCGGCTATGAAGGCGGGCGTGCACGTTTTTTCGGAGAAGCCGCTTTCAGCTACCGTTGCGAGTTGTGATCGCATGATCGAGGCTGCCCGTGATGCAAGCGTTTCGCTCGGGGTTGGGCAGGTCTGCCGGTTTCATCCAATTCATCGTAAGGTGCGGGATCTGGTTCGTAGTGGCGGCTTGGGCGAGCCGACGGTGATGACCATTTACAGGCTCGGCAGTGGATTCAAGGGCATCTGGCAGGTGCCTTGGCGCACCTCACGCGCGCAGAGTGGCGGGACCCTGATGGAAGTGAACGCACACGAGATCGACTTCCTCCGGTTTGTGGCCGGGTGTGAGGCCACGTCCGTATTCGCAGTAGGCGGGAACTACATAAACCGCGAGGTCGACTTCCCCGATGCTGTCCTAGTGTCGATAACGTTCGAGAGCGGCGCCGTGGGATCGCTCCACTCGAGCAACGCGAGCACGATCGGAGGCTACGGTGGCCGTGTCGATTGCGAAAAGGGATCGCTCGTGTTCCCGTCCTTCTGGGGAGACGACGCAAAGCTGATGTATCAGGTTGGCGATTCGGATACAGTGTCAATTTCGGCAGATGACTTGAAAGGAGACCTGTCGCCGGTGGCGCAGGAGATCGATGCCTTTGCCAAGGCCGTGCTCGCAGGAGAGACGCCTCCCGTTAAAGGGGAAGATGGACGGGCCGTCGTCGCGATCGCAGAAGCCGCCTACGATTCTGTTGAGCAGGGGAAACCCGTTACACTTTAGGTATGGCGAGACAGTTCGACATCCCGGACTTCTACCGGAGTTCGATCATCACACGGGTCAAACGCTCGCGTCAGGAAGCCGACCCCAGGAAGCGCGATCTCTCACCTGCGGTGCTCGATTTTGGACCGGTTGTGGTGCAGCTCGCTCGCCACTTCGGATTCTGCTTCGGCGTCGAGAATGCGATCGAGATCGCTTATCAGACGTTAGCCGAACACGAGGGGCAAAGGGTGTTCTTGCTGAGTGAGATGATTCATAACCCGGATGTGAACCGCGACCTGGAGTCGCGGGGTGTGAAATTTTTGTTCACGCCTTCGGGGGAACAGCTGATCGATTGGGACGACCTTGGCTCCGAAGACATCGTCGTCGTTCCGGCTTTCGGCACGACACTTGAGATTCAGGAAGCCCTGTCTGACCGTGGTATCGATGCCTACACGTACAACACGACGTGCCCGTTTGTAGAGAAGGTCTGGAAGCGGAGTGCTGAGCTGGGCGAGCAAGGCTACTCGGTCGTGGTGCACGGAAAGGCGGCACACGAGGAAACGCGGGCAACCTTTTCCCACAGCGTTCGAAGCGCGAAGACGGTTGTCGTCAGGGACTTGGAGGAAGCGGATATGCTTTGCCGTGTCATCCGTGGCGAAGTGGGCGCCGATGTGTTTCAGGATGTCTTCGGTGACAAATGCTCGGAGGGGTTCGATCCAGATGTGGACCTTGTGCGGGTCGGGGTGGTGAATCAGACGACTATGCTGGCGTCAGAGACGCACGAGATTGCGCTCGCGATCCGACAGGCTCTTGTAGGCCGTTACGGTGAACAGGCGATTTTCGATCACTTTGCGGACACGACTGACACTCTCTGCTACGCGACAAACGAGAACCAGAACGCGACCTACTCACTTGTGGAATCTGATTCGGACCTGTCTGTGGTTGTGGGTGGGTATAACTCTTCGAACACGTCACATATCGGAGAGCTATGCGAGCAGAAGATGCCGACATACTTCGTGCGAAACGCAGACGAGATCGTGTCGTCATCGGAGATTCGCCACTTCGACTTGGCGCAGCGGAAGGTCGTCACATCCCGTGACTGGTTGCCGGAGAAGAGACCGATCATGGTCGCTCTGACCTGTGGAGCTTCCTGTCCCGATGCCGTTGTGGAAGGCGTTCTCCTGAGACTGCTGTCGTTCTTCCCGAATACACGATCGGTCGAGGAAGTTCTCGACCCGTATCCTCTCTCGGAAATCGAGCCAGCTTGAGTTAGCCTGTAGGCCATAAAACTAAAGAGAGCCCCCTAGCATTCGGGGGCTCTCTTTAGTTTTATGGCTCAGTTCCTTACCAGGAGGCTTTTTCCATGGGTCCGAGTGCGATCAAAGCCGGGTTGGCAGTCACTGGATAGGCTTTGAGGTAGTCGGCTATGCCGTCAGGCGTTACGCCATCGATCTCTGCAAGCTGGTCGTCGATCGATTTGAGTGGTGTGTTCGTGCTGAGATCGCCGACGATCTGAGAGAATCGATGAAGTCCGTTCTGGCCGCTGCAGACCAGGGATGTGGCGGCCTTTGTTTTGGCTCTTTCGAGCGCGCCGGAATCGATTCCGTTGGCTAGGCCCGAGAGCTCGTCCCGGACGATCGCCATCACTTGGCCCGCGTTCGTGGGATCCACGGAGAGATACACGTAGAACAGCCCGGAATCGCTGAAACCATAGTAGTCGGCTGAGGCTTCGTCGGCGAGCCCTTTTTGAATGACCGACCAGAAGAGTCTGCTGTTGGTGGCCGCGCCGAGGTATGCAGCCAGAAGGTCTGCGGTTACGGAGCTCTCGTTGTTGGCGGGAGGCGCGGGGACAGCGAATGCGATGTGTTCACGTGCCACGACGTCCTTCCGGGTGACCCTTGATCCCGGCGTAAAGGTCGGTGAGTCTTGATCCCTTTCGCTGGCGTGTGAAAACCATTCGCCACAGGCCGCCTGCACGCTATCGATCACCTCATCCTTATCGAATCGTCCGGTGACGATGAAGGTCAGGTTGTTCGGTGCATAGCGTCGTTCGAAGTAGCCGGCCATCTCATCGCGGGTGATTTCACTGACCGACTCGTAGGTGCCGAGGATGCTCTGTCCGAGCGGATGTCCATCGAAGGCCGACTGGATCAGCTCGTCGAAGATGATTGAGTCAGGGCGATCGTTGTACATGGCGATTTCTTCTAGGATCACCTTCTTCTCAGTGTCGAACTCTTCGTGCGGGATGGTCGACCGCATCATGTCTGCCAAGATCTCGATCGATTCATGAAGCCGATCGCTCTGCACCCAGTGGAAGTAGGCCGTGCCTTCCCACCAGGTGTAGGCGTTCCACATTGCACCCAGATCATCCACATCGAGGCTGAGCTTGCGCCAATCTCTTTTCTCGCTGCCCTTGAAGCACATGTGCTCGAGAAAGTGCGACACACCTGCGAGATTTTTGGGCTCGTCGCGTGATCCCGTGTTCGCGAGAAAGCCTACGGCAGCAGAACGGATACGTGGGATCTCCTCGAAGACGAGGTGTAGTCCGTTGTCGAGTGTGTGAGTGGAAAACGACATAAGGGCCTTTTTCGCAGGGCAGTTAAGGCAGTTCTGAGATACGAGAGACCGAATGCCCGATTCAGCAGAAACAGCATTCGAGACACCAGAACGACCCCGGAAGCTGTGCTTCCGGGGTCGTTCTGGATCGATTGTCTTGTACTAGAGTTTCTTCACTTCGGCGATCTCCCTGTGCTCGGGCAGATACTCGACATCGGTCCGGTCCCAGCCGCGGCGACCGTTGACGCAATGAATGCCGAGCAGCTGTCTCTTGTAGGGCGTGTCCGCCCATTCGACCAGAGGCTCAGGAGGGGGTGATGCGTTCCACTTCTTCACGAAGAAGGGCATGTAGCCATAGATGACGAGACGGCGGTCGCGCTCGCTTGTGTTGGCCATCCCCGTGTGCCAGCAGACGACATCCCAGATTATTGCGTCACCTGCTTCCATCACCATCTTCTTGTGGTCGGGCATGTCGGTTAGGTTGTCTTCTGTGTAGGTCTCCTGCGGGGGGCCTTCAGGGTTCCTGTGCGTACCCGGTACAAGGCTGAAGCATCCTTGGTCTTCGTATATGTCATCGACCGCGTAGAAGCATTTCACCTTGAGTGTGAACTCCGGGTGTGCCCACGGCGGCCAGTCGCGATGCCACTTGGTGTGGGCAATGGTACCGGCGTGATGGTTATGGTAGAGCATCTCCATGACCTGGTAATCCGGACCGACCAACTCCTTGATGATCGGGATGACCTTCGGGTTGTTCGCTAGGTCCAGAATCGTCGTATCCCACTCGTAGTTCGGAGAGATGGTGTGTGCGTTGGGCCCGTTTCCGTATCCACCCTTCAGATTTCCTGACTCAAGCATGTCGAGCCAATTCTGCTTTGTCTCCCGCTCTGTGCGTTCGTAGGCGTTCCGTATCCGTTCGATCCCTATCGGTTCGGCCGCATTCTTGACAATGATGTAACCGTGTTCCTCGAAATGTACTCGTTGCTCTTCCGTCAGACCTGGATACGTTTCTTCTGAAACCGCTTCCATGATGATCTCCTGATCCCTCTAGAACTTTTTGGCCTTCGTGATTTCTTCGTGTTCTGTTAGATACGGGACATCGAGCCGATCGTATGAGGCACGACCGTGCACGGCGTGTATGCCCCATAACTGTCGAAGCTCTGGTGTGTCGGTCCAATCCACGATGTTTTGTGGTATCGGGTTCGCGTTCCAGCGTTTCATCCAGAACGGCACATAGCTGGTGATGATGATACGGCGGTCCTGGTCGCTCGTGTTGGCCGTGCCGGTATGATACATTAGCACATTCCAAAGAATCGCGCTCCCGGCCTTCCCCGTAACCTTCATCATCCCAGGCATCTTCTCCAAGTTCTCGCCAGAATACTTCTCCCTGTCAGGGCCCTCGGGTAGCTTGTGGGTTCCGGGAACGATCGAGAAGCAGCCCATCTCTTCATCCTGGTCGTCTAGGAAGTAGAAGACCTTGGATTTAATGATCCAGTCCCGATGTGTCCAAGGCGACCAATCTCTATGCCAGGTAGTATGTGCCCCGGTGTGCGCGTGATGACAGTGGTTGGTAACACCCGCACACTGAACGTCGGGCCCGTGAAGCTCCTCGACGAGTGGCCGTATGATCGGGTTGCTCCCGATGTCGAAGAAGAGCCGATCGTGATTGCAAACCTGGCTCATTGTGTGTGCGTTCGGGCCGTTCCCATAACCGCCAGTCACCGTCCCATCCGCCACCGCCTGCTTCCATCCGGGCTCCTCTTCCGCTTGAATCCTTTCCCACGCTCGGATCACGTTGTCCAACCCGAACGGCTCAAGGGCATCCTCGATCAGGATATACCCCTCCTCGTGTATCTGTTCCTTCTGTTGTTTCGTGAACCCTGGATACTTATCCATCAAACCCTCAAACGAATCGTCAAGACCACCAGGCGATCAGAAAACGAGGTGTTTTGTGCCGTGACGGTACAATCTTCACGTTGAAGTTGCTTCGGTAGGTCAATTGGAGCTCAGGAAGTCTCAGATAAGTCAGAACCAATGCGATGTGAAGGTCAAAGGCCGATTCGACAGTCGTTAACTCGTTGATGACCGCATCATTTACTAATACGCCCAGTAGTAATCCGCCGTCAAGGACTACTCCATAGCATTCAATGTCCAGTCGAGCTTGACGGGAGAAAGGCAGGATCCGTTTTGCGAGTTCGCGGCAAAGGGAAATGTTGTCGACACTACTGTATTAGTTCGAGCGCGAGGTTGCGGTGCACGTGGAACGCAGCATCGACTATTTGTTTCCCGGTCCTATCTTCGTCCGCCAAAGGTCTATCTACCGGATCCTGTCGTTCTTTGTGCCCTCGGTGGTTAGTCCAAGGGTTTCGGTCCCAAAGTTACGAGCGTCTGCGGTTTCGGCGGAAAGGCTTCAAGATAAGCCGGAATCTGATCAAGTGTAACGTTGTTGATCCCGAGGGCGATGTCGTCCAGCGATCGTCCTTGATCTTGAAGGAAGACGTCCTCAACAAGCGCAGCAGAGCGACCCTCCGGCAGGTCGCCGGTGGTGAACAGACTGCCTTTGATCACGGTCTTGGAGCGATTTAGTTCTTCCTCCGTGACATCCTTGCTGAGACGATCGATTTCGGCCCGGCACACATCGAGCGTTTCCTGCGCGCGTTCTGCGGTGGTGCCGGCATACAGAGCGACCATTCCGCCGTTCCGTCT
>DPVD01000454.1:0-14418 GCA_003526745.1 Candidatus Latescibacterota bacterium
TGAGCCGTGGATCTCGACGGATCAGAACGTGCTCCTGTCTCTAGCTGCCGTGTGGTCGCTAGAAGACAGTCGCTACTGCGGTGATGAGGCTGTTCTGTCGGCGATCGTCCAGGGCGGTCACGCGCTGATCGATGCTCAGGACGAGGAAGGAATGTTCACGTTCAGAAAGAAGGACTACTCGACGTGGGGGCAGATATATATGCCCTGGTCGTACAGTCGATGGATACGGGCATACTGGTTGACGCGAGATGCCTTTGGATCTGATGATCGCCAGGAGTGGGATGCTGCGTTGATTCGAGGGTATACGGGCATCTCGGAGACCTGTCTGAACCGGGTGCAAAACATCCCGGCACATCATTCGATGGGGCTGTACTTCGCGGGGCTTGCATTTGAGCGTCAGGCGTGGCTCGATCAAGCTATTGCCTTTGGCCGGCGGGTCGCTGAAACGCAATCAGAGCATGGGTGGTGGCCCGAGCACGAAGGGCCCGTCGTTTCATACAACTTCGTATACGTCGACGCGCTGGGCACCCTCTTCACCGAGAGCCAGGATGATCGTCTGCTCGAAGCTCTCGATCGCGCGGCTCGCTTCCACGCGGCATTCGCCTACCCGGATGGCAGCGTAGTCGAAACCGTCGACGGGCGGAACTGGTATCACCCGACGATTCGGCCGGGCAATCCAGGCTTCAGTCACACGCCACATGGACGCGGATTTCTGGCGCAGCAGCATGAGCGGATCATCTCAGCCTCCAAACCCGATTTGCCGGCGAAAGACAGAAAAGCATCGCGGCTGACGATGTTCAATTCCGGGCAGGTGTTCGATGCCGACTATGCGGCGTCCATGCTTCTGCATTCCGGAGAAGGCGAGGCTGAGCCGACGGCCGGTTCGAGAGACACGCATGCTTATCGCATGGGAGATCTGGCCGCCGTCCGCAGAAGCAAGCCCTGGTTCATCTGCTCAAATGCTTTCCGGCAGGCTCCTCACGCAAACCGATGGGGGCAGGACTGGCAGAACTTTCAGAGCGTTTATCATGATCGCGTAGGCGTGATCCTGGGTGGTGGAAATACCAAGCTTCAGCCCCTCTGGAGCAACTTCACAGTGGGAGATGTGAAACAGCTGCGGCACACACCCGGCGATGAAGACCCGGACTTCCTGACAGATGCCTTACAGCACGTCCCGGATGAGGTTGCGATAGAGGAAGACGGGTCTACGCTGACCGTTCGGTTGTTGTATCGCGATGTGGTGGGTCTTGTCTCGGTCGTCGAAAGAGGAGACAACGAGCTTGGGCTCATATACCAGGCAGAAAATCCGACAGGGCAGGTCGAGGGACATCTTACACTCGTTCCGAGTTTCGGCGACCAACTTCGCCTCTCTACGGGTGATTCGATACCTCTGGGTGAACAGCCGTTTTCTTGGTCTGTCCCCGGCGAGGCGGGGTTCGTCGAACACAACGGTTGGCGTCTCCTCCTGCCTTCCGGATGTAGAATCGAGTGGCCGGCTCTCCCTCACAACCCCTATAAGAAGGGCGGGGAAGGCGACCCCTTCGACGGTCGAATCGTCGTCGTTATGCCATTCACCGAGACCCAGACACAGTACAAGATGGTTCTGCAGATTCTTTGATCTGGGTTTCTCTGAACTCCGGGAGAGACTTTTTTGTCTGAACTATTAGCCATTGACGGCGGTAGCCCTGTTCGCAAAGATCCGTTCCAAAGTCGTAAGCCCTTCGGCGAAGAGGAGGAGAAGTTGCTCCTCGAGGCCGTCCGAAGCCAGAACCTTTTCGGCAAGAACGGTACTTTCGTTCCACAGTTCGAAAAGGACTTCGCGGCCTTCTATGGGGTCAAGTATGCACAGTCATGTACAAGCGGGACCGCCGCGATCCATCTGGCCGTCGGTGCCGTCAACCCGGATCCCGGCGACGAAATCATTACAGCCCCGATCACGGATCCGGGAAGCGTGATGCCGATCCTGATACAGAACGCGATTCCAACGTTTGCCGATGTCGATCCCTTCACGATGAACATGACACCAGAGTCGATCGAGGCGAATATCACCGATCGGACCAAGGCGATCATACTCGTCCATTTGTTCGGTCGGCCCTGCGACACGGATGAGGTGGCCGAAATCGCGAAGGTACACAACCTGGTTCTGATCGAAGACTGCAGCCAGTGTCACGCGACGATGTATAAGGACCGGTATGCGGGTGCGACCGGGCACATCGCGTGCTTCAGCCTGCAGCAATCGAAGCACATGACGACCGGCGACGGAGGAATGGCGATCACCAATGACGAGGAGACGTATATCCGGCTGAAACTCTTCTCGGACAAAGGTTGGGACTACAAGTATATGGGGGAGCGGGACCACGCTTTTCTCGCCCCAAATTACAGGATGACCGAGATGCAGGGTGCTGTCGGGATCGCACAGCTCAAGAAGCTGCGTGACGTGACACTCCAACGTATTGCGCTCGGACGCCAGCTCACAGACCTGCTCACCGATGCACCCGGTGTTACCGTCATTTCCGAACAGGACGATCGAGAAACGACCTGGTGGAACTACATCTTCCATGTGACGGAACACGACCCGGATCGGTTTTGTGAGGCCGTAAGGGCGGAGGGCGTGTCTGTTTCCGCACACTACATCGGCGACCCAATCTACATGCGGGGTGATTTCCTGACGAAGAAGCAGACCTATGGGAAGAGCGGGTTCCCTTTCGACAGTGAAGTGGCGAGCAGAGACTATCAATATGATGCCAGCCTCGTTCCCAACGCAGTCAAGGCACTATCGACCGTGTGCGTGATGGGCATACACGAGCATTTGTCGGAAGAGGATATCCGTGACATGGGAATGGCGATCCAAAAGGTTGCGCGAGGATTGTCAACGGAATAGCCCGAACAACAGGAATCGACCGCCCCCGGGCACGAGTTCGAAACGCTGGCTGGGGGCATTTCTTTTGAGGAGCCAGTAATCAGAAAGCCGGAAGACCATACAACAGCCGAATCTTGGAAGCTCTACGACGAAGCCTGTCGCGTGACACCCATGGGAAGCCAGACGCACTCGAAGGTCCCAAGAGAGAGCCTGCGCGGTATCGAGCCCTGCTACCTTGTCCGGGGTGAAGGGTGTCGGGTGTGGGATGTCGACGGTAATGAATACGTCGACTTTCGTGCAGGGCTAGGGCCGATAACGCTTGGTTATGCCTATCCTGCGGTTGTGGAAGCCGTTCAGAAGCAGGCGGCTGACGGCTTCGTCTATAGCTATGCGCATCCGCTTGAGGTCGCCTTGGCGAAAGACTTGATAGAACTGATCCCATGTGCAGAACAGGTTCGCTTTCTCAAGACCGGGGGTGAAGCGATGGCAGCCGCTCACAGACTTGCCCGCGCATACACTAAACGGGATATCATCCTATCCAGCGGGTATCACGGGTGGGTTAACACTATGACGCGACCGGGTGTTCCCGAGGTGGTGCAGTCTGTATACGAAGCACTTCCGTGGGGTGATATCCAGGCTTTTGAAGACGCGCTGAAACGGAATCCGGAGAACGTGGCCGCGATCAGTGTATCCTGTGATTATGTCGGTATGGACCAGGCCCTAGCGTTCTTAGGGGAGCTCAGACGTCTATCGGACGAACACGGTGCGCTTCTGATCTACGATGAGGTTGTCACGGGTTTCAGGCTGAGAACAGGCGGTGCCCAAGAGCTGTTTGGTGTCACCCCTGATCTGTCAGTATTCGCGAAGGGTATGTCGAACGGCGTTCCGCTTTCCTGCTACGTCGGGAAACGCGACATCATGGAGACCGTTCGCGAAGCTGCCGTATCCTCGACCTTTGGGGGCGATGCCCTCGGACTTGCAGCTGCGCGGGCCGTGATCGGTGTCTACCGAACTGAAGAGGTGATCGAGACGCTCTGGGCCCGCGGAGAGCAGCTTCATCGTGGAGTCAACGAGATCGCAGACAGGAACGGCGTAGATGCCGGTTTCTTGGGCTACTCGCCGCTGGGTGTATTCGGATTCCGGTCGGGCGATGGGGCCACGGACAGTCAGCTCTACGATCGAATGTGTGCCGAGATGTTCAAGCGAGGAATCCTTCTCTATTCTGTCTGCTACCCGTGCTATTCCCATTCTGCGGAGGACATAGACTTGGCGCTGAATGCTTTTGACGATTCATTCGCAGCGATGCGGAGGGATAGTGTTTGGGGCTGAGACACCCTTACAGATCAAAGAGCCCAGTACTCTGGTCCTGGCTGTTAACTGGGTTCGAAAACATTGGGGCAGCGACACGTAAGGCAGAGACCGGTTTTGGGTAACGATGGGTCAGCCAGGCGGAAGGCTTTTTCTCGATAACGAGGCTCTGATTGCGGTTGGGACCCAGCCCCGAGAACGAGAGTCCCGTTCGACACTCTATGTCTTCGATTGTGCACGTATCCGAGTCGTTGAAGAGACGGACGATCAGTTTCATACATCGGGGGACCCGTCTTAGATGGCTACACGTACTTCTCCATCGACCACCTTCTCCGGCGAATCAAGATCCTAGAATCACTTTGAATATCGAACTGCTCTGAGTCTGCAGACCTTGAAAGCCTCCCAATTGCGAAGATATCTTCATCCGTGCCTGAAGATTGGGACACTCTAGGCCGAAATATCATAATAAGGCCCTGTAAGGGATGTGCGTTATCTTTAGGAGGTGGTGACGATGTCTACATCAGTCCAAGGAGTGGCTAATCTGGCTGCGGACCTGATTGTCAGATCTGTTCAGCAGTTGCCCGCTCCCCAATCAGCCCCGTCGGTTGATGGGACTGGTAGTGCACCGACCGCACAACTTGCCGACGCACCAAAGGTAGGCGCGAATCACGTGGATGTGACCGTATAGGCCAACCAAGTGTAGCTACTCTTAGCCGTACGTCCCCCGCAATGGCAAAAGACCTTCGTCGCAAGACGGAGGTCTTTTTGTTTGTGGGAAACCCCGGAACACCGAAGACAATAAGGCACGAAGTCTTGGAATCTGCAGGACCGGCCTCTGCCGAGGGCCTTTCTCCACCACTTCAAATTATTTAACCCCCATTCCGATAGTCTTTAGGATCCACTCAAAGGTCTCCTCCGGAAATTACATCCTATTCGAGTATTTCCCCAACTCGATCAAAATTGAGTTGGGGTAAGTCTATAAATACATATTTAACAATGTGATATATCAAAGCTTTCGGCCAAGAATTTCGTGTATGGCATAGGCGTTGCTCCTCCACGGCACTAGTAGTCTATCGCCGACCTACAGGAGCAATAGATGCCCCTTCGCGTTAACAACAACATCTCAGCCATCACCGCGCGACGAGCGTTGGGTGTGAACGGCCGGGCGCTAGCCACCCGCATCGAACGGCTGAGTACGGGGCTGCGCATCAATAGCGGTGCCGACGATGCTGCCGGTCTGGTTATCAGCGAGCGTATGCGGTCTGAGATCGGAGGTCTTACGCAGGGTGTTCGGAACGCTGAGCATGCGACAAACCTCTCGCAGGTTGCGGAAGGCGCGCTGAACGAGGTTTCGACTATGCTGATCCGTATGAGGGAGCTGGCCGTGCAGGCTGCCTCGTCGACGATTAACGACATAAACAGGAACAACCTGCAGGCCGAGTTTACGCAGTTGATCACGGAAATCGATCGAGTGGCCCTGACTACCTCATATAACGACACTGTTCTGCTTATGGGTTTTGGGAATACGGTCAGTGAGACGATCTCGACGGCGATCACCGCGAGTGCGACTACGGGTGTGGCTGGAGTGACAATAAGTGGTGCAAATTCAGGTACTTATACGTTCTTAGATGCCGGTTTGACTGATAATCAGATCACTGTTGGAAATGGTGTGGCTACGCAGACGATCGATATCGGATCTATTCTCGACAACGACGCGGACGGGGGGGTCGTTGCCACCGGAACGACCGCTGTAGCCAACTTCGATCGGCTGGGGCTCGTTCTGAATCTGGACGATCGTTACAGAGACGGCGATCTGGACGGCCTGTCGATACACGTAGAGCAAGGAACTGGGGGATCATTCCAGGTCGGCCCCGATAACAAGATGACGGACCGGATTGAGTTCGGGCTGAACGATATGCGTGCTAGCGGGCCTGAGCTTAACTTGAATATCACCTCAATCGCTACGCAGGTGAGCGCTCGAGCGACGATCCCTATTCTGGACCTGGCGATCGACCGGGTGACCTCGGAACGCGCGGAAATCGGTGCTGTGCAGAACCGGTTGGCTTTCACTGTTGCTTCTGCGAACAACGCGATTGAGAACATCCAAGCCTCCGAATCGTCGATTAGGGATGCCGATGTTGCAGAGGAAGTCTCAGAATTCACGCGTGCCCAGATCCTGACCCAAGCTGCGACTGCGGTTCTTGCGCAGGCAAACGCACTCCCTCAGAGCGCCCTCTCGCTCCTCCAGTAAAAAGAGAAAGCTAAATAGATTTATAAAGCCTTCAAGAGATCGGGAGACGACGAGGCGCGCCTTAGGATCTTCCAAAGAAAAGACTAAAGCCGAACCTGTTCCTGGCGATACTTGGTATATAAAGTGATACCAAGTTGGGCTATGGTGGATTCAGAAGTTGTTCGTTCAGGCCGTTGGCACCGTGAAAACCTCCAAATACGCCGACGTGGGAAGGCCTGATTTCGGATGGCAGAAGAATTCTGAGAAAATCATCTCTCCAGGAAAGGTTCGGACGACCGAACTTTGATAATCGAAAAAGTGGCAAGGTGACCTCCTCGGGGGGCGCCGAAAATGTCAGCCAGACCCTGGCCGTTTTCTCGCTCTGCATTGGGAAAAAAGGTTAAAGGTTGTTTCCTGCACAGTCGATACATAGACAAAAGGAAACATCCATACTATTCCAATAAAGAGTGAGGAGGTGAAGGATTACCGCACCAAAGTTAGGGTTTTTGGCCGTTTTTTCGGCTAATTGTGTTGTTTGCAGTCCCCTGACCAATCTTCAGCCGAGCTTCCCACGGGCTCGGTCATCGGCAAGGATGCCGTAACAGTCTCAAGGCTTAAGCGAGACCAACAAGGAGGTTTTCACGATGCCACTCCGCGTCAATGCGAACCTTCCGTCGATTAACGTTCGACGGATACTGAACATTAACAACAGAGATCTGAGCACCCGAATAGAGCGACTCTCTTCGGGTCTCCGGATCAACAGGGCAGCCGATGACGCTGCCGGCCTCAGCGTTTCGGAAGGTATGCGAGCCGAGGTCAGTGGTCTAACGCAGGCTGTCAAGAACGCTGAACAAGCGACGAACCTGATTCAGACCGCTGAAGGCGCTTTGAACGAGGTTAACGCGATTCTGATCCGTATGCGAGAACTGGCCGTCCAGGCCTCGTCATCCACGCTCAACAACTCGAACCGCGAGTCCCTCAACGCCGAGTATACGCAGCTCATCAACGAAATTGACCGAATCGGAACGGTTACGTCCTACAACAATCAGGCCATTCTGACTGGTTTCGGGAACGTGGTCGATAACGATCCGACGGTTTCGACGTCACTAGCATCCCCGACGACGGGTGTTGTGGCTGTCCAAGTTTCCGGTGCCACGGCCGGGACGTATCGTTTCATCGATACTGCCGGCACAAACGATCGGGAGATCACGTTAGGTAACGGTGTTGCGACGCAGACGATCGATATCGGTGCTGCTCTCGACGCCGACGGTGCAGCACAGACCGGTGTCGTTGCAACGGGAAGTTCGGTTCTCGCCAACTTCGACCGTCTGGGTATCCAGCTCACGTTGAGCGGATCGCAGGGGGCGGAGGGAATCAACCCGGCAACAGACGGCTACCGAGACGGTGAGTTAGATGGTCTCGATCTGGTGATCGATTCAGGCACTGGCGGGCAGTTCCAGGTGGGTCCAGACGATGGTGCCGTTCACCGAATAGAGGTGAACATTACAGACATGCGTGCCTCGGGCGTTGTCCTGAACCTGGGTTCGACGTCGATCGCTGCTCAGCCGACGGCTCAGACCTCGATCTCGAACGTCGATTTGGCAATCCAGAATGTCGCGCAGCAGCGTGGTGACTTGGGTGCCTACCAGAACCGACTGGCCTTCAACATCCGGGCGAACGAGAACTCGATTGAGAACATCACGGCGTCCGAATCTTCGATCCGTGATGCAGACATTGCATCCGAGGTTTCGGCCTTCACACGGTCGCAGATCCTTGTTCAGTCTGGCACGGCTCTGTTGGCTCAGGCGAACGTCATGACGCAGAATGCTCTGTCGCTGCTCGGATAAGATCACGCATTTAGCGAATTTCATTTCGAAGCTCTGAGAATCGTGGTTCTCTTCGCCGCGATTCTCAGAGTTCGAACAATACTCAAAGTCATTAGAAGGAAGTTCAATCGAGGTAGAGGGAAATGGAAACCACACTCAGCACATTGCCGAGCTTCTCGCCGCGTGAGATGCAGCGAGGCGAAGGTTCTTCCCGGGCCTACGATCATAAGGTTGAGGAGAGACAGGCCCCGCAGAGCCAATCGGCTTCGCCCGGTCGCTTAGAGCCGCGTCAAGTTGAAGCAGCCGCTGGCCGACTCAACCAGGCACTGGACTCCCTGAACCGAGATCTAGCGATCTCGGTTCACGAGGACTCCGGAAGGCTCGTCGTTGAAGTGACCGATCCAGGTACGGGAGAAGTCGTTCGTCAGATTCCGGCCGAACAAGTATTGGAGGTCGAGGAGAGCATCGACAAAATCGTCGGGCTGTTTGTCAACGACATCGCCTGACAGCTAAAAATCAAAACTAATGGTGAGAGTGGGCAGGATGCCGGCTCTCAGCCACCACACGCTGCACGGAGGCGGCGGGCATTCGCGGGATTCGGTACCCACTCAGGCGAACTGTCCGCGTTGTGCTGTACGTAACTTGACCTTCCCAACCGCCCCCGCAAATAACTCCGCACGCCCAATGAAGGTTTTTCGGCATTTGCCGATAGTCTGATAGAAGGCATGTAACTCACTCGAGATGGAGCCGTCGCGCTGCAGCGCGACAGCTTTCTGGGGAAAACCATCTCGACTGATACCGCTTGTCGTTGGAGGTCCCATGAGTACTGGTGTATCGTTTGCCGGACTGTCGTCCGGTATCGATTCAGGACAGATCATTGAACAGCTGATCGCGATCGACCGGCGCCCTGCCGTCCTTCTGGAAAACCAGAACGCGATCGAAGAGTTCAAGCTTCAAGTCCTTCAACAGATTAACACTGACCTGCTGAAAGTGAAAACGAGTGCGGACGCGCTCTCGGACGGGTCCGCCTTCGACGTGTTCTCGACGTCATCGAGCAACACGGACTTAGTGACTGCATCCGTCAGCGGAAGTACTTCTCCTGGCTCGTTCTCCGTCGAGGTCCTCAACCTGGCACAGGCGCAAAGCCGCTCTTCCCAGTCGTTTAGTTCCGCCTCCGAAGACCTTGGTCTCTCGGGAGAAATTGTGATTAACGGTCGGACGATTTTGATCGCGGCCGGAGATTCGCTCCTCGACATACAGGGCGCGATAAACGCGTCTGATGTCGGTGTGACCGCACAGATTCTTCAGGTTTCAGAGACCGACAACCGGATGATCCTGACGAGCGACACGACAGGATCGGAGGGCTTCTCCCTCCTAGACGCGAGCACCACTGAGATTCTGCAGAATCTTGGTTTCACCGGCGCCGGGACGTCGATCAAGAACAGCGTGACCGGTGGGGGACAGTCAGACAAGTTCAATAGCGGAACAACTGCAATCGGTACGCTAATTGGACTGACTGGCGGCCTGAGCGGCAACGTGACTATCGACGATCAGACTCTCGCGATCGACCTGGCGGCTATGTCCCTGCAGGATATCAAGGACGCCATCGATTCGGCCGCACCATCTGGTGTCACGACGGCGATCGTGACGGAAGAGGAAGAGGACGGTACGAGCCGATTCCGTCTCCAGATCGACGGGACGACGACATTCCTGGACGACAACAATGTGCTCGAAGCCATCGGGCTGCTCGAGGGTATCTCGGGTGTGGCGACAGCGGTTACCGAAGTGCAGACATCAAGCGTCGGGAACACTACGAACGGCTCGGACCCGATCGCCGCGAACACGGATTTCGGCGAGATCTTTGGTGCTTCCGTTGTCGATGGCGATACGGTTACGATCTCGGGTACCAACCGAGACGGGACCGCGGTCTCCGGAACCTTCACGATCGCGAACGCTTCAAGCGACGATATACAGGAGCTGCTAGACGAGATCGAGACGGTGTTTGGGGGCGTAACGGCCTCCGTGAACGCTCTCGGTCAGATAACGGTTACGGAGGATAAGGCTGGAGACAGTCAGCTCTCGGTCACCCTGACGGCGAATAACGAGGGTGGTGGCGCTCTGACCTTCGGGTCCTTCTCTGCAAGTGCAGAGGGGCAGAACGCTCGGACGACAGAAGTTGTCGCTGGACAGGATGCCGTCTTTCGTGTGAACGGCGTGGCCCTTACGCGGGAGAACAATACAATTACCGACGCCTTGGCGGGCGTGACGCTCAACCTGCTGAAGGCGGAAGCGGGCACCTCTGTATCGATAGATATCACGCAGGACACGGCTTCGATTCGATCCTCGATCCAATCTTTCGTCGACAATTTCAATACCGCCTCCCAGCTGATCAGCGACCAGTTTGTGTTCAACGAGGAGCTTGAGACGTCAGGTCCACTTTCGGGGGATGCGACTCTGCTTACGCTGCAGTCCCAGTTGCGATCCCTAGTGATCGACCCGGTCACAGGGCTGGCTTCGGACGAAAATGCTCTTTCGCTATTCGGTATCGCCTTCAACAGGGACGGTTTGCTTGAAATCGATGCCGCATCTCTGGACGCCGCGCTTGCGAAGGATCTGACGAAGATCCGAAACGTTCTGACGGAGAGCGGCAGCTTGTCAGATTCGGACATCGAGTTTGTTTTTCAGACTGAAAACACGGTGGCCGGGACCTACGATGTCAACATCCTGCAGGCCGCAGAACAGGGCAATGTGACGGGAACGACCGACATCTCCAGCGGAATCGAGAACGATACGACGATCACGATCACGGACGCGATTTCGGGGAAATCGGATACTATCGACCTGATGACGGGCGACACGACAGTCGATGTGGTAAACAAGATCAAAACGGTTCTGGCTTCGAATGTTGCCGAAGTGAAAACTGGCTCAGAAGTGAATACGACCGATGGAGTCATACCCATAACGTCGGCGACGACGTTCGACTCCATCAATGGAGCAGGCGTGGTTGCCGGCGACACGATTGACATTCAGGCCGATACGCATATCGGCGAGCGCGTAACGGGAACATTCTCGATTAGTGACCCTGCGACACAGACGATCGATGACCTGCTTTCGGAGATTCGAAGTGTCTTCGGTGGCGCGGTGTCGACGAGTGTCGACGCGAACGGCCAGATCCAGATCTCGGACAACGAAGTCGGCAACAGCCAGATGACACTCGTCTTGATCGAGCGGAACGAGGGCGGGGGGGATCTTAGCTTCGGTCAGTTCGAGACGTCGGAGGAGGGCCGCTTTGCGATGGCCGTCACCGCATCAAACGAGAGCGGCACCGTCAGGCTGACATCAGCGGGTTACGGCTCGGATGCTGGGTTCAAGATTAGTCAGAGCGTTGACGAGCTCGGGATCGCGGATGCTCAGTATCTAGGCGAGGACGTGGCCGGACAGATTAACGGTGAAACGGCGACCGGTGATGGACGAATCCTCACCGGCGACTCAGGAAACTCGAACACGGACGGGCTTGCGATCCGCGTTATGCTGACTGCTTCTCAGTTGACCATACAAGGACAGGATCAGGGCACCGTCAGTGTCATCCAGGGCGTTGGAAGCCAGCTGAGTCACGCGCTGGCCTCGATCACGGACCCCTTGGAAGGTCTGATCGCGACGCGTGAGTCCGCGATTGAAGACACCATCGAAGCGAACCTTAAGCAGATCGAACGTCTCGAGGAGCGCCTCGCAGTCAAACAGAACACACTCCAACGTCAGTTCACGGTGATGGAGACAACCTTGGCAGAACTGAACTCGATCGGATCTTTCCTCGGGTCTCAACTCGCCTCTCTATCAGCCCGTTAGCCGAGGACCGGCGAACTGATAGCCATCCTCTAATGAGGTAAGAATGCCCCAGCCTAACGTTTACGGCCAGTATCAGCAGGTTCAGATCAACACGGCTTCGCCCGGGAAGTTGATCCTGATGCTGTATCAAGGCGCCATCAAGGCGCTGAAGAAGTCGATCGACCTGATCGACAAGAAGGAATACGGTGAGAAGGGGGAACAGCTGATCAATGCCCAGGATATCATCATGGAACTTAACTTGGCTCTCGATATGAAGACTGGCGAGATCGCCCAGTCGCTCAACCACTTATATATGTATGCATACAGAAAGCTGGTGTTGGCGAACCTCGAGGTCGACAAGGAAGCGATCCAGGAAGTGATCGGGATGCTCGAGAACCTGCACGAGGCTTGGGTGGTTGCCGTCCAGAAAACGGAAGGCACGATACCGAATCCTGCCGTGCCGACACCCTCTCTCAGCGTGACCGGGTGACCGCAATGGAGACGGGACAGGAACTGATCACACGGCTGGTCTGCCAGCGGAGCCAGTATGACGCGCTTAAAGAAGCAGTGATGCGTCAAACGGCACATATACAGGTCCTGAATGTTGAGGGTCTTACGACAGACCTAACAGAGATCCGATCCCTGATGCGGAAGGTTCGGGATCTGGAAGCCGATCTGCGTCCGCTTCGACAGAGCTGGCATTCCCTCGGGCTTGACCGTGATCCGGCCGAGCGGAGGGAGGTTGATCAGCTTGTGGAAGGGATCCGTGAGACCGTGGAGGAAATCCAGACGGTCAAGTCGGAGAACGAAACGATTCTGAAAAGTCGGACGGCGGATCTAAGGAAGGAAATGTCGAGTCTGCAGGCCCAAGGTAAGGCCGCGATCGCGTATCAAGGACCGAATCCGGCGGAAAGGGCCTCCCAGTCGTCCCGATTTGTGGACAAGGTGACGGGCTAGGTTCCTTTGTCCCGGGCAGCTTCCACCTGCCAATTGGGAATTTGACGAGTAGGAAGAGGGCAGGCGGGAGCTGGTTTTTCGAAAAAGCGTTAAAAAAGCAACCGGTTATATTATTTTTTCGGTCTGGGTTGCAAAACGAACTATCTGACAAAAAATCGTAAGAATTTCCTCAAGACGGTCCTGCGGCAGCCGATAAATTAGATAGAGGCCGGTTCCTCGGCCCACACACGAGTGAAGAACATGAGAATAGAAAACGCTTTAAAAGATCTGCGTGGCCCCGACGTTTCTGAGAAGAGGAACGAGGAGGTCCGTAAGCGTCGCCAGGCACCAAAGGCAGGGGACGTAGTCGAGATTTCGACGCAGGCACGTAACCTGAACTCTTCGCCGATCACACCTGCGGATGTGGATGCGGTCAGTGACGTTCGCCAAGCGCGCATCACGGCCGTCCGCCAGCGTGTGGCTGAAGGGTTCTACGATCGTCCGGAAGTCCGTGAGGCAATCGCTGATGCGGTTCTGGACTCGGGTCTGGTCGACGACGTTCAGGGAGAGGCCCGCCAGGTCCGGCAGGCTAGGCAGGACATTCAGTATGTCCCTGATGTTCGAGACGATCGCGTCGAGCAGGCAAAGCGACGGATCGCGACCGGATTCTATGACCATCAGGCAACACGCGAAGAGATCGGCCGCACGCTCTCAGAGACTCTGATCTAGCGAGCCGACAGCCAAGCGAACATCGCGTCCTGTAAACAAAGAGCGCGAAAGTGAGGACGATTGTCCTTACCTTCGCGCTCTTTCTTTACTCAGGGTTCCTGAACCTTACCTTCACTCTTGGCAGGCCCCGCTGCGAAAAGACACGTCTGTCCGGCCTGCTCGGTTCTAGTCGTTGCGAGCGATCAGGTCGAAAGGGTTGGTAATGCTTGAGGCTACGTTCGAAAGGTGGCCGCTGGTGCGCCTAAGATACCTCGAGAGCAGGGAGGCAAGCACGTCCTCCCGGCTGGACTGGTCATTTTTCAGTACGTCGGTCAGGATCGCATCGGTCTGAGACCGGATCCCGAGATGCCGTTCCACGTCGTGGATGATGCTGACCAGCGTCAGGCTCCAAGGTAGATCCTGGTCCGGGTTCAGGGTAAGATGCTCGATTACGAGCCTACGAACTATCCGCTCACCAGAATTTATGTCTTGGTCGGCCTGCGAGATTGTGTCGACCTCTCGGCCTTCCGTCAGGCACGTTCTTTTAAACTCTCATTAAGTAAGGGTCTATTCACATCAGTCGATGGTCCCGAACAAACCGAAACCGAAGGTCGCGACCACCTGCGTTGTCACTTCGCCTCCATCGAACAGGAACGATGGTGCAATCGACAGGTCGATCACTGCGCTGCCTCGCGGTCGGAGAAGGATGCCGACACGAGGGGACG
>DPVD01000320.1:0-9222 GCA_003526745.1 Candidatus Latescibacterota bacterium
TCGCTTCGCACAGTGGTCACGGCTACTGGCTAGGGCACGCCTTACAGGGAAACCTGGTGTGGTTATTGGTCGAGCGGCGCCAAGAGGGAAGAGCGATCTCTTGAATGATGTGGGAGCTAGGGTTCTGACGAGTATGGCTGGTTAGCCTAAACAATCGCCCGGGCTGGATTCGTCTGGTTTTGGCGATTTGGAAGTTAGGCTGCAGACGGAGAGCAGAGACGCTTGACCTGCACCATCACTGCTGACGGCCCCTGACCACCTGAACGGAGGTCTCTTTCTCTCTTCGCAAACAAGAAAGGAGTGCGTCATGACGATCCAGGAACAACTCGGCTTTGATCAGGTAGACGACGAGACCCTGGCTTACCTGGCCGCGATAGGTGTGGACTACCTGGCGATCTATCCGACGCCAGACGATCTGATCGACGGGAGGGACCGACTGTCGTTCTGGAAGGATCGTGTGAAGCAGGCCGAGTCGCACGGTCTGATGCTCAGGAATGTTGCGAGCAAGTGCTGGGATGCGATCACGCTCGGAAGAGAGGATCGCGATCCGAAGATTGAGGCATGGTGTATGCTCCTCCGAAACATAGGAGAGGCGGGGATCCCGACGCTCGGTTATAACTTCAAGCCGATCGGAAATTTCAGGACGACGTCGGCTACGGGACGTGGTGGGGTTAAGTACAGCACGTTCAACTACGAAGAGTGGGCAGCCGAGAACCACTTCCAAGAGGACAAGGCGATAGATGAAACCTCGATGTGGGCGAACATCGAGTACTTCCTAGAACGGGTTATACCAGTTGCTGAATCCTCGGGCGTCGTGATGGCACTCCACCCGGATGATCCGCCTTTACCGGAGCCGATGGGGGGGGCCGCACGGATCGTATCTACACTCGATCAGTATCGGAAGATCTTCGGTCTCGTCGAAAGCCCTTCGAACGCGATGCTCTTCTGTCAAGGCTGCGTGTCCGAGATGGGCGAAGATGTGTTCGAGGCTATTCGGGACATAGGCGGGCGTGGAAAAATTGCTTATGTGCATTTTCGAGACATCCAGGGCACCCCGAGGGACTTCAGGGAAGTTTTCATCGACGAGGGGCAGACCGACATGCGAAAGGCGATGGAGAGCTACAAAGAGAATGGCTTCAACGGGCCGTTCATGATGGACCACACTCCACGCTTTCCGCAGTCACGGGCGGAGTGGGTCGGCCGTGCCTACGCCGTCGGATACATGCGGGCGATTATACAGACAGTATATGGAGCGTGACCTACGAAACAGCCCGCGAAGGGCGGTCAGGCGAGGGATCGTCTGCCTTTTTCTGTTCAGAGACCTAGGTCGTCCGATATGCCGCGCATGGCTTCGATGACGAACGCGATGTGTTCTTCCAGATCGACACCCAATTCTTCAGCGCCCGTGACGATGTCCTCACGGCTGACGGCTCGCGCGAAGCCAGCCTGCTTCATCTTCTTCTTCACCGACGAGACCTTCAGGTCTGAAAGCGACTTTGATGGGCGCATCAGAGTGACAGCTACGATGAAGCCGGAGAGTTCGTCGACTGCGAACAGAACCTTGTCCAGTTTGCTTTTCCGAGGGATGCCGAGGTAAGGAGCGTGGCCTTTGATCGCGTGCAGCATTTCCTCGGGATACCCGAGTTCGTTCAGGATGCCGATCCCGACCATCGGATGCTCTTCAAGCGTTGGATGCTTCTCGTAGTCAAAGTCGTGCAGGAGTCCTGTCGCACCCCATAGCTCCGGTTCACCGCCTAGCTTCTCCGCATATGCCTTCATGCACGCTTCTACTGCGAGCATGTGTTTTATCAGGTTTGGGTTCTGCGTGTGTTCACGCAGTAAGTCGTAGGACTCCTGTCGCGTCGGTAATTGCAATTCAGTGGGCCTTTCCGTTGCCCGTTACTTTTCGGGAGTGTTCTCGCAGCCCACGTAGGGTATTCTCCAGCATCTCCTTGAGAAACTGAAACCGACCCTGAACGGAGGTAAGCTCCAGGAGGGCTTGCTGTCTCTCGATAGGCATGCCCAGAGTTGAGGCGATCGTATAGGACAGTGATCCTGCGGGTTCGCCTTCCTCCTTTGGAGCACGATACCAGCCTATCGACAGCTGGAGTGCCTCAGCATAAAGGGCTCTAGTCTTCTCGGCGAGTGATTTCTTCGGCTCATCCTCGACGTCTGCGACACGTTCAATCTCGCCCGTGATATACGGTTTGTCTGCGTGACGTTCGATCACCCGGATTCTGTCTACGCCCTTGATGATGATGTTCATCCGGCCATCAGGCAAGCGGTTGATAACCTCGACGACACTGGCCGAACAGCCAACGTCGTTGAAGTCGTCGTCCTGTCCGAGTATCAGGGCGAACTCCGTCTCATCTTCAACGCACTCGGTGATCATCTGCTTGTACCTGTCCTCGAAGATGTGCAGGGAAACCCGGCATCCCGGAAACAGGACCATTCTCAGCGGGAAGATTGGGAGGATTTCGCTCATTCACAGGACTCGGTTCTGAGCTCACCATACCTGTCGGCGTTCGAAGGTGATCCGTAGGTTACTGACCACGAGTATCTTGTCCTCGTACTTGGGGATACGACAGCAACGTTTAATCTCGGATACGATTCGATCTCGCCCAACGCAAGTCCCATCTCGACCGACCAAGTGCCTGCAGTTACGCGACTGGTCACTTCACAATCCAAAGAGCTGTCGATTTTTCCGTAGGCATTGACGGTCAGGGTATCCCGGGGCCCATTACCGTCTTCGTCGTAAGGAGGACCCGCAAAGATAATCTCGACTCGATCGTCCGTATCGGCGAATTCGTCAGAGAGGGTGGCTTCGGGAAGACGGCCTAGTTGAACGGATACAGCCAGATACAGGGAGTCGGTTGTGCTTCCGATCTGAGCCCGGATTGGCTCTATAGCGTCGGCACCGTTATGGTCCGACCGGAACCCACCCAGATCGATCGCGTCTTGCCACTCCTCGTCTGTGATGTCACCGTCGATGGTCGGGCGTACGATTCGCGACAGCTGGACAATAGGCCGGTCAGGATAGGGAGCGCCCATCTGAGCGAGTGCCAGGAACGTGGATCTCCTGATTGCGGGGTCGATCGTTCTATCGTAGAGCTGCCGAAGACGTGAGATCGTGCGGTGATCCGCGACGATGGCTAGCACTTCTACCGCTTCGGTTCGTCCCTCGTCGGCGGCATCGAGAAGCGATTCGATGACCTTGTAGTGTCGTGTTGCGAGGGTTACGAGCTTGTCGCTCGCCGAGGAAGAAAGCCCGGGATGATCCGATCCCAGGTCGGCTAGGATGCGATCGATCTGGCCAATCACAAACCGCCCCGGATGATATGCCCTGATCATGTAGGATTTCGCTTCGGGTGTCATCCGGTCGATGTCAGGCCAGTCTTCCTCTGTGAAACCTTCGGTGAAGTGGGCGAACATGCGACCTGCGTATGCCTGAAGCGAGGATGAATCCTCCAAAAGAAAGGCCAGCAGGGCCTCGGGTGCGAGCTCGGATCCTCGTGTCACCAGCGCATACGCAGCGCCAAGCCGGGCCTGGTCGTCCGTGTCTTCGTCAGCGATCCTTGCGAGGAGGCCGTCGCTGATGATGTCGGATCGGTTCTGCAGGAGCCAGCTAGTGCCGAACCGTGTGGATGGGTCAGAAAGAAACTCTCGCAGAACGCGCGTCTGCACGTCCGGTGACAGACCGCTCAGAGGTTCGATGACGCCACCGATTTCCGTAAGGTCCTCAGGCTCGGCCGACCGACCGTCGGTCAGTGGCAGTTCGCCTTCCGGTGCGTTCTCTGTCACGAGAAAGACGGGATTGGTGACCGTGGTTATCCCGGCCGGCTCCGATGACGCGATCAGGCGGATATAGCCGAAGTTCTGCGCCGGAAGGAAGAATCGCTCCTCCCAGATACGCAGCCCGGGCTTCGTTGACCAGATCTCAGCTCCATCGGCGATCAGGGACACGGAGGTGATCGGATCAGGTGATGTTGCACGAATCCTGATGAAAGGCTCGCCCTGGTGGAATACAGTTTGGCCAAAGGTCTTGCCGTCTACCTGGAAGTCGACCTGGATCCCTTTGGTTTTCGCGACATAGCTGGATCCGTTGCGAAGAGCGCGGATGATTTGGTCGGGTTGGTTGCCTTCTGCCCAGACGGTTGTCTCGTGTGTTTGGGCAGGCCTTGTCCCCAGGCTTGTCGAGGTTATGAATACCCGGTTCCCGGCGGTCAGAACGCGGTCCCATGGACCTCCGGGAAGAACCAGGTCTCGCCAGGTTCCGTCCATTGTCGCGGACACATTCAATAGTTCAGGATTCTCCGTGTCCTCTGCCGACGTGAGAACAGCGACACCCTTGTGCGTATCAACGGTTGTGAGGAGGTTTGGAAGCGTCTCCGGCAGGGGCGCACGCGAGTCGATACCCAGGATGAGGAGGTGGACGCCTGCATCGTGCCATCCAGTTCCCAGTATTGGAGTGAGTCGGGGGACCGTGAGCTTAACCTCCTCGACCATCTCGCCAAGTCCGACGAACGTCCCGGAACCCGCCGGCGCAGACAGGACAACCCAGTCGAGACCGGCTTTGACGGCCTCGTGGATCTGGTCAGGGACGCTTGCAGATGTGTTGGCGGGTGAGAAGGTCGCGATGTCTCCCCGATACCAGCCCCACTCAGCCCCGGCTGGTGTGGCGGACCCCAGGGAGAGTATTGCGACAACTGCGATGGTGCATCGAAGGAGCATCGGGCCTGAGCTGAAGTTATAGTTGGGTGCGAATCGACCCCGTAAGTCCCTTCTGCAGGAACTTCTGGAGACGTTCACGGTCGCGCGTCATACCGGGGAACCGGGCGAGCTCCTCGCCCTCCGGTGTTAGGATCGCATAAAAGGGAAGGGTCACGGTCCCGAATTTAGTCTGCTGAAGCATTCGGTTCTCTTCATAGACGGGGCCCTGCCCGTCCGTGTAAAGATGCACAAGGACGTAGTTTTCGAGAAGGCCTCGTATTTCAGGCTCGGGAAAGATGTTCGCCTCCATACAGCGGCAGTTTGTGCACGCGTAGCCGGTGAAGTCGATGAAGACGTTTTGGCCCGTGGCGGCGGCCTTCTGAAGGGCGGCTTGGTAATCGTCGTTCCACGCCAGCTCTTGGGCGTTTCCACTGCGTAGCTGCGCAACGGATCCATGGTATCCGTAGGGAGGGAAGAAGGCTTCCAGCTCCCCTAACGGTGCGCCGAATAGACCCGCGAGCAGGATGAACGATAGGGTGAAGAACCCGACGGTCGCAAGCAGTCGTCCCGGCCCCACCTTTTCGAGCGGCGAGTCGTTTGGAAGCCGGATCTTTCCGAGTAGGTAGATCCCGCACAGGAGGAAGATTGCGATCCACATGGCGATGAAGATCTCACGATTCAGGATGCCCCACTGCCAAACTAGGTCGACATTGCTCAGGAACTTGAGTGCCGCGGCGAGTTCGAGAAAGCCCATGACCACCTTGGCCGAGTTCAACCACGCACCCGACTTCGGAAGTTCGCCGAGCCTCTGCGGGAACAACGACAGGAAGAAGAAGGGCAGGACAAAGGCGAGCGAGAAGACCAGCATGCCCAGTATCGGCCACGCCCAGGTTCCCTGTGTGGTCAGGACAAGCAAAGTCCCGATAAAAGGAGCCGTGCAGGTGAACGAGGTGAGCGAGAAGGTTAACCCCATCAGGAGGATTCCTGTGTAGCCGCCAGCCTGCGACGCACTCAGGCGATTTAGTATCGATGTGGGTATCTGTATCTCGAACAGCCCGAACAAGCTGAGCGCGAAGACAACGAATATCGCCGCGATGCCAAGGTTAATCCAGGGGTTCGCCGCGAATTGTGCCGCGCCCGAAGCGCCGAGCGTCAGACCGAGCAGCGTACCCAGTCCTGTGAAGGTGACCATGATTCCGCAGCAGTAGACGCCCGATTTGGTTATCGATTCTGCGCGCTTTGGAGGTGTCTCACCCTCGCTCTGCGTTGTGAAGAATGAAACCGTAATCGGCACCATCGGGAAGACACACGGAGTCAGTAGCGCCAGGAATCCCATTGATAGGGACAGATAAAGGAAGGCGCCGAGGCCTTCGACGAGCGCTGCATCGATTTCGACGATGTCCCCCGTGCCGGCCAAGATTTCGCTTTCGGATGCGTCTTGCTTCAGAGCCGAGGAGACGTAGGGGATGCGCGGTGCTCCGGCTTCGACGCGGACGGGCAATCTGAATGCCACGGTTGTGGGGGGCAGGCAGGTGGACTCGTTACATAGCATGTAGGTGATTTCGCCACTGGTATAGTATGCACCAGCGGTGCTCTGCTCTGGCAGTTTACCCTGAAGGCCGAACCGGACGGACTTGCCGAAGTATTCGACTATCATGTCGAAGTTGGGGTCGTGCTCAACAACCGGATCTGGTTGTATGATTGGCCCAGTGTGTTCGAGAGGGCCGTCCGTGATCACAATCTTGGTGGGGAAGGGCCCGCCGGGCGGAACGGTGGCTGAGTAGATGTGCCAGCCATCGGTGAGAGAGGCGTCGATCCAGACTGTTGCGGTCTCACCGGGTCTGATGATCTCGGGTGTTATTGAATAGGTGAAGGACGCGGGATTCTGGGCAGCGGAGAGGTTCGGTGTAGTGACTAGGAAAACGCACAGAAGCGCTTGAAATCTCACAAGAGCTGGCATAGAGGGTGGACCTCCGATAGGGGGACCGCACGAAAACGCCCGGCAAGCACAATCTCAGGGTTCGCCAGCAACCGAGAGGACTGTTCAAGGTTTTGGACAAAGGATGAACGCCTGAGTTTCCGGTGCGTTCGTGCCGAGTCTCGTCAGACGACTCAGGATGCTGCGGCAGCAGAGGTCGCTTCGTTGCTCTCGGGAATCAGTTCGGGTGTCCCGTTCGAGAGGATCTCAATCAGCTTCTGGGTCGCAAGGCTGAAGCTCCTCCCCTTCCGGTATATGATGCCTACAGGCCGTGCAAACGTATCGTTGTTGAAGGGTGTGGCGGTCAGCGTACCCCAGGACTGCTCATACTGGACGGACAGCTTGGGTAGGATCGAGACACCGATATCGACCTCCACTGCGTGCTTGATCGTCGCAATGTGATCGAGCTCCATTACTACGTTCGGCCGCACACTGTGCTTTCTGAGGAACCGGTCGATCGCCCGTCGGGTCGGTGTTTCAGGTGTGAAAAGGATGAGTGGAAACTCTTCGAGAACTTTCGGGTCGATATTCGCGTTCTTGGTCAGGTCACTATCGGGGTTAGACACGACGACCATGTCGTCTTCGGTGAACTTTAGGACATCGACGTTCCGTTGCGGTTTGGGGTATGCCACGATCCCGAGATCGATCTCGCTGCTGGCCACATTGTCGTAGATCCTCTGCGCCTGATCATACTGGAGGCGCAGGTTCACCTTCGGATAAGCCTTGATGTAGCTCTTGAGGTGGGGGGCTAGCTCAAGCATACCGACGCTGTAGATCGCGGCCAGTCGGACTGTACCCGAGACGACACCGCCGAGCGCCTGTATCCGATGTTGCATCTCCTCGAAGCGTCGGACGATCTCTCTGGCGTATCGATAGAAGATCTCACCCTCGGCAGTTAGCGTTAGGCGACGCTTCTCGCGCTCAAGTAGCTGCTTGCCCTGTCGCTTTTCGATGCTTTTGAGCTGTTGGCTGACGGCGGATTGGGTGACCGAGTTCAGTACGGCCGTTTTTGAGAAGCTTTGCGTTTCTACGAGGTCACAGAAGACTTTTAGGCTTTCAACGAGCACGAAGGGGCCCCCAAGATAGGTTCTGTCCGGTGGCCCAAGGGCGGACTGAGGACAGAAATCTATAAGACTATTGATTCGAACAGAATTAAATCTATAAGTGAACTGATAGAGAGTCAATAGAAAAACTAGAGTTTTGGTTAACTCTTTAACTGTACACAGATTCAGAGGGGTATTTCTTTTTGTGCTATAAAACACATAAAATCATATGGTTGAGGTACTTTTACCGGACCTTCATGATTAGGCAGCCGAATAGCTGACCGATCGTGACCGAACCTACTACGTGTATGAGCAGATTGTGAATCGAAGCTTGTCCGGTGTAGGGCCGAGCCGTATATTTCGCCTCACTTGTAACCGCTATTAGGACATCGACATGAACTGGTTCGACAAGCTCAAATCCGGGATCAGAACCGTCGTCAGGCGCGGGATGCCTGAAGATCTCTATGTGAAGTGCGATCGTTGCCACCAGATGGTGCTCCGCAAGCATCTGGAGGAGAACCATGGCACGTGCCCGCAATGCGAACACCACTTCCGGATCCACTATAAACAGTTCCTTGACCTGATCCTGGATGAGGGGAGCTACGAGGAAGTCGCTGAGAACGTCCGATCGACGGACCCTTTGGGGTTTGTGGATTTGCAGAAATACAGCGACCGGATACGCGCCCACAGCAGGCGAAGCGGTATGCACGCATCCGTCAGCGTAGGCACTGGACGTCTTGAGGGACGCTCCGTTGGAATCGGGATCCACGAGTTCGGGTTTGTCGGCGCCTCTCTGGGGTCGGCTGAAGGGGAACGAATCTGCCGACTGATCGATCGCTGCGTCGCCGATCGGATGCCGATGATCCTGATCTGCCGGTCAGGCGGTGCTCGCATGCAGGAAGCGGCTCTCTCGCTGATGCAGATGGCGAAGATAAACGCTAGGCTCACGCGTCTGGCCGATGCGAAATTACCGTATATCTCGGTTCTTTCAGATCCGACGACGGCGGGTGTGTCCGCAAGCTACGCACTGATAGGAGACATCAACATCGCGGAGCCGAACGCCTTGATCGGGTTCACGGGTGAGCGGATCACGGGAAGCTCGGTGGGTCAGGAGGAACTAGCCGCGCTCAGGCGGGCACAACGTGCGGAAATGGTTCAGGAGAACGGGTTTGTAGACTTGGTCGTACCGAGACCGAAACTGAGGACGGCGCTGTCGGATCTGTTGGGGCTTCTGATGGACGCCGCCGCAAGACCGACGGGGAGCTTAAGGTGAAGATACTCGTGCTGCAGGGCCCGAACATCAACATGCTCGGGCGGAGGAAGGCAGAACATTATGGCGCTGTCACGATGGACGAGATCCACGATAGGATCGAGAAGCGTGCTTCAGAACTGGACTGCAGGGTTGTCTTCCATCAGTCCAATCATGAGGGGGACCTTGTTGGTTGGGTCCAACAGTGTCGAGACGAGGTCGACGGCATCATCCTCAACCCG
>DPVD01000241.1:0-13289 GCA_003526745.1 Candidatus Latescibacterota bacterium
CCACCGAAAAACTTGAAATGGAGCATACGGTGGGGATCAGCTTCGGTACGGGAGCGAACCGGTTCAGCCAGTACTACCTGAACACCATGACCTACAAAATCTGCGAACCACTGACGATCCAGGCGACGCTCGGGATACAGAACCAGACACTCGGCAGCAACGCATTCGCTGTCAGCACCAGCGGTACCCGGGTCATCATCCCCAAGGTCGGTATCCTGTATCAGCCAAGGCCGAATCTGCGAATTCAGTTCAGCTTCAGCAACACGCCCTACCAAGGCTATGGCTACGACCCTTACTGGACCCGCTACGGCTACTAGAACGACTGAAGTGGTCAGACAGAAGAGCGGAACGATCCTACGTTCCGTTCATTTTTATTTGCCGACACCAAGGCACATGACCTAAGGTGAAACGTTGTACTCTTCGAACTGGTCGAAAAAGATGTGCCTTATATGATGCGTTTCTGGTTAATACTTCCGCTCCTGACAATCATAACTGCGTACGCCTTCTTCAGCCGAACCGATAACCCGGCACAGCCCGCCCTGCCCTCCTTCACAGCCTCTCGCGATGTCAAGGTCGAGGTCCTTAACGGATGCGGCGTAGACGGAATGGCGAGAATGGTCGGAAACCGGCTGCGAGCAGCCGGTTTCGACGTGATGACGCTGGACAACGCAGATCGCTTCGACTATCCTGAATCGATCGTGATCGAAAGACTTAGAAGGCCTAACGATGCAGATCGCGTTGCCGAGGCGTTGGGCATCGGCAACCGCATCCAGCAGATCGTTCCCGACCCTTTCCGAATCGAGTCCGTCACGGTCATCATAGGACGAGACTACAGACGGATCGGGCTCGATAAGCAAGTCAGCATAAGGACCATTCGGACCAGCACACTCAATCTATGACCGCTCCCGAACCAGACCTCAACACCCTCGAGACCTTCACCAAGCCACTCCTCGAACTGAAGGCCGAGGAGATCCTTGTCCTCGATCTGCGGGGAATCGCCGAGTTCGCGGACACTTTCATCATCTGCACTGGCACGTCAGATATCCAGGTCCGCGCGATTGCGGATGCGTTGATCGCACGGGCCAAGGAAAACGGCCAACGTCCACTGAACATCGAGGGCTACGACCAGCGAAAATGGATCCTGATCGACTTCGTCGACACCGTTGTCCACGTCATGCAGTGTGAGGAACGCAAGTTCTACGGTCTAGAACGTCTGTGGGGGGATGCGCCCGTCCACGAGATAGAAGACGAGAGCGTACCGGAGACTACCTGAAATGCCTGTCGCAACCCTAAACTGGAAAAACGATCATCTCCGGATAATCGACCAAACCCTCCTTCCAGCACAGCTCAAACACATCGAATGCCACGATGTCGCCACGGTTTCAGAGGCGATCAAGATGCTGCGCGTGCGCGGCGCACCCGCCATTGGTGTCGCTGCCGCCTACGGCGTCGTGATTGCCGCCCAAGAAGCCCTCACCAACGAAGCGCCCGCTGAGCACCACATACGCGTCTCGATCGACATCCTCGCCGGTACGCGACCAACGGCGGTCAACCTGTTCTGGGCCCTCGATCGCATGGGTCGAAAGCTCGATGAGCTAAGTGACCAGGATGCCTCGAGTATCCGTGACACTCTGCTCGACGAAGCCAACCTGATCTTCGAAGAGGATAAGGAGACCTGCCGCAAGATCGGTCGAAACGGCGCCGAGCTGCTTGAAACTGAGTCGACCATA
The DNA here is from genome assembly GCA_003526745.1 of Candidatus Latescibacterota bacterium. Lineage (GTDB taxonomy): Bacteria > Latescibacterota > UBA2968 > UBA2968 > UBA2968 > UBA2968. The sequence continues at coordinate 1,731 of DPVD01000241.1, forward strand.
CTTACGCACTGCAACGCCGGCGGGTTGGCAACGGCCGACTACGGAACAGCGCTTGCCGTCGTCTACGCGGCCGTGGAAGCGGGCAAACAGGTAGCCGTCTTCGCAGACGAGACGCGACCGCTCCTTCAGGGATCCCGTCTCACGGCATGGGAACTTCAGCAGAACGGTGTGGATGTGACGGTCATCTGCGACAACATGGCCGCTTCGGTACTCCGCGACAAACCAGTGTCGAGCGTGATCGTCGGTGCAGACCGGATAGCCGCAAACGGTGACGTGGCAAACAAAATTGGCACTTACGGACTCGCCATCCTCGCGCGTGAGCACGATGTCCCTTTCTATGTTGCGGCTCCCCTGTCCACAATCGACATGTCGCTTGAGGAAGGCTCGTTGATCCCGATCGAGGAGCGCGAACCGGTCGAGATCACCAACGGCATGGGCAAGCTCACGGCACCCGCAGACATCGCTGTCTATAACCCCGCCTTCGACATCACCCCGAACCGCCTGGTCACAGCGATCATCACGGAGGTGGGTGTCGCAAACGCTCCATACGAGAAGACCTTCAACGCCTGGTTCGAATCAGCACAGGCCTAACCCACTCTCTCCCTTTTCTCTAGCCTCCTCACCCCATCTCCAGGCCCTCCTACCACGGCCTCCATCTATAATCGCCTACAAAACAATTATTTGTGCCTGTTGCCATGCCCTACCAACCCTATAGCAGACGAAAGAACGAGTGCATCTAAACCATTAAATATCACCGACATGTGTCAGAATCTCGTATTGACACAACCACCACCCGGCCCTACTATATACTTCCAATGAAGAGCGGCACATTCATCCCCCTTCTCGTCGTCGTCCTATTGCCTTCCTGCGGCGGAACCGTTTCTCAAACCTCCCAGCAACCCGCGATTCTGGGATCCAGTACGTCCTCTGTCCGCGAGGAGTTTGATCCGCAGACGCTGGACGACGACTTCCTGCTCCAACCGACATCAGGCACACCCGCTTTCGACATCCCCGATCCGGTCCAAAGACACCCGACGACCGCTAGAGCCACCGGCACGAAGGGCTATCGTGTGCAGATTGCCGCGGTCCTCGATCAGCTGAGAGCCCAGACGATCAAAACACGTGCCGAGCAACTGCTGAAACAGCGCGTATACGTTGCCTATCACGAGCGGACCCGACTCTACAAGCTTCACGTAGGAAACTGTCAAACGGCAACCGAGGCGGAAACGCTTCGTCGCGACACAAAAACGAAGGGATACCCGGAAGCGTTCATCGTTCGATCTGGGATCGAAACGGCGCCGTCTCCATACAGGATTCCGAAGCGCATCGGCTACCGGGTACAGATTTTCTCCGCCTCCGGTCGGAGAGCTGCAGAGAACGCAGTCAAGAAGGCGCGCGCTGCGCTCGAGAGAGAAGATATCTACATCGCCTTCGGGCCCCCTTACTTCAAGGTGCATGTCGGTGATTTCGAGACGAAGGACGAGGCTGACAAGTTTGTCCAAACGGCACGCAAGCGGGGCTACGACACGCCCTTCCCCGTTCGGACCGAGATTCGTGCGAAGTCGAAGTAAAGCCGATAACCGAGGACTGACTTGAATCCTCCTCTCAAACGAATTCTGCCCGCGGCGCTCGTCGTCTTCAGCTGCGCCGGAATCGGGCTGAAAAGGCCGGGGCCTCCCGTCGAACCGGTCGTGATACCACCCTCCACACCTATAGTGCCCGTTGAGACCCAGACCCACTCGATCCTCAATATGGTCCAGTCTCTCCTTCACAGCGCCTTCACAAGCATCGACCACAGTTCGCATCAGGCCGCACTCGACAGCCTATCGGTCGCGACCGACCATCTCGTAGCCAGCTACCAGGACGAGCCTTCGGTCGCGCTTCTATCCCGGGAGACGGCAGATGCACTGACCCGGGCGGCTATCGACATCTACTTCGACGCACTTCCCGGCTCGGCGCCAATCAAGCCGGATGCGCCCATTGCTCGGCTTCTTCAGTCCCTGCCAGACGATCTGAAGAGTTCTCTGCTCACCAACACCCGCTACCGTCAACTGCATATGAAGGTTCTTGCGGGCACGTCGCCGATCCGGATAGATGTTAACGCCCGTGTCCTCGAGAAGATTGCGTTCTTTCAGCGGAACGGTCAGCGGATCTTTCGAACGTGGATGGGCCGCAAGGGGACGTATGGCCCTCTTATCCGCAGAACACTTCGCAAAGAAGGGCTGCCTGAGGATCTGATCTATCTCTCCATGATTGAGAGCGGCTTCAACACGAAGGCTTACTCCCGCGCTCGTGCAGTCGGTATGTGGCAGTTCGTCAGCCATACAGGCCGTATGTATGGTCTCAGACGAGACACTTGGGTAGACGAGAGACGAGACCCGGAAAAGGCAACACGGGCGGCGGCCCGTCACCTGCGTCACCTCTATAACCTCTTCGGTGACTGGCAGCTCGTCATCACGGCTTACAACTGCGGTCAGGGCCGCCTGCAGCGATCGATGCAGGCGGACGGCACCCAAGACTTCTGGAAGCTCGACAGCCTGCCAAAGGAGACGCGCAACCACCTTCCAAAATTCATGGCTGTATTGCTGATGGCCCGAGACCCCGCCTTCTTCGACGTGTATGATCTGGAGTCGGACGACCCTCTGTCTTTCGACGTCGTCTTGGTCTCCGATCCGATCGACCTTCTCCTCGCTGCTCAGTGTGCGGGGACGACGCGCGAAACTATGCAAACCCTCAACCCGGAGCTCCGGCTCGGATACTCACCGCCCCAGAAGGGTCGCAAGACATACGCGCTGAGAGTGCCCTTCAACACGTCCGATCGTTTTCTAGACCGATATGCCCGAATCCCTAGCGATAAGAAGGTCCAGATGATCGACTACAAGGTTCGATCGGGCGACACGATCTCGAAAATCGCGTTCTCATTTGGTGTACGGTCTTCGACAGTCATGGACGCGAACGGAGTCCGGAACCCTCGCCGATTGCGGGCTGGACAAAGACTGAAGATTCCGATTCACCCATCGAAATCAAAGCACGCTCAGGCGTTGACGAGCCACTCTCGATCTACGACGGCAGGGAAGGGCGAAAAGGTCGTCTACCGTGTAACGCGCGGCGACACGCTCTGGGATATCGCCAAAAGCCAAGGCGTGACACCCGAGCAGATCCGGGCGTGGAACAAAATTAGGACGACAGGCCACATTCATCCTGGTGATCGATTGACACTGTGGATACCAGATACCCCGCTTCCCAAAGGTTCAGAACCGCTAGTAGAAACCAACGTATACCACAGGGTGAGGCGCGGCGACACCCTATGGGATATCGCGCGTGCATACAGCACAAGTATTAGAGAACTGAAACGGCTCAACAACATTCGGAACGCATCTCAGATTAAAGCCGGAGACAGACTGCAGGTGCGCGAGGCGTCGGCTGCAGTAGAATAGACCAGACTTCATGAGGATATTACACCACGCATTGCTCACGGCGCTGGCGTTGCTCATCCAGACGTCTTGGGCACACACGATCTCGATCGCGGGGATTCGTCCCGATGTTGTCCTGATCGTGATCGTCTACATCGGAATCCGGAGCGGGGAGCTTGAGGCGACGATATTTGGTTTCGTTACCGGTTTTTTGCTTGATGTCTATAACCCCGCGTTTATGGGTGTCAACGCGTTCTCGAACTCAGTCGTGGGATTCGCCGTCGGATACAGCCGAGCCGGAATCGTGGCAGAGAACTTTCGCGCACAGGTTCTATTGCTTCTGATAGTAAGCCTGATACACGACCTTCTGTATTTTGGACTGTCATCCTTGTCAAACCCGATGAAGATCGTATCATCCGTGTTCAGATACGGGATCGGAACAGCCGTTTACACGGCCCTGATCGGGCTGATGGTCGTATTCCTAGCATCGATTCGGTTCCAGGGCGGGATAAACCTAGATGTTCGAAGACTTCAGGAATAACGGCACGCGCGAACACCGGGCTCGTTGCATGCTAGCATTTGTTCTCGTGATGTTCGGGATTCTCGGAGCCCGTCTGTACTCGCTGCAAATCGGTAACTCGGAGCGTTACCGCATCCAGTCCGAGAAAAACACGATGCAGCCCGTTCCGCTCGAGGCCAGCCGTGGCGTTATACAGGATCGTCGCGGTGTCATCCTTGTCGACAATCGCCCATCCTACACCATCTCCGTAATCCCTCCACGCTTCCTCCAGGGCGTCGCAGACTCGAACCGTAAAGAAGGCATCCAGCGACTCGGGAAGATCGTCGGTCTATCCGAGAATGTCGTACGGAAGCGCCTGGAGAAGCAAACGCGTCACTTCTACGAACCCGTCAAGCTCAAGCGCGATGTCGAGTTCAAAGCCGTCTCGATCGTCGAAGAGGAGCGTCACGACCTGGTCGGCGTCGAGATCCAGGTTGAGTCTCGACGCGGATATCCCGAGTTCAACGCGCACGGAACCGTCGCAGCACACCTGCTCGGATACGTCGGTCTGATCGACCCGGACGAGTATCCTCAGTTACGTCCGCTCGGCTACGGCTACGATGACCAGATCGGTAAGCGCGGCGTCGAGAGGCTGTGCGAGTCGATGCTGCGAGGTCAGGACGGTCTCAAATACATAGAAGTCAACGCGTTTGGTCGTGAGGTGCGCCCCTTCCCAGACAAAACACAACCACCCAAGCCCGGTGAGGATGTCATCTTGACGATCGACGCCAGGCTTCAGCACGAGGCCGAAATCGCGTTTGCCGACACCATGAGGGGCAGCCTGATCGCGATCGATCCAAAGAATGGCGAGCTTCTCGCAGTTGTAAGCAAGCCGGACTTTCATCCAGGAGCCATCCGTGATCCCAAGGCCTGGGAGATTCTGAAATCGGGCGGCGGGAACCCGCTCCTAAATCGAACGATCCAGGGCGAATACGCCCCCGCTTCCATCCTCAAAATGATCACCGGGATCGCAGCGCTGGACATGGGCATCCTTCAGCCGGATGAAATTAAATTTCCGACCTGTGAAGGCAAGATCGAGTTCGGTAACCGCATCTTCCGGTGTCACGTCGAGAACGGATGCGGTGAGCTGGACTTGGGGGGCGCGCTGCGCAGATCCTGCGACACCTTCTTCTACCATCTCGGGTTGGAAGTTGGGATCGCGAGTTGGAACCGCTATGCGGGGCTGTTCGGGATCGGCCAGAGGACAGGTATCGACGTGGCAGAAGGCGAATCAAGCGGACTATTGCCCGACCGCCAGTACTATATCGAAAAGAAGGGCAAATACTTCGACGGAAATATGCTCAACCTTGCGATCGGCCAAGGAGAGACACTGGCCACCCCGATCCAGATCGCGCGCTATACGGCTGCCCTCGCGAGCGGCTGGATGGTTACTCCACACGTCCTCGCGAGCAGCAGCCTGCACTATCCGAAGGAACTCGTTCGAGTTCCCGTCGAGCTACTCAAAACGATACAGGAAATGATGGTCGACGTCGTCCACTACGGGACCGGCAAGCACAGCCGGATTCGTGGGATCAACGTCGCCGGGAAAACAGGAACGGCTCAGAATCCACACGGAGAGGATCATGCATGGTTCGTATCATTCGCGCCCGCCGAAGACCCTGAAATCGCGATCACAAGTCTGGTCGAGAACGGCGGACAGGGCGGCGCCGTGGCCGCACCTATCGCTCGTCGCGTTATGAAAAGATACTTCGAACTGAAGGAACAGGATGCGCGTCTGAACACGAAGGTGGCCACGCTCGAAGCACACCGCGATGATGTAGAGACGGAGGTCCGCTAGGCTAGGTGAACGTCTCCCGCTACATCCGTCGAGATCTGGACCTGGGGCTCCTTGCGTCGGTCCTAGTCGCGATGACTATCGGCATCACCATGATCTACAGCGCCACCTTCGATTGGGATTTAAAAACGGCAGGGTCAACTTACCAGAAACAGATCGTATGGGCTCTTCTAGCGGTCGTCGGAATGGTCGTCACCCTGCAGATCCCCTTGAAGATCTTCTACGCGTTCGCATACATCATCTACGGCCTGGCGATGGTCGTGCTAGTCGCAGTACTCGAGTACGGGAACTACCGGTGGCTGAATTTCGGCCCCCTCCATATCCAGCCTTCCGAACTTGCAAAGATCGCCGTTGTGCTGGCTCTCGCGCGATATCTGTCGTCACGCAACATCGACTTCGACCGGGTTCGCACGTTCATCGCGCCGACCCTGATCGTCTTGGTCCCAAGACTGCTCGTGTTCAATCAGCCGGATCTCGGCACTGCCCTGGTCTTTGGTGCGGTCGTCTTCCCGATGCTCTACTGGGCCGGGCTCAAGCCTGTCTCCATATTTTTCATCATCTCGCCAGGTCTCAGCCTGATCAGCGCGTTCCATCCTTGGTCGCTCGGGCTACTCTACCTGGTGATGGCCGTTGTCATCTTCTACGTGAGACCCAAGCTTACCACGATCGCCATCCTGGGAGCGGTCAACCTGACGGTCTCCGTCGGCGCCCCGTATATTTGGGACAACAAGCTTCACGACTACCAGCGAAGCCGCATCCAGACCTTCCTGAACCCCGACATGGATCGGCTCGGCAGCGGCTACCAAGTGATCCAGTCGAAAGTCGCCATTGGGTCGGGCGGACTCCGCGGCAAGGGATTCCTTGAAGGAACGCAGACGAAACTCGCCTTCCTCCCTGAGCAGCATACCGACTTTGTGTTCTCCGTTGTTGGCGAAGAGTTCGGGTTCGTCGGCGCCTCAACGATTCTTATGCTATTCCTCTACATGGTCTGGCGGGCGCTTCAGATCGCCACGATCTGCAAGAGCAGGTTTTCCAGTCTAGTCGCGATCGGTCTGACATCGATACTGGTGTTTCACATCTTCGTCAATATCGGAATGACCATAGGCGTCATGCCCGTGACCGGTCTCCCGCTCCCCTTCCTCAGCTACGGCGGGTCCTGGCTAACCATGAGCTGCGTCCTGATCGGCTTCCTCCTCAACATTTACGCCCGCCGCCACGAGTACTACTAGACTCCGCCTACAAATGCACTCAACAAAGAAGCCGCCGCGCGGAATCGAGGGGGTGCCTAATTTGCTGCGGAAGCCGCCCATCTCTGTCTCAGGTCCGGCGGCAGAGATGGCGTGCGATGTCTAGCCACATCGGACGAGATCCAAGTCTTCACATCGAGTACGCCATTGACTTCGTTGATGAACTCTTCCGTCGGCGACACCTTCAGGTCTCGCGCCTTGATCACGGCCCGGTTTCCGTCATCAATCTCGACGTGGATAAACAAACTGCATCCGCCCTCGTGTCGGCCTGCAATCTGCTTCAGCGACATAAGCCGATCCTCCATCAAATTCTTCCCTGCCAAGAGGACGTTCACGGCATCTGCCATCTCGACTCGGGCCTCGTCCAGCGATTTCAGCTGCTCCACCTGAACGGAGATCCGGCCATTCCGGTCGGACAGCCGGCCGTGCAGCATCACGAGCGCATCCACCTTCAGATCGTCTTTCACACGCTCGAAAGCGTCTGGGAACACGAAGACCTCCGTGCTACCGATCATATCTTCGATCGACCCGAAGGCCATCTGACGGCCGTTGCGGTCCGTATGAATTTTCACTTCGCTGATCAAGCCGCCGAGCTTGATCTCCGCACCATTCGGCAAACCTTTTAGGTCACCGCTCGACCGAATCCCGATGTTCGCCAGATCCTGACGATACTTGTCGAGCGGATGACCGGACATATAGAACCCGAGGACCTCCTTCTCCTGCGCAAGAAGCTTCTTCTCTGACCAGGGCTCCATCTCCGGCAGATCGGTATTGGCGACAATCGCGGCCTGTTCTTCCATTCCCTCGCCACCAAACAGGGAAATCTGACCCCGGATCTTGTCCTGCTGAGCGCCCTGCGCCATTTCCAGTGCGCGATCCAAGACCGCCATCTGCTGTGCCCTATTGCCCTCCAAGCCGTCCATGGCGCCCGCGCAGATCAGCGCTTCGAGTGCTCTTCGGTTCACAGCTCTCAGGTCGACACGTTCGCACAGGTCGAACAGTGACTCGAACGGGCCGCCGTCCTCGCGGGCGGCTACGATTCCCTCGACGGCGCCCTGTCCGACGTTCCGCACAGCCGCCATCCCCATCCGAACCGACTCCGTTGTATCACCCGGCGCACCCAAAATCGCAAGGAAACGGACATCGCTCTTGTTTACGTCGGGGCCGAGCACCTCGATCGCCATCTTCCGGCACTCGTCTATCAGCACAACGAGGCGGTCGATATCTCCGATTTCGCTGTTCAGGTTCGCCGCCATGAACTCGGGCGGGTAGTGTGCCTTCAGATAGGCGCACTGATATGCCACCATCGAGTAACCGGAGCTGTGCGCCTTGTTGAACCCATAACCGGAGAACACCTCGATGTCCGCCCATATACGCTCGCCGGCCGACTTCTCAACACCGTTGGCCGCGCACCCGTCGAGGAACTCGGCCTTGTACTGCTCCATCACGTCGGCAAGCTTCTTCCCCATCGCCTTCCGGATTCCGTCCGCTTTGCCGAGCGTGAAGCCCGCGAGATCACGACACAGACGCTGCACCTGTTCTTGGTAAGTGATGATCCCATACGTCTCTTCGAGAGCCGGACGCATCTTCTCGTCGTAATAGGTGACCGCTTCCTTCCCATTCTTCCTAGTGATATAGTTCGGGATGTACTGCATCGGGCCGGGCCGATACAGCGCGTTCATGGCGATGACATCCTCGATCTTGTCGGGATTGAGCTGCGTCAGATAACTCTTCATCCCCGCGCTCTCGAACTGGAAGACACCAGTCGTATCGCCCCGCCCAAACAGCTCGTATGTTGGCACATCGTCGAGCGGCAGGTTATCGACATCTAGGTCGAGACCGTAATTGCTCTTAACCATTTCGACGGCATCGTCGATCACGCTGAGATTCCGAAGCCCAAGGAAGTCCATCTTCAGGAAGCCAAGGTCTTCGACGTGATGCCAGTTGTACTGAGTCATCACCTCGCCACCCTTCGGCGCCTTGTAGAGCGGCATCAGCTCGGTCAGCGGCTTCGGCGCAATCACCACCGCAGCGGCGTGGATCGAGCAGTGTCGCGCCATCCCTTCGAGCTGTCGTGCGATCTTCAGAAGCTTCTCCCCCTGCTGACCGTCCTCTGACAGCGTCTTCAGCTCGGAAGACTGGTCGATCGCCTTGTCGATCGTCATCTTCAGCTCTACGGGGACCAGCTTCGCGATCTTGTCCACGTCGCCGAAGGGCATGTTCATCACACGGCCTACATCCCGAATCGCGGCTTTCGCGCCCATGGTCCCGAACGTCACGATCTGACAGACATTGTCGCGGCCATACTTTTCTACCACATAATCGATCACGCGCTCACGATATCGGTCCGCAATATCGTAATCGATATCAGGCGGCGAGATCCGTTCCGGGTTCAGGAAACGCTCAAACACGAGCCCGTATTCGAGTGGGTCGACCGTCGTGATGCCGAGCGCATACCCGACCAAACTGCTGACTGCCGACCCACGTGCCCCCGCCCGGATGCCCTCCTCCTTGCAGAACTGCACGAGGTCGTCGAGAATCAGGAAGTAGCCCGGGTAGCCCGTTTTCTGGATCACATCCAGCTCGAACTTGAGCCTCTCTTCATACTGCGGTGTTATTTCGCCGATCCGATCCTTGAGCGTAGCCCGGGCGCGATGTTCTAGGAAGCTCAGGGGATCATCGAAACCCGCAGGAAGAGGAAAATCCGGCGCATGGGATTCGTCGAAGGACATCTCAAAATCACATTTTTCGGCGATCTCTAGGGTTCGTTCACAGGCATTCGGCAGATCATGAAAAAGCTCGTACATCTCTTCTGCCGATTTGAAGTAGACCCCCGTCGGATAACACATCCGGTTCGGATCGTCGAGCGTCTTACCCGTCTGGATCGCAACGAGCGCGGCGTGTGCCTCGTGGTCGTCAGCCCGCAGAAAATGTGAGTCGTTTGTGGCAACAAGGGGGACACCCATCTCGTTGTGCAGCTTTAGCAAACCCTCGTTGATCTTGGCTTCCTTGTCGATCCCGTGTCGCTGGATCTCCAAGTAAAAATCGTCGCCGAAGATATCCAGATACTCTTCGACTGCCTTTTTGGCTTCCGGGATCCCCTCTCGCTCGATCAGATGCGGAATCTCACCGCTCACACAGGCGGACAGGCAGACGAGCCCTTCGGCGTGCTCCCGTAGCAGTTCCTTGTCAATCCTAGGAGCGTAGTAGAAACCCTCCAGATAGCCGGAAGAAACAAGCTTGATCAGGTTCTTGTATCCCTGCCCGTTCTTGACCAGAAGAACCAGATGGTTGGACCCGCTCTGAACGCCCCGTGCTGGCTTGCGGCTGAACCGGCTCTCGATCGCACAGTAGACCTCGCACCCGATGATCGGCTTCACGTCGACATCCTTCATCGCGCGGTAGAAATCGATCGCTCCGAAAAGGTTGCCGTGATCGGTCATCGCAACGGCAGGCATCTGCCATTCAGCTGCCGCGTCTGCGATCGCGCCAATCTTACTGGCCCCGTCGAGAAGGCTGTATTCGGTGTGGCTGTGAAGATGGACGAAGTTTGATGATGACATACGTGCCCCAAAGAGGATAGACCACGGCTCGCGGGAGAGCGAATCAGAATCCTAGGGAATCGAAATGGGAAAATCAGAAACAGGGGGGAACCGCCCCGGGGATGGGCGTCGAATCAATGTAGCCTCGGAGGCAGAACCGTGTCAACGACGCACTTCCTCAGTAATACACTTCGTGGAAAAAAATTCATCTGATTTCTAACTTCTTTGGTAAAAGGTTCCGCTTCCGTCGATACTCGAGAAGCGCCAAATCCACATTTTTGCTTGTTCTAATGCGGGATTCAGAGCATCAGACCAAACTGGCACGGGTCTTGTTCTTCTCTTGGGTGACTCTGAGTGGTACCGATTGGTCAAGCCCCCTCTGGCGGTAGGAACTTTCCGTTTGGAAAGTGACCGAAACCGGGGGGTCTTTTTTTACCCAGAACTGAAGGCATCTCATCCTTAATGTCCGATCAGAGCCGCCTTTTCGTCCCTGTGTCCATCGAATGTTATTACCTTTCTCGCAATGAAAACTCTCGAATTACAACCCTTTTCGCACCCGATCAACGCCGAGGTCATCGTCCCCGGCTCGAAGAGCTACACAAACCGTGCGCTCCTTATCTCTGCATTGTGTGAGGGCAAGACCGTCATCGACGGTGCGCTCTACAGTGACGATACATACCACATGGTGGAGTCGCTCAGGAAGCTCGGCATCCGGGTCACGTCGGATGAGGCCAACCAGCGCTTTGTCGTCGAAGGATGCGGAGGAAAGATCCCCGTCGGTCAAGCCGAGCTCTACATAGGCAACTCTGGCACGACTGCCCGGTTTCTAACAGCCTTTCTGGGCCTCGGAAACGGGGAATACGTTGTTGACGGGAACGAGCGAATGCGCGAGCGCCCGATACAGGATCTGATCGACGGGCTCGCCCATTGGGGCGTCGATATCACGTCCGTGAACGATGACGGATGCCTCCCAATCACCATCCGTGCAAATGGCCTATCGGGC
>DPVD01000079.1:0-5096 GCA_003526745.1 Candidatus Latescibacterota bacterium
GGTGCCCGCTCGAAGCTCGGGGGGGGGTCCGCCGAGACGCCCACGTCCGGCGAGATCCCGCCGCTTCCGAACACTTCTCGATGAAGGATCTCGGTGTAGTAGATCGGCTTAGCAACGGTGCTCTCGGGATCGTTGTTCGGGTCGTAATTGTCGTGCCCCGCCTCCACATACGCCTGTCCGCTTTCGTCGTAAGGACGCTGAATCGGCCGGCCGCTCGGAGTCATGTATTTGGCTACAGTCAGAAGCAAGGCGCCGCCGTTTTTCAGGCGATACTGCTTCTGGACCAGTCCTTTGCCGAAAGTCGTGTGTCCGACGATTAGACCGCGGTCGTAATCCTGCAGTGCGCCGGCGACGATCTCCGATGCGCTCGCACTGCTGCTGTTCACAAGGCAGATCACCGGCATCGATCGGGGAACGAGTGGGTCGCGTCTCGAAAAGTGGTCTTCACGAGACCCCCTTCGACGCCCTTCCGTGTAAACGACGAGCCTATCCGTCTCCAGGAACAGATCTGAGACAGACACGGCCTGCTCCAGGAACCCACCACCGTTGCCCCGGAGATCTAGGATCAGCTTCTCGATCCCCTTAGACAGAAGCTCGCCCACGGCCGATCGGATCTCCTCGGTTGTCCGACCCGAGAATCGGTTCACTTTCACATATCCGACGTTATCCACTACGCAGAACGCATACGGGACACTGGGGACATTGATCTTGTCCCGCACGATCTCGAACTCCAGAATCCGCTCGTGTCCCTGTCGTTGCACCGACACCGTTACGATGCTGCCCTTCGGCCCTTTGAGCCGCTCCTCGACCTCAGCCGACTTTATACCGACTGCCGAGTGACCGTCGATTCGGATGATACGATCGCCCGGCAGGATCCCCACGGCGTATGCCGGCGATCCGTCGATCGGAGACAGAACCGTCAGAAAATTGTCGATCAGGTCGAAGTAGATTCCGATCCCCTCGAAGGCGCCTTCTAGGCGTTCTTGCGTCTTTCGAAGCTGTTCGGGCGTTATGTATGTCGAATGGGGATCAAGCTTGGACAGGTAGCCTTCGATAGCACCGTGATACAGGTCGACGGCATCGGTCTCCTGGTAGTAGCGGTGACGAACGAGGTCACCGACCTCCGCGAAAGCTTCTGCCTGCTGGAATCGCGTGACACGGGGTTCGTTCGCGTCGACGACGGCCGTAAAGACTAGCAGGCACAGAAAAATGTGAATCGCGATCTGTTTTCTCATGGAGATTCAAGTCGTTACGGTGTGATACCGATGGTGCAAAACGGAGAAAATTAGAGGCGACCCTCCCGAGTGTCAAGGATATTAACTGCTTAAAAAGCTTGAGTTTGAGACCAATTTCAGTCCGATAGAGCCCAAGCCTCAGGATTCCCGATCTGCTGCTTGAGCTCGATAAGATTCGCCCTGAGGGGACGGAACTCGTAGTCCAAGAGAGTGCGAGCAAGATCCGTGGTTAGTCCCGCACTCGATGGACGGGGCGCATCCTGACCGAGTTCGGACGAACCGACAGGTTTCACGAGGTCCTTATTCAGCCCGAAAACGTCACAAACCGTCTCAATCATCTGGTAACGGGAGGCAAAATCGAAGCCTGCCACATGAACCAGAGAGGGCATGTCGGTCGTGCCCGCGAAGGCGGCGATCGCTCTGCTGAGCTCGGGTACATAAGTTGGGTTGGCTGTCTCGTCGGTCACAATCCGGATCTGCTGCCCAAGTATCAACTGTCGAATGGCCCAAGTCACGAAATTCGGTCTGTCAAACTCTGGACCGTAGAACACGGCAGTGCGGACAACCAGACCGTTCACGCGACCATCGAGGACGATTCTCTCGCTCTCCAGCTTAGTACGGCCATACACGGAAAGCGGATTCGTTTCATCCGACTCCGTGTAAGGTCCGTCTTCACCGTCGAACACGTAGTTTGTCGACAGATGGATCAAACGGGCACCGGCACATTCACACGCTCGAACGAGGTTCTCCGTTCCTTCCACGTGGACGGCCTGCGCAGCTTCGGGATCCCGTTCGCATCCGTCGACACTCGTCATCGCCGCCGTGTTGATAACACAGCGAGGTCTGAGCCGAGTAACGAGATCTCTTACTCGATTCTCATTCAGAATGTTGAGCGCCCCGTCAGAGTCCCCATCCCGGCTTGTCGAAACGGCAGCGGGAAGGTCTGTCATCAGATGGCGACCCAGGTTGCCCCGTCCGCCAATCACAAGATCAGTCATTCGAGATCTGTCCCTTTCGCCTCGAGCATGACCAGTGCTCGCACAACGGCCCCGAGTCTGCTAGGCCGCTCCGCACCGTGCGCGATTGCCAACCGACAGAGCCGTTCAGCATCCTTCAGGTATGTTCCATTCAGTTTAGCCATCCTAACCAAACACTGTGCGAAAACACCGGCGCCGCTCCCGTAGTGACCGTCGGCACCGATCAGGTGACTGACCGCGCCCTCCTCTAAAAGCATGTCTTTTAGCATTCGATCAGCAAGCTCCGAGGCGCGACTCTTGTAGGATGTTTCCCCGGTAAGGTCGGCCAGGTCGAGACACGCACGTATCGTGTGTGCGGCGTCTTCAAACTGTAACACCGAGGACGCTACTTCGGTCCGCCTGACCCGGGATCCCTTCACGCGGCGCTTCAGGATCGCATCGAGGATCGACCGAGCGCGGTCCGGCCAGGGGTTCTCGGCGGAAAGCGTTGCAGTTCGGCAAAACGCCGACACAGCGAGGGCATTCCACGAGGTTACAGAACGCCTGTTGTATAGAGACGGGGCACCTGCTCCAGGCCTTATGACACCCGAGGTGTCGGCCGAGAAGTCTGCGGTGCCGCTTCCGAAAAGTTCTGAGGTCGAGGTCCCGAACGACAGCTCGAACGCTTCAGCGAGTTTCCGGCTTTGCTCGGCCAAAAATCGGTCGTCCGTCAGCGAGGCAAGTGTCGCGACCGTATAGAGAGCACCTGCATTTACAGCCAGAGACACCCGCTCCTCGGTCAGACGATGGTCATCTGTCAGGGTCGCATCATACAGAGCACCACTGCCGTGGAACCTTTCGGGTCGAAGGTTTGCTTCAGCCCAAGCTCGGGCCTTGTCACTATTACCCGTTTCGATCAGCGCGATGACACCCTCACCCGGCTGAAGCCACGCCGGCGCTTTCAGGATCGCATCAGTCAGCCGCAGACGAAGCTCCCCTAAAGCGAGCCGGTTGGCAAAGGCGGTAGTCGCGTGCGGCCGACGCATCCTGAGCTTGGCGCGCTCGCGCTCGAGATCTTCGGCTCGCTCTGGGACGTCGACCAGAATACGAATGCGTCTCAGGAGAGAGGCCATGTCCTCGGCCCCAAGGTAGGTAGACCCCGTGATCCACTCGAGATCGGGTGTCAGGACGGCAAGCGAAGGCAGAGCACCGAGTGCGTAGCGATCGACCAGATCTGGCCTTAAGTCCGCATCGATCCAGACGGGACGAGTCAGCCGGGAGATCTCGTTAGCGTTTTCCGGTGATCCGAACGCGTCACGCGCCATTTCACGTGACCAGTAGGAGCGTCGGTCAAACAGAAAAAGGAAATAGGGTTTCTCCGTTTTGGACCACGTGGACTGGTTTTCCGGATCCAGCCACTGAACGGCGCCCTGATCCATCGGCGGAAGCGGCGAACTGTCTAGCGCAGATGGCGTCGGATCATCTTCGCCGCATTGCACCACTACCAAGGCCAGCAGCGTCGTCATCCACGAAAATGTGATTCGCCTCAACATAAGATTCTACAACGAAGTAGGGCCGTCACACCGAGAGCTTTCCCGAGATGACGGCCCTTCAATGAGATAATGAGCGGGAACCGATATTGGGCGTATGCGTTAGCCTTTGGGGGGTACCGAATTTCGGGGTGGCGCACCGAGAAACGCAGCCGATAGGTTACGTAGAAGGATCCAACGCGATCGCCTCGTCAATCAGCATGATCGGAATGCCGTCTTCGATCCTATAGAGGTAGGCACCGTCTTCACGAACCAAGCCACCATCCATTTTGTTTTCAACCATTTCGCCAGCTCGATTCTTCATCTCACCGGCCTCGATCCTCTTGTTGAGATCGTCAACCAGCGCCTGACCAGCCAAGGAGACGGGGGTCTTATCCTCGGGACAAGCCAATATATCGAGCAGATCCTTACTGATCATATCATACAGTCCCTATTATATTTAGGCACGTAATTTGCGTGATAGCAATTGCGTGTGATCGTTCCGAATATAGGTAAAGCCGCGCAGCCAGAACAATCGATTTCCTCCTACGGAGAGTGCCTATCGTAACTCGCTAAAGGTTTGGCTTTTTACCCAGAATTTCCTTAATTCAAGGCGAAGTGCTGTGACCGCTCCCAGCACTTCTTACCAGCAAAAAATGGGCGGTCATCTGGGGTTGTAGCTTTAAAGGCCAGAAACCTTTGGGAGTGCTGGGTCGCTCTTCCCGCGGGGTGTATGTCCGAGTTGAGATCAAACTGTTTAAAACAGTTCTGACTCGCACATCATCCAGTGTCGTAGAACGACTTACCCGGAAACTGAAGCTTCCCGACGCGTGGACCGCACCGCGGTCTCTGTGGGGCTCTTCCCCCGATTGCCCTTAACGTGGCACACTCTGTGTCGCTGTAAGGAGGAACCTTGTCATGCTAACCTTTCGCTCAAGCAGATCGTTGAAGGCGATTCTGTCCTGCCTGTGCATTTCGATGCTGTCGCTCAGCCTCGTGGAAGCGACACCCGAGAGCCGGGCCGCGGCGAACTTTCTGCTGTTCTCGCCTAGCGCTAGGGCGGCTGGTATGGGCGACGCATACGTGGCGATATCAGACGATGCCGACGCGACGTTCTTCAACCCCGCAGCACTGGCAAACGACGACTCACGGTCGCTCAGCACAACCTTCTATAAGCCCGTCCCTTCGCTCGCCAACGACATCTTCACGTCTTTTGGCGGCTACACTCAGCCCTTCGGAGACATAGGGAACTTCGGCATCAGCTTGATCTACACCTCTTTAGGCACGCAGTTCAGGACCGATGAGCAAGGGCAGGATCTCGGTACGTTCACGAGCTTCGGTGTCGCCTTCGGTGTCTCCTACGGCGCGTACATATC
>DPVD01000079.1:5394-8136 GCA_003526745.1 Candidatus Latescibacterota bacterium
TACGGCGCCTACATATCTAGGTCAATCTCCCTCGGTATCACCACGAAGCTGATCCACCAGAACCTCGCCGGACAGGGCGCGGGTGCCGAGCAGGGAAGTGGAACGGGAACGAGCTTCGGCGGCGATCTCGGATTTCTCTGGAAACCCAGCGACCAATTCTCGTTCGGATGGACGCTCCGGAACGTCGGGCCCAACATGACGTTCATCGATGCCGATCAGTCGGACCCACTTCCGCAGACATTCACAATCGGCTTTGGCTGGACCCTCCTGAATCGAAACAATTACTCTCTCCTCTTCGTCGCCGACGTCTACAAACCTCTGCCGGATGAGGGGTTCGGATCTTTCATCACAGGATGGAGCGACGGAGACGCGGGCGATGAGCTCAAAGATATGGACTATCACGTCGGGACAGAGTGGGCGTACAACCTGTCTGAAGTCACAGCCTTTGCAGTTCGGGCCGGTTATTCGCACGACCACGACGGCAACCGCAAGACACCAACCTTCGGTTTCGGGCTCAAGTATGACTGGGCGACATTCGACCTGTCATACTTCGCTAACGGTGGTACTGCCGTCCGGAACGTCTTCCGTTTCTCTGGCGGCTTCACATTCTGACTTTCTGCTGTAAGTGAGACCTCGAAGACTTCAGATCAGGCGTTCGGTCGTATCGCTTCGGCCGAGGCTCGAACGCCTTTTCATTGCCTTCTACGGACTGGCCGTGCTGACCTTCGCTTCGACTCTGGAAGGTCAGCCCCTGGAGACACGCAGCATACTTGCGATCCGTGTCTCCTTTCCTCAAGAGATGCCGGACGAGGAAACGACGAGCGGTAACGGAACTTTCGATCTCCGAACGTTCGAAGAAGCGTCGCCCGACTATCGGTTTCCTTTCGACACGCCTCCGCACAACCGGTCCTTCTTCGAAGCTCACCTCCAGGCCCTGTCACATTATTACACAACCGTTTCTGGTGGACGCCTTGCTATCGAGTCTACAGTCCTGCCGGCCGGAGAAGGAGACAGCTACGTCCTTGAGCAATCGCTCATCGACTACGGGAACGGCAGGACGACTCAGGAAATCAACGAACGTATCGTCAGTCTCTTCCGCGATGGAGTCCTTGCAGCCGAAGCTCGTGAAGGTGACCCGCTGGACTTTTCTGCCTACGACGACGTCATCGTGATTCATGCCGGGCTCGGAGGTGAGTCGAGCAACGAGCTCAACGACATCCCTTCTGCTTTCATCAACCGCTCTGACCTAGACACATACGCGACCGGGCCGATCACCGTCAACGGTGGTGCCTTCTCGATTGATCGCGGCATCCTCCTGCCGGAAGCCGGCGGGACCGACGGTCGCAGCGGCCTAAACGGCATTCTTGCTCGATTCTACGCAAACCAGCTCGGCCTCCCACGGCTCGATAACCCCGAAGACGGTCTGCCTGCAATCGGTGACTGGAGCCTAATGGATACGGGCAACATCGCCTTCGGTTCCTCTGCAGCCCTCGGATTGAGCAGCCTGACAGGAGACCCGTCAGACACGCTCCTTGTCGCCTACGTACCGAGCCAACTGACGGCTTGGTCTCGGATGCAGCTCGGCTGGCTAGATCCCGTCGTCATTCGGACAGACACCACACTAACGATCGGGGCGATTAACGCTCGTGAAGATTTGCCTAGAGCAGTCAAGATCCCCATCACTGCAGACGAGTACTTCCTTCTCGAAAACAGGATCTCGCGTCTCCAAGTCGAGGGACGCCGCCCGACAATTACGCTCTCAGATGGCGATCGTGGCGTCTGGGTCGCGAACGACGACTACGATGCTTTCATCCCGGGGTCAGGTGTCCTGATTTGGCACGTCGACGATGCTGTGGTCAGCCGAAGCGGTGACGACAAGCACGTCAACAGCCACCCGGACTTCCGCGTCCACTTCGATGGACTCGTTGGTGTCTACCGAAAGGGGATCGCACTCGAAGAGGCGGACGGTCTAGAGGACATCGGAAACACGTCGGCGAGTCGCGTGATCACAAGCGGGATCATATCCTTCTCGGACGTCTCTGGGGGCCCGTTCGATCCGTACTATGTCGGGAACGTCACACGTTTCTCGTCCGACACAACCCCGAGCTCGAACAGCAACCTGGGCTACGAGACTGGTGTGGAGATCCAGATCCTAAGCGCACCAGGTCAGGAGATGGAAATCGCAATCCGATTCAACCGCCACGACGACAACTGGCCCGCCTCACACACATCTGCTTCGGCGATCGCTCCACGTGTCGCCACGGTCGAAGGCATGAACGTCATCTTGAACGCGAACAACGGGATCGGAAACGCGTGGACGATACTCGGAGACCCGCAGAACCTTGCAAACTATAGCGCCAGCCTCACGCCTGCGGTCGGCTCTGTATCACAAACAGCTGACGGAATCCTGTTCCCCTCCCCGGACCTCGGGCTCTGGTCAGAGGGAGACGCAACCGTGTCCAAGATCGGTGGTGCAGCAGTGTCGACCGCACCAGTGATCGGACGCTTCCCTTCGATCGAGACAAATGACATCTGGGGACTCAATGATGGCCGAGTTCTTTGGGGCTCGTATGGCCCGGCATCCGGGAGCGCTCAGGCGGGGAACCGGGCCATAAAGGGAATCGCTGTCGGCGAGATCGATGGAGATGGGCGCACTGAGCTGATCGTGGTAGATCAAGGCGGAGCGGTATCAGCAATCCAAGGGCCGCAGGAAGCCGTTGTACTCGGGCTGGTCAATTCACC
>DPVD01000079.1:8406-11005 GCA_003526745.1 Candidatus Latescibacterota bacterium
CAAGGGCCGCAGGAAGCCGTTGAACTCGGGCTGATCAATTCACCCCTCGGTTCGCCGGCAGTGGCCGATCTCGACAGCCGTGGATGGGACGACGTTGCCGTCGTATCGACAAACGGTTCAGTTACGGTCTTCGGTTATGACGATTCGCAGCCTCCCGCACTCAAGGAGCCTGTCGTCAGCCGACCCGTCCCAGGAGGGGCATCGTCTCCACTGGCTCTGGCTGACATCGACAACGACGGGTTTGTGGAAGTCCTGTTCGGTGGTGACGGCGTCGTATGGGTGGTCCGGCATAACGGCGTTGTTCAGTCTGACAAACCGATCAAGCTCCCGCTAAAGGATCGCGTCGGCCTAATCACCGCCTCTCCTCTGGTCGCAGACATGGATGCGGACGGAAACCTGGACATTTTAGTCGCCGCGCAGACCGGAGCGATTTACGCCATCACAGGAGCGGGGCAATCCCTGCCCGGTTTCCCTATTCTTGCGACCGGACCGATATCGGTCTCTCCGCTGATCGGCGACATCGATGAGGACGGCTTGCTGGAGTTGGTCGCCTTCACCGATGCCGGATCGGCTCACCTGTGGCATCTCGACCGCATCAACTCTTCGCTCACGGGCACGAATGTTGTTTGGGGGCAGCTCGGCGGAAACTCAGGGAACACGAGTCGATTGACTCAGATTGCGGGGGATTTCGATACGGAAAGCGCCGATCTTCTGCCGACCGAGAAAGCCTACTGCTACCCGAACCCGATACGTGGGAACGAAGCGTATATCAGGTTTTTCCTGAATAAGCATGCGGAGGTCGACCTCCTGATCGTCAACGCCGTTGGCCAGATCGTCGAGCAGATCACAACGAGTTCGACAGATGCCAACACGGACAACGAAATCCGTTGGGATACAACGGACTACGGCAGCGGGGTGTATGTCTGTAGACTGCAGGCAACGGGCGGAGGCCGCACCGAAACGTGCTTCATCAAGGCAGCAATCATCCGATGACCCGGCGATCTCGACATATGCTCGGTCTCCTGACGCTCGTGATCGGGCTCAGCGAAGCACCGCTGTCCGCGCAGTTCTTCAGCGACACGAACCATCCCGAGTTAGAGTGGTTCGACATCGAAACCGAGCACTTCAAGGTCACTTATCACACGGGTCTCGAGACGTTCGCGCAGCGAGTTGCGACGATCGCCGAGGAGATATATGCACCGATAACCGATCTTTACCAGTTCCGTCCCAAGAGCAAGCCACGGATACTGTGTCGCGACATCGACGACACCAACCGCAGCGCCTTCTACCCGACGACGAATACGATCGACTTCTGGGCGACAGGTATTACGCACGACTTCGACCTGCGCGGTGCGAAGACGAACTGGGTTCGCAACATCCTGACACACGAGTTCACGCATCTTGTCAACACGCAGACCGCTCGCAAGATGCCAGGACGTATGCAGGGTCTGTATCTGCAGACATTCCTGTACCAGGCGGAAAACCGTCGCGAGGATGTGGCCACGGGATTCCCGAACGCGATCGCCTCGATCATCTACCCATCCGAAATCGCGCCGCCCTGGTTCACGGAGGGCTCTGCTCAGTATATGGCTTCAGGCGCGCAATACGACGTGTGGGATAGTCACCGCGACATGATTCTGCGTCAGGCCGTTCTAAACGGCTCGCTCCTCACCTACGACGAGATGGGTGTCTTTGGCGCCAAGACGGGACTCGGGTTCGAGAATGTCTATGATCACGGTTATTCACTTACGCTTCATATAGTGAATCATTATGGAGAGACAGCACTGAAGGACCTCCTCCGCGCTATGAAACCGGCCTGGCGCTACGACTTCAGCGGAGCGATCGAGAGCGTGCTCGGTGTGACGGGACGCGAACTCTACGCGGACTGGAAGGCGACACTGGAAGAACGATACAGGATCCAGCAGAGCGGCCGATCGGATCAGCTCGCAGAAGGCGATCTCGTCTTTAACGACGGCTACATGAACCTACATCCGAGATGGTCTCCGGACGGAAAACGGCTCGCCTTCCTGTCGAACGCCGGCAGCGACTACGGCCGCACGGCCCTAGTCGTCTACACATTCGCGGACAGCTCAGAGAAGGCGTACGGCCCTGCCAGAACTGCCATCGACTGGGATGCGGCCGGTGATCGGATCCTCCATACGAACAGGAGCCAGCCCAACAAGCACGGGTCTCGATACTGGGATCTATACACGGCAACTCTGTCGGATTCATCTGGACTAACCGCGTGGCAGACCATCAAAGGGAGTGTTGGACTCGCCAACCCGACGCCGTCACGGTTCGACCGTCTGACATACGACGGGAGAGCTGCCCATCCGCAATATGCGCCCGACGGCAACCAAATCGTCTTCGTGCACAACCTAGGCGGGACGAACAACCTCGCTCTCCTCGATGTGGTCTCTGGAAAGACTCGGGCTTTGACGCGCTTCACCGATGGCACGCAAATCCACACGCCCGACTGGTCGCCTGATGGTGCACGCATCGCCTTCTCGATTTTCGCTCCCAATGGAGACCGCAGCATCGGGATCATCCCGGCAGCCGGTGGGGACTGGGAATACCTGGTCACCTCCACCAAGACGGA
>DPVD01000171.1:0-2656 GCA_003526745.1 Candidatus Latescibacterota bacterium
GTATCCCGCATCCCTGATCGCCCGCATCCAGGTATCCGCATCCGGCCCGAGCGAGTATCCCCCATTCTGCCAGATCCCGGTGTTGTGGCAGTAAAGCCCCGTCGCCATCGACCTCCGAGTCGGCACACAAACCGGCGAGTTCGTGATACACCTAGAAAACCGCACACCCTCAGCCGCTATGCGGTCCATGTTGGGCGTCTCCATCCATTCCGTTACACATCCCAGCGCATCCCACCTCTGCTGATCGGTCATGACAAGCAATATGTTCGGCTGACTCATCCTTTTTCTCCTTAGTAAAGCTAGGGCCGAAGAGGTCGCAGAAGGGTCCTTCCTAGGGCTCCGTACAGACCTCGTAATACGCTGTAATCGATTAATAAGAAACAGAAAAAACCACTACACAACCGTACGGTGGTCTTCCCTTAAATGTCCTTCCCGCTATACCGGACACTGTTGCCCGACACACCTGAACAGACTATCATTCCCTCCTTCTACAACTAGCATCTGATTTGTGTGGCTGGCTGGTGCGGTCTCCGCTCCGCCTATCTACCATCTGTTCTCATCTGTACCCATCTGCGTACCTAGCCACAGCTTAAGGAGAGGCGGGTAGTTTCTCCGCACTTGGTCTTCAGATGTCGGAGGGAAAATGGACTACAAGAACCTCGGCAAAGCCGGTGTCAAAGTTTCACGTATCTGTCTGGGAACGATGATGTTCGGCGGTGCCACAAACGAGAAGGATTCGATCGAGATCCTCCATCGAGCAATGGACGACGGGATAAACTTCATCGATACGGCGAACGTCTATAACGATGGAGCATCCGAAATCATCACGGGCAAAGCCGTCAAGGGGAAGCGTGACAAGGTTATCATAGCCACGAAGGTCTGCGGACCCCGCGGCGACGGTCCGAACGACAGCGGCACCAACCGCGTCCACATCTTAAACGAGGTCGAGAACAGCCTCCGCCGACTCGACACCGACTACATCGATGTCTACATGCTCCATCGTAGAGACTACACCACCCCGCTCGAAGAATCGATCGAGGCACTGAACGACCTGGTCCGCCAAGGCAAGGTCCGCTACGCCGGCTGCTCGAACTTCTATGGCTACGAACTTGCCAAGTCCCTCTGGATAGCTGATAAGAACAACCACGCCACGATGTCGGTCGTTCAACCACTCTATAACATCGTGAATCGGGATCCCGAGTTGGAGCTGTTCCCCTGCTGTCAGGAGCACGGTGTAGGCACGATGATCTATAGCCCGCTTGCAAGGGGCGTGTTGGCCGGCAAGTATCTGCCTGGTCAGGCGCCGCCGGAAGGATCGAGGGCCGCCCGAAAGGATCCGCGAATGATGGTGACGGAATTGAGAGAGGAAAGCTACGAGATCGCCCAGCAGATCAAGCCACTGGCCGACGCGCACGGGAAGTCGATGACCCAGTTCAGCCTGAACTGGGTGCTTGGGAATCCGATCGTCACCTCTGCGATCGTCGGTCCCCGTACGATGGAGCACTATGAGGACAACCTGGGCTGTCTGGGCTGGGAGATCTCAGGAGAGGCACTAGACAAAATCGACGAACTAGTGCCGCCGGGTGAACATACGGGGTGGGGTTTCACAGACCCGCAGTATCCGGTGCAAGGCAGGCCACGCAGCTAGGCAAGATTCACGGTAAGAACACAGAATCTTATCCGTCAGCCCAACTGTGGTCCTGAATCCTTTTCACCACTTTTTCGAGTTGCACAACTCTTTCCTTGAGGTTTGGTGCGGGGCATCAGGACTAAGCCTCAATGAGTAAGAGGGTAGCTTAGGAAGAGGGCCCGCAATAAGGGCACGGCAAGAAGCCTTAGTCCACCCCAGACCAAGACTTCCATTTCGCAATCTCCTTCAGCAGAAATCCCAGGTAGATGAAGAGCAACCCGCCCAAAGTGGGCAAAATGCCGGTTTTCATAACCCACTCGGCCGACGCCTCGCCTTGCCATTCTGGATCCCTAATTGACTGACACATCCCAGCGCGCCCTCCTAAAGCTCTTCGCCCCCCTAGCGATAAGCGGGATCTTCTTCCCTCTCGCGCGCCCGATAGTCAACGCCGCCATCGCCCGTGCCGATAACCCTGAAATCGGGCTGGCAGCCTACTCAGTAGCCTTCAGCCTGACGATTCCGCTCCTTTCACCCCTCTTCGGCCTCCGCCAGATC
Source organism: Candidatus Latescibacterota bacterium (assembly GCA_003526745.1). Classification (GTDB taxonomy): domain Bacteria; phylum Latescibacterota; class UBA2968; order UBA2968; family UBA2968; genus UBA2968. The sequence goes on from DPVD01000171.1 coordinate 2,186, forward strand.
GTCACCTCGTTGGCCGTTGACCAAGACATGATCCGCAAGCTCGGATCCGTCACCCTTACCCTCGCGGCCTTGGCCACAGTCCCGCTCACAATCGTCGCGATCCCATCCGTCTACCTCTGGGTCGCTCGCAACATCGTTGGCGTCCCCGACGAGATCGCCCTAGTTGGTCCGCCCATAATGCTCGTACTGATCACGGCTCCGATCATCAGCGTCGCGCGTGGCTACTACCAAGGGATCCTCGTCAAATACGGTCAGGCCAATGCGATCGGCTACGGTGCCTTCTTCTACCTGGTTTTCTCCGTAACCATAGCCTTCCCAATGATCATCTGGCTCGGGATGGAGGGTGGTCTCTCGGCGGTTGTCGCCTTCACCGTGGCCAGCGTCGCCTACGCCTTCATCGTCTGGGTTCCCTACCGACGGGTCCTACGTGAGCGCATACCCGAGCGCGACGAGGCCGTGCCCGACGAGGAT
>DPVD01000328.1:0-6393 GCA_003526745.1 Candidatus Latescibacterota bacterium
TCAATAGGGTGGTATACGTTGTCCTTCTGGTTACCGGTATCCAGCTGATCTTGGGGAGGAGCCTAATTGCGAGAGTATTCGGAGACTGATGTCGCTTCCTGAAACCAGCATTTCAGGGAATTTCGTCCCTTCATCCGCGTTGACCTGACGTCCAGTTTTCCTAGGAATGATACGCGTTGGGGGCGTGAATATCGGTTCTTAGTAATCAAAGTAAATCCGCACTCGTCGCTGCTTGCCAGCAACTACCTGTCGTGATCGTTAGTGCTTCACCATCGGTATGTCCGTTGAGCTCAAAAGACCGTCTCGCTCGATGTAGCCGTCGTCCTGAATCAACACCGCTTACGTGGGGTGATGCGAGAGGACAACATCCGATCGGCAAGTTCATTGCCCTGACATACGTGTTTCATCGCTGAAGCCGAAGGCAAGCACGGTGAACAGGCCCTCATCTCGGTGCGCCGGATGGGGGCTTAATTCTTCCTATCTTCCTGCCGACTCAGAGGCTGGGGGAGGAAGAACTCCCAGCGGTTGTCTCCGAGGCGTGTGAGTTGAACCTCGTCCAGTTCCATTCCGAGACCTGGACCTTCCGGAACAATCAAGTGTCCATCCTCGTAAGTTATCCTATGCCTGACAACATCATCCACGTAGAGCTGAGCACCGGATGCATCTCCGGGGTAGTCCAGATTCGGGACTGACGCACCGAGGTGCGCCTGCGCTGACGTTCCGATCGAGAGTTCCTGTGTGGTCCCGATCAGAGTCGAGAGACCGCACGCTTGCGCGATCGCGAAGAGGTGTCTGGAACGCCGGATCCCCTGGTGGCACGTTGTGATGTTCAGGATGTCCACCGCTTCGCTCTCGGCGAAGGCGATCGCCTGAGACTCATTCCCACAGTGCTCGCTGATTGGGAACCTGACTCGCTCCCGCACCTTCCTCTTGCCTGCGAGATCCGGCGCGGGACTCTCGACAAGCATCGGGTCAATCCATTCCAGACGATCGATCGCCGCGACACAAGATTTCCAATCAAGTCGACAGCTGAAGTCAAGCGACTTGATTCTGACGCGATCTCCGAAGGTGTCGCGAAGCTTGTGTAGGAATTTCTCATCCACGTCGGCATCGCCGCCGACGTAGACACGAAAGAGATCGAACCCGAGATCCAGCATTCGACGGACACGGTCGATATTTGGGGCGATTTCCGATTCGTCGAACTGTCGGAAGATGGGGTAGCAAATTTTGTATCGATCTCTGTATGCGCCCCCATACAGATCGTGTAAGGCTACGCCAAGGTGTCTTGCGCGAAGGTCGTGGATTGCGATGTCGATCCCGGCTCCGAGAGGTGCCTGATACTGGTCGACGATCGGGTCGATCGCAGGGGGGTCGAAAGGATCGAGACCGATCAAAGCTGAGCGAAGCCGGTTCTCCATCACGGTGACATCCGGCTTGACTGGGTTGTGACCCAGGTCAGACATCTCTCCGATGCCGATGGTCCCGTCGTCAGCGACCAGTTGGACGATGATGTGGGGCGTGAGTGTTCCGTTTTCCCTGCGTGTACCGATGGCGAATAGATCGACCTCTTTGATGGTCATGATGTTCCTCCGTGGCTACTAGGCTTCTAGCCGGCCGCTCGCCTTTCCGCGGCCCTGACTGTGTTACGTAACAGCATCGCGACAGTCGTCGGACCCACGCCACCCAGCCTCGGTGTGATCCAGCCAGCTACTTCGCCGACCGATTCGTCCACGTCCGCAAGGAGTCGCTTACCCTCCCATGTGATCCCTCCACTCACGACGATGGCTCCCGGCTCTATCATCTCAGGTTTGACGAAGTTGGGTATACCTGCGGCAGCAACGACGATATCCGCTCGCTTTGTGTAGAAGGAGATGTCCAGCACCCCTGTGTGGACTACAGTAACCGCTGCGTTTGCGCCTTCCTGCTTAAGCGTAAGTAGTAGGGCCAGCGGACGGCCCAGAGTCGGACCGCGACCTATAACTACGACTTCTTTTCCTGCGATGTCGATCCCGTAGTGGATGAACATGGCTTGGATGCCGGCGGGTGTGCAGGGGACAGGTCCCGGTTCCTGAAGTACCAGTTTGCCGAGGTTCACGGGATGCAGGCCGTCCGCATCCTTTTCCGGGTCCATTCGCTCGAGTGCTTCGTTGAAGTCGAACCCATCCGGGAGGGGATGCTGAATCAGGTAGGCGTCGATGTTTGGGTTTTCGTTGAAGCTGTCGACTGCGGCGAGCAGATCGCTCTGCGACTGATCTGACGTGACGTCGATATGGAAGGACTTGATGCCGACGGTTTCACACGCCTCGTGCTTGCGGGCGACGTAGCCTGCACTTGCCCCGTCATCCCCGACAAGTATGGTTCCCAGGCCAGGTAAGACACCCTTTTCAGTCAGTTCGGTGGTCCGGACGCGAACTTCCTTGAGAACAGACTCGGCAACAGGTTTTCCCTCGAGCAGCTGAGCCGCCATTTGTTATCCTCCTTCGATGTATACAGAAAAAGCCCGAGCGGGCGTGCCCAGGCGGTCGGCGGTTCAGTTCAACGCTACCCGTGGTTAGGGAACGCTTTGCGCTAATGCGGCAATGGATTGCCGGGGAAACTAACCACGACAGATCCAGGATGCAGTCCACACAGGGTAATTGCCTGCGCTCCGCCAGTCACGCCGAACGGTAGCAATTTAGCGAGAAGGGGGGAGAAGCTCAAATGGAGAGGGAAGGAGCCGTGTGAGACCAGCGGTTCCCCAACCGAGTCGCAGCCGTGAAGACGGTGCAGCGACTCCAAGTTCTTCTCGAGTTCCATCTCTTTCAATCTCCTACTACCTGAGGCCCAATCTCTTCCAGCGGTATCCGCTTGAAGCCTAACTCAAAGACCTCCGCATCCTCATCTAGGCGGAAGTCACGCGCCGAGAGGTCCCGAAATCCCGGATCGCCATCCGTGAAATTGTATTGAAGGGCAAGCATACGCGAGTCGACTTGATCCCTGATCTGTAACCATTCTCCAACGCAGATGTTTCGACTGATCAAGTGGCCTTCGGGCGGGATCCCGAGCTCGTGTTGGTAGTATGCGGCGACCTCCTTGAGGTCCGGGTAACGAACGGAATAGGGAGGCGACAATGGATTCATCGATTCGAATCGGGGCCGCATGATGTCGTTCAACATTCGGGCCCAGACATCCTTCTCACTCGCGCCTCTTCCGTCCACCACAACCGCAGGATCACAGTCGATGAAGATGTTATTAGTAACGCGATGGTTGCGTCCTCCGCCGATGAAGACAGCCATCGTGCAGTTGTAGAAGACGTTGCCGTGGACAATCGTGCCGCTAGCGCAGTCGTCGAGATATATAGCGCGGGCTCTGGAACCGATACCCCGGATGTCGTGGATCAGGTTGTATCGTATTGTGTTTCCTCGCTCGGTCCAGTCGCGACCCATGTAGAAGGCGCCTACATCGCCGGTTTCCGTGCAGACGTCGTGGATGTGATTCTTTTCGATCAAGTGCTCGTTGCCAGACAGGAGTATCGCATTGTGGGGTGCGTCGTGGATGTGGTTGTTCGATACGGTGATCCCGACACCACTTAGTTTCACTCCTGGTCTGTAGCACCTCACCCATTCCGCGTAATGGTGAATGTGATTGTGGCTGATCTCGTGGTCGGATCTCTCTAGCGCCTTTCGATTTCCACCACTTACCTCGATCGCCGATTCTCCGACAGAAGAGATCTCGCATCCTGTCACACGATGCCGATGTCCGTCCTCGATCACGATTCCGGTGTTTCCGAGGTTTCTTAAGCACGTGTTCTGGATAGTGATGTTGCTCCCCTCACAGATCTGAATCCCGTTTCCTTTGCCATATTCGATCACCAACCCATCGAGGGTCACGTTCTTAGACTTCTCTATATGGATCAGAGGATCCTTCATCACAGACACCACGATCTCGCCAGCAGGATCATTGGGCCAGACAAACGCATGTCCGTTTGTGGGGTCGACAAAGTAGCTCCCTGGTGAAACGAGCTCTTCGGCGATGTTCAGGAAGTAGAAGGGCTGACCTTCTCTGAATCCGTATACCCCGTGAGGGGGCCGTGTCTTCAGTTGACCCGTTTGAGGCCTGTAGAGGTCGATGCGTTCGTATGTGTCCGCCCAATCCCAGGCCCAGTATCCGTGGATCCAGACGTCATTGGTGCACTGCCACTTCTGAGGACGAGGGTCAGCGACAAAGAAACCGTTTTCGAGCGGCCCGATTATGCCGCCCTGATCGTCATCGTTTGACGAGGGAATCGAGGAGATCCTGAGCGAATCACGTTCGGGGAAGCGTGCCAGTTGCAGCCTTCGGTGATCTTGGAACAGTTCCGTGTGAGAAGCGGACGTGTCGCGGCCAAAACCCCGTGAGGTGAGTGAGGTAACTTCGAAGGCTGATACGTCGAAGCACAGAAGGTGTGGACGAGAAGACTCTGGTATGCGAAGCCCGGTGTCTGTCTCGGGATAGGGGATTGGTGATTCGAGAAAGCTCCCCCCGATCAGTCTAGCGCCACCGGGTTCATCGGAACGGATAGTGATCGAGCATCCTGACACGCCGCTGATCTCGATCGATCGATCGATCGGATGCGTGCCCGAGAGAATGACGACATCAGCCCGCGATGGTTGGGTTTGAGCGTCACGGATGCGACCGAGCGCAGCGTGGAGCGATCGCAGTGGACCACGACCGTCTGGACTATTTCTGGACTCTCCGGAGGTCGTGTCATCTCCTGTCGGCGAGACATAGAGCGTCAGGTGTGAATCGGTCACGTGGGTTTTTTTTCTTCGATGCGGAACAAAGATCGGGCCTCGACCAATGCGTCAAGTAGGTGCGCGACCTGGGTGTCCGTGTGGGTGGCCATGAGAGAGATTCTGAGACGGCTTGTGCCATCGGGGATCGTGGGTGGCCGGATGGCAAGGACGAAGATGCCGCGGTCGAGAAGGAAATCAGCCATGGCGACGGTTTGCGCCGCATCGCCAACCTTGATTGGGATGATATGTGATCGCGATCCGAAGGTGTCGAATCCTAACTCGTTCAGACTCGAACGCAGATCGTTCGAGAGTTTCAGGAGACGGACTCGCCGTTCGGGTTCGGCTTGAATGATCTCCAGAGCGGCTGAGGTTGCAGCACAAATGTCTGGGGGAAGTGCTGTCGTGTAGATAAAGGTTGCTGATCGATTGACGAGTGACTCGATCAGATCCTTCTGTCCAGCAACGGCGCCGCCGAACGTGCCGAAACCCTTGCTCAGTGAGGTCATCCAGATGTCGACGTTTACGTCAGGGGATTCTGGCGTGCCTCGACCGCCTTCTCCGAAGATGCCCGATCCGTGGGCATCATCGACCATCAGGATAGCGTCTTCGCGCACCGCGAGGTCACTCAACTGATCCAGTGGAGCGAGATCGCCGTCCATGCTGAAGACGCCGTCGGTGACGATCATCTTGCGGCCTTCACCAGACCGCGCCCCCATTTGTGCAGTGAGACCAGATACATCTAGATGCTCGTAGATTATCGGTTCGGCTTTGGACAGCCGGATCCCGTCGATCAGGCTGCGATGGTTGAGACGGTCACTGAAGATCGTGTCGCCCAATCCCATGAGGGCCGGGATGATGCCTGTGTTGGCGGCATAGCCTGATGGAAACACCAGCGCAGCTTGGGTCCCGAAGAAGCGAGCGAGATCGGACTCAAGGGCAGCGTGAACGGGAGTGTGACCGGAGATCAGGCGTGAGGCTGGTGCGCTCACACCGTAGGTCTCGATGCACTCGATTGCGGCGTTCTTAACCCGAGGGTCGCTGGCAAGTCCCAAGTAGTTGTTTGAGCAGAAGAGAAGGACTTCATTTCTATCCAGGGCAACCACGGGGTCGTGTGGTGAGCCGATTTCGACCAAGCGACGATAGAGGTTCCGCTGCTTGATCGACAGAAGGTCCGTTTCGAGATCAGGTAGCAATGCGCCGTTTCCTAGTGTGCGTGATCATCGGAAATTGTTGTAATCAGTGAAGTTGTGGAGCGTGTTCGGTTTGACACCGCGTGGCCAGGCCCGTATATTTTTCTTCTTCCTGACCGCCTTTTTTGCTGTTCAATCTCAGGCTTATGATCCCCTCGATGGCTGACTCGGATCCACCTCGCCGGCCGACCTGGCTGGTGTTCTATGTCTTTCCGATCCTGTCCGGTCTTCTGCTGGGCGCGTCACACGTGCCCTTGCCGACCGGATTCCTCGCGTATGTCGGCCTGATCCCTCTTTTGCTTTCCGTGGCTGTCCTGAGTGGACGTTCCGCCTTTATGGCGGGTTTTATCCACGGCATCTTTTACTACGCGGCAACAATATACTGGATTGCCTGGATCACTCCGCCCGGCGTTCTGGCCGCTGTGTTCTACCTGTCGCTGTGGCGAGGG
>DPVD01000150.1:0-2196 GCA_003526745.1 Candidatus Latescibacterota bacterium
TTTGACCCGGAATCCCATCGTCTGCTTCGACGCGAACTCTTCGGTATCCGAACGCCCGAAATTACTCCGGGTTCCTCCCATAGCACGCACAAAGTAATCAATCATTCCGTTCGTTTCGGGATGGTTGATATCGAACCGATAGAGTTCGCCATCCGTGGGCAGATCGATCCCGAGCTGACGCTGTGTGTCGATGATGACACGGGTTGCATCGAGCACAGCGGATTCGTTAGGGGCTGCGACAAGCCAGTCCGGCAGGGGATAGGACCCGACTGTCGTCGTCAGGATACTCGGTTCAGTCGGAATCGGATGGACGGTATGACTCTTGTCAGACATAGATCTCCTGTTCTCGGTTGATCAGGATCCTCTGAGTTCCTGCTTGATCTCTGCCCACTTGCCTCGGCTCGACTCGTCTAGGTTCGACATGGCCTCGACGACATAGGCGAACAGGATGCTGAGGATAAGGCTGAGCCCACCAGCAAGGAGGACCATCAGGGATCGCCGCGGTTTACTCCTTGAGTCGGGGGGGGCCGCTCGATCTAGGACTATGACTTGGGCGACCTCCTTATCTTCCTCAAGTTTTGACTTTTCGTATTCCTGACGGACGAACTTGTAGATGGCGTTCTGGATTTCAATGTCCCTCATCAACTGGAGCGCGCGCAGACCGAGATCCGGGACATCGCGGAAGGGGATCACGATCTCGGGAAGGTCGTCCGGTGCTTGGCTCACCGGCGGCGCGCCCATCAGCATTCGATCTAGAGCCTGGCGAGTTGCATCAATCTCGATCCTGAACTGCTGAAGTTTAGGGTGACCGGGCTCCATTATCCGGCTGGCTACCTCTTTCTTGATGATCAGTTCTGCGAGCTCGGAAACCAGTATACCTGTCGTTTCGATCTGAGCTTTGGCTTGGACCTCTAGGTCGATCGCCATGTTCTCGGTTTGGAACTGCTTGTAGGCCATTTCGGCTGTGTTTACTTCCGTTTCGGCTTCGGCAACTCGCCTCTCAAAATACTGCCGCAGACTCCCCGCCTGCTCCCGTTTCCGAAGACGGAGCGCCTTGTCCAGCTCCTCGACGAACGCATTCGTCTGATCCGCCGCGCCTTGGGGCGTAGAAGCTTCGAACGAGACACTCAGGAACTGCTCTCTAGACAGGTCGACTTCAAGGCGGTCTTCGATCTCCATCAGCAGCTTTTCCCGTGTCTCGACTTCGTAGACGTTCTCGAGATCAAACCGTTTGGCAACGGCCTGAGCCACCCGATCGCTTTGCAGAACCGGTACAAAGTCTGTCGCCGAGATACCGCCTTCTCCGAGACCGAGAAGTCCGAGAGGCAGATCCCCGACTAGGCTCGACAGGCCAAGCATGTCGCCTCCTTGGCTCGGTGGATACACGACTGCATACGCTCTGTAGGCCTTCGGGAGGACAAGCGAGACGATGGCCGTGGCGATCGTGACAACGAAGAAGGTTGTCACGATGAGCCTGCGCCACCGGACGAGGATGGCTATGTGGTCAAGTAGCCCGGATTCGCTTGGCATAGCTAGTTATCGGTTGATCGCTACGATCGTCAGGACCAGCGTGGCGATCTGGCTAGCCACAGTGACGAGCTCGCGAAAGGTGCGCCACGCCTGCCCCGCGGTCTCTGCAGGGACGAAGACCGCATCACCCGGCGCGATCGTTTTGACTTCGTTCGCTTTGGCTGAGTTGCCCGTACTGCCGACAATGACGTAGACATCTCGTTTGCGGGCGTTGTCCGTAAACCCGCCTGCACGATGGATGTAATCCTGAACAGTGAACGACGGGTCGAAGGGGATGGCAGCCGGTGAGACGACGGATCCGTTGACGAGAACGGTAGGTCTCAGGCGGGGGACCCGAATCAGATCGTCGCCCTTCAACTGAATGTCCTGCGACAGGTCGTTGCGATTGAACAAGCCTACAAAGTCGACCGGCAGACGACCCGGGATCTGTTGTGTCTTCATCGTTATGTAGGCCCGGTCGCCGTCCGTCAGCTGATTACGCGGCAGGTTCAGCAGTCGAGCGAGTTTGACGTCTTCCTCTGCGCCAACACCGTACTCGACTCGGCGAATCACCGAAGACTGACGTAGGCCTGCGAGCTCGGTGAAGCCGCCGGCGATATCGATCAGGCCTTTCAGCGTGAGGTCACGGGTGACCGGGTAAGCTCCCGGGAAACGGACCTCGCCTTC
>DPVD01000150.1:2489-5858 GCA_003526745.1 Candidatus Latescibacterota bacterium
CCCGGGAAACGGACCTCGCCTTCGAGCGTGACCCGTGGTTCATCGCCGTGTACGAAAAGCTTGTCACCGGCGAAGAGTTCGACATTTGATGTTGGATCTTCGTTCAGGGCTTTCTCGAGATCGACCTGAATACGGACCAGACCGTCCGTCTTGAGACTCAACACCTCCGCCGTGGACCCGGAGGGATCGCCTCGGAGTCCTCGTCCCAGGCGCACCAGGTCGGCCACTCGGTCTCCCCCGGCGTGCTCATAGCTTCCGGGGCGATGGATCGCGCCCGAGATGGTTACCGAGTCTCCCTTGACCGGGACGAATATCAGGTCTCCGTCGACGACGAAAGGGTTGTGTCGGATGTCGCCGGTCAGGTTCCAGAGGATCATGTCAGCTTTCCTGGCGTTGCCCGGTTCGCTCGTAATCGAAGCCGTACGGATTTCGATGTTCCGAAGAGATGCGCGACCCTTGGTTTCGTCGAGCAGGCCACCTGCCTTGAAGATGAGCTCTGAGACTTGCTCGACGCCGTTCACTAGGTATGCACCAGGAAACTTGACTTCACCGATAACATTCACTGGGAAATGACGCAGGCGTGCGAGATTGACCGATATGTCAAGATGCTTGAAGCGACCAGATATCGCCGTATCTATGTCTGCCTGCGCCTGGACGAGCGGTTTCCCGGCAACCATCACCGCCCCGACGTACGGAATAACGAGCGTTCCCTCGGCTCCGACGAATACTTCCTTGGCGATTAGTTCTTCGTCCGTGTCGACGACGACAGAGAAGGCATCTCCCGGTCCGAGAACGTAGCGGCCTGTCCGGATGACCGCGTCGAAGGCCGCCTTGCTGATCGTGCCGATCTCCAGTGGAAGTTCTCCCTCGGTCGCCTGCCCGCCCGTCCTGCTCGAAAAGGTGTCGATCCCGGATCGTGTCGGACGGCGCGTACTCTCTTTATTCCTGCGCTGGGCTGTCGCCACGATCGGATGCGCGGTGAAGGTTAGGGCGAGAAACCAGATGAGCAGGCGAAGTGCCGGGTTCTGGGCGCCCTTTCGGAGCGATCTCATTCGATCACCGTCCCATCAAGGTCGACGGGGAGGGCGTAAGAGACAGCCTGGATCCCTTCGTTTTTCCAGGCATCAACCATGGCTTCACCGATGGGTATGGTGTCTCCTCGCGAGAACGCAAACAGCGTCGGACCGGCGCCACTCAGTGCGACGCCAAGAGCACCCGCGTCGAGACCGGCTGATGTGACCAGCTCGTAATGCGGTATCAGGCTTGCCCGATGAGGCTGGTGGAGGCGGTCATTCATGGCTGACGCAAGCGCATCTAAGTCGCCCTTTAGCATCGCGGCGGTCACGACACAAGCCTGGCCGACATTGTATGTAGCGTCCTCATGCGAGACGCTAGCCGGCAGGGCCGCGCGGGCTTCTTTAGTCTTAAGCGGAAAGTTCGGTATCACGACGAGAGTCTGAAGTTCGGGAGATGGTTCGGAACGGACGCAGGTCACACGGCCGTTCGAGACGGTCGACACGGTAAATCCGCCATAGAGACAGGGAGACACGTTGTCCGGATGTCCCTCAATCTCCGTCGCAAGGTCGAGCAGCTCGGGTTGTGACAGTGGGTCGCCAAGCAGCCGGTTGGCACAAACAACGCCCCCGACGATGGCCGTCGAGCTGCTCCCCAGACCTCTTGACAAGGGGACACTGACCTCCATTTCGGCATCGATCGCCGGAAGATCGCGATCAGCACGCCTTGCGAGCGCCTCTGCAGCCCGGAAGAACAGGTTCGTGCCGTTTGTCGGCAGCTCTTCGCTCCCTTGCCCTTTGGAAGCTATGCGGTTGGAGTCTGTCTTACCCACTCGGACGGTAACGCGATTGTAGATGCCGAGAGCGAGCCCGAGGACGTCATAGCCGGGACCGAGGTTGGCCGTGGATCCCGGGAGTCGAACCGTAAACACCATCACAGATCCCGTACGAGCTCAGCGCAGACGAGGTCGGCGATATGCTTGCCTTTGTGTGTGAGTCGGAGACCGTTACCCGCGTGCTCGATCAGGTTCTCGGATACGAGCCTGTCAGCCGATCTTTGTGTGCTGAGGAGCGAGACGTCAATGCCATCACGTGTGCGCAGTCCGAGCATTACACGCTCAATCTGTCGTTTCTGGTCGTTCAGGATTTCGAAGCCGACCTGGGCCTTATCTCCACTCTCGATGCGATCGAGGTAGTCGTTGAGACGCCGTGCGTTCCAGGTCCGCCTTCTGCCTAGGAAGGAGTGGGCAGACATACCTATTCCCAGATAAGCTTCCCCGTTCCAGCAGGCGAGATTGTGTCTCGACTCGAACCTTGGACGGGCAAAGTTGCTGATCTCGTACTGCTCCAGGCCAGCACGCTCCGTCAGTGACAGGGCGAAGTCATACATCGCGCTTTGCGTGTCCTCGTCTGGAAGCGGGAGTTGACCGTTATCCTGAAGCCGGGCGTATTGTGTCTCAGGTTCCACTGTCAGGCCGTAGAGAGATAAGTGATCTGGACCCAGTTCCAAGAGGTTGGTCAGGTCCTTCTTCCAGTCGGATAGGGATTGGTCAGGACACCCGAAGATGGCATCGACATTCACGTTGTCGAAGCCGGCGTGGCGAGCGAGGTCGACTGCGATGGAGACATCGATCGGTCCGTGTGTCCTGCCTAGTCGCTTGAGGGTTTGTAAATTCGTCGATTGCACACCCAGGCTGAGACGGGTGATGCCGAGGTTTCGGAAGTCCGCGAACTTTGCGTGATCATTCGGGTTTGCCTCCAGTGTGACTTCCGCTTCCGAGATGTCAAACCGCTCGTTGACGGCATTGAGTATGCGGCCCAGGTTGGGGGGGGCGAGCGCAGAGGGCGTACCACCCCCGAAGTAGACGGTATCGACACCATCCAGATTCTCGGACCTTCTCGAGAATTCAGCGATCAGCGCATCGACATACCGGGATCCTATTCCGTCGCGACCTACGACAAAGGCAAAGTCGCAATAGGGACAGGCGGATGCGCAGAATGGTATGTGAATATAGAGGCTCGACATCAGTTGACGAATCCCGCAAGACGGCTAAAGCGGACACGACTGAAGAAATGGAGACCGTTGTAGACGAGAACGCCCGGCAGCGAAGTGAGTCCTTTGTAGCTCGGTGCGTCGGCGTCGGGAGCCCAACTGAAGTAGATGAACGACGCTTTGGCCACGATCAGGTGTCGGGGAACGAAGCCCCAGAATCGACTATCGTCGCTGTTGTCCCGGTTGTCACCGATCAGGAAGTAGTGGTCCGGGGGCACCGTTACAGGACCGTAGTTGTCACGCACACCGTTCTTGGATTCCTTCGCCAGCACACGCGCGTCGATGTATTTGGAGTGCTTCGGA
>DPVD01000189.1:0-1900 GCA_003526745.1 Candidatus Latescibacterota bacterium
CTTGCCTTGAAGGTCTGCGGTTAGACAAGACTACCCTCTCTGTACTACCCCTCATCCTCCCCCGTGTAGTAAGTCTCGTCCGTCCTCGTCCAGAAGGCGCGCTCATCATCCGCCTGCTGCTTCCAGATCTTCTGTCGGACGAGTGTCTTCCCGCTGTCCGGGTAGTGACAGCAGTCGAAGGGTGGGTTGTCCGAGATGACCAGATAGTTCACGTCCTCGTTGCTCTCGTTGCTGAGCTGATGCGCGACACCCGGGGGACACATTACCGAATCTCCAGCAGAAACGGTATGTGATTCCTCATCCATACGCACAGTCGCCGTACCGGACACGATATAATACATCTCCCAGAGTGCCCCGTGCGAGTGATGCGGAAAGTTGCGCTTTCCGGGCGGCAGCGTGACGTGATCCATATCGAATGGCGCACCCGTATCGTCGCACGAGAAGATGCATCGTCCCGTGAATCCGAATTTTCCGGTAGGTGAGTCTCGGGACACATTCTCCCGATCAGCGGGTCTGGAAATCATAGCGTCCTCCTCAGTTCCGTAATTCGTTGCAGGCCATAGAATCTGGATTAAGCACCGTTCACCCTGAGTGATTTGTCAAAGCGTTAGCGGAGACGAATCGTATCGAAGGGTCGGTCGAAGAGATAAGGGGTCGGTGAGAACGGATCGGAGAGAACCTGTCGTTGGCGAAATCAGGCGGGTTCGAACCCGAAACGCTGTCCGCGTGAAACCGCGCAGACAGCATTTCACCCTCTCCCGCTGTGCAGGAGAGAGGTAGAGCGATCACTGGGCGAAGTATTCCTCTAGAGCAGGGTCGAGTTCAGGGACCGCCAATGGGATGCCGCCGTTCCGCAGCGATTCCGTTGCTTGGCAGCCTGTGGCGACGCTGTATCGGGCGGCTACGGGAGACGTGTTGATGTCGCCGCCTTCACGGACGAATCTTACAAACTCTGCGACGATCTTCGAGTCGGCACCGCCGTGACTGCCTGATTCCCGCATGATCGGGATCTGTTTGTCTCCGTCTGGGTTCCAGTTCGATCGATTGTTCCACAGATTGATGTGGCTACCGTCTTCGCCGTTCCCGAAGTTCTCAATACGTCCCTCAGTCCCGACGATCGTGTAGTTCCGCCAATAGTCGGGGGTGAAGTGACACTGCTGATAGGCGGCCAGTACACCGTTGTGCATTTCCATTTGAATCAGGCTGACGTCCTCCACATCGACGACAGGGTTGAGTTCTGTCTGGCTGAGCGGTGGCCAGTGCGCATAGTTGATTGATGCATTTCCTCGCTCGTCTAAACCGTGACGGCTGTCGATGTCTCCGTAGACCTTCAACGCACCCATCGCGTTAACACGTCTAGTGTACGAGTTGCACAGCCAATGGAGAACATCGATGTCGTGAGCCGCTTTCTGGAGAAGGAGCCCTGTGCTTAGACGGCGATCCGCGTGCCAGTCCTTGAAGTAAAAATCCCCGCCGTGACCGACGAAGTGGCGACACCACGCAGTCTTGACGTCTCCGATGGCGCCAGTGTCGATCAGTTCCTTCAGCTTAAGAACAAAGGCCATATGACGCATGTTGTGACCCAGGTAGAGCCGGACCTGCTTTTTATGGGCAAGATTTAGAATCCGGTCGCATCCCTCGATCGTTATTGCCATCGGTTTCTCGAGATACACCGCCATCCCTGCCTCGAGAGCGGCTATAGCATGTTCTTCGTGGAGATAGTCGGGAGTGGTGATGAAGACCGCGTCGAGTTCCCTATCCAAGAGGTCACGGTAGTCGTGCGTGATGTATAGCCCGCTCCCATAGCGGTCCTTGGCCGATCCGAGGCTCGAGTCGACGAGATCGCAGCAGGCTACAATGCGGGATCCGTAATCAGGCTTGTGTGCGTGGCGGGCCACCC
>DPVD01000189.1:2200-9282 GCA_003526745.1 Candidatus Latescibacterota bacterium
GGCGGGCCCCCCCGCCACGACCGCCTGTGCCGATGACACCGATCTTCAGTTCGGACAAGGTTGAATCCGTTACAGTGAAGGATCAAAGAAGCTTGGAGGAGGTTTTGGCAAGCTTAGTGACTTCGAAGGGTTTGCGGACAATTTCTTTGACGCCTAGCACCTCGGTTTTTGGAATCAGGCGCGACGTATGCACTGACTTCGGCGATCGGGAGCTTGTCGAGTTCCCGGTCCCGGATCTTCGATCGTGTTGTAGCCTGAAATGGGCATCTGAAGGTCGATGATAGCCAGCCCGATGGTAGCCTAGTCCATTTCCGTAAGAGCGCGACCAGCATCTCCGAACAGCTAATACATTTGTATTCTTCCCATCCCAAGATCCTACCGATGCGCTTCGTGTGGCGGGCTCGTCATCAATCACAAAGATCTTCGCCATTGTATCATTAGGTTTTAGGCTAGGGGCCGATCGGCTCTTAGCCCAACATTGCATTCCAGAACTGGTGGTGTCAACCTAGCCCGTTGTTTGCCCGCTTCGGTCGATCCGCAGTATCTAGACAACCAAGCATCTGGGAGACATTACAATCTCCAGACTAAAAGCGTTTGTGGTGAAAACTCGTCCGTTGACGCGTCACCGAGTTTGTTGATCCAGAACTGGATTTCGGTGCCGACGAAGATCGTGCCTGATTTGAATCCGAGCACCTGCCCCAGATCCAGCCTGATCTGAGGCTGCGCCAAGAGGTGCCAGCTGACTTCGCTGCCAAACTCATTGTCTCGTGAACTCAAATACTCGACGTGGCCTTCCACGCTGACTTTTCCCTGTGCCAACGGTAGAGCCCAGTTGAAGTCGATGATGTATGCATTCTTCTCTGAGGGGGCCCCCCCGCGAGCCGAACCCTCGCTCATATCTAGGTAGCCCATCAGATCGAGGTTAGCGAAGGCAAAGCCGGGGAGGTTGAGGCTGAACCGAAGTCCGGGAAGGAGTTTGATGACCCTGGGTGACGCACCAAAGTTCAAACCCGAAAGGATGCTGACCTCACGGATCAGTCGCTTGGATTGTGTTCTGCCCATCAGTCTGGTCAGGCTTAGTGCGGGATACCACTCGGAGTAGATGTCCGCGTCATTGAAGGTTGCATCGTCGCTGTTGGTAAGGTCAAAAAAGAAGAAGTTCTCACCGAAAGACCACCCGCTGGCGTGCTGGAAAGTGATGCTGTGTGTCCAGGATTTACCTCCTCCGGCAAACGTCGGTGTATCTAGGTTGCCCAGCTGATGCTGAACTTCGGTAATGCTCCATTCAGCTCCTAACGTCGAGTGAGGTAGAGCGAGAAACAGAATCCATACAAGCTTTTTTGTCAAAGTAGGACCTTTATCGTTCGGGTGAAATGTTGACCTTCGATGATCGGACAGGCTTGTTGTGCCAGACAAGAGTAGAGTTAAGAAAAGTTCCTAGGTATAACATATCGTTGACTCTGCCCGCGACAAGGACGCTTTATGCAACCTCATTCCTGGGGCCGCAGGAGTTTGTCTCTCAAGCTAGTTGATGCGCGCTTCGCAATGGTCGTCGTGGATCTCGATCGTCGTAAAGTATCCGAAGGTCCGAGTCTGAACTTGAACTTCCTCCGGTGACACAGTAACAGATGTGTCAAGGATCGTGACGGATCCCCTGTAGACCACGTAGACCACTAAATAGCGGGCTCTGGCTTGAATTGCGTCTCAGGAGCAGGGCATCCCAGGCGCGGTCAGGTTCTTCGAACGCCTCTCGGTGATTTCGCCACGTGGCCGTAGAGATCGTTCCCGGGATGCCAATCGCAGAGGGGCGACTCGAAGACGAAATCCAGGTCGTTCACACGGAGGATGTAGTCGTGGATGCTGCCGCCGACCACATCGAAACCGTCGAGCAGGATGGGTAAACCGTCCAGTTTTGGGAAGAGTATGACTCGTCTGCAGAGATGGACTTCATTCCCGTTGCAGCTGACCACGGATTCCACATCGAGGAATCCGAATTGATCTACAGGCTTGTGCCCGAGGATCTCCGTTTCAAGGAGGCAAAGGTGGTCGATTCGTCGATGACGATCGTGTTGTGCGAAGCCGTCGACTTGATCCACGTGTTTGCCGATATAGCCCTGATCTGACCTTGAGAAGTGCAACCTTGCACGCCACAATCCATTCGGGGTTGGGCATCATCAGCTGGCTTCTCTGAGCCCTTGCCTCAGCTTTGTGTGAAATCTAAAGCTATAGAGCCAACCAATCCTTGGGTCCAGGTGCAAGGGCCGCCCACTCGCTCGTGATCTCACGAGCGTACTCGAGATCGAGCCTCCCGTTTCGGAGATCCATATAGTCGAAGGGTGATCCATTTTCGGTCAGATAAATGAGGGCGCAGTTCCACATAGCACCCCACAGATACGGATTCTTCAGCTCGGTCTCCGGAGCTACGCGGCTCCTGGTTATAAACCCGGGAAGGAACGGTCGGCCTGAGGGATGGCCGGTCGGATGATACCTGAAGTTGAAGGCCCAACGGAAACCGTCAGGAGTAACGTTTTCTGTGGCACTGTGGAGTACCTTGTTGTGCAGGACTATTACGTCCCCGGGGTCGGCAAGGATCGGGACGGCTCGTTTGAGTTCTTCCGAGTCAAACGGAGCACCGCGAACACCACCGTTGTGGCTGCCCGGTATGACGAGGAGACATCCGTTCTCCTCAGTTACGCTGTTGATCGGGATCCAGGCGTTGACGATCTCTGAGTCGTGCGAATCGTAGAGGCCGCTGATCGCATCCATATGCCAGTCAGTTTTCCCGACCTGAAAACCGTAGAATCGCTCAAGCGCCGGGTCCGCGTTCTGCGTGTTCGTCACACCCTCTGAGTCGAACTGTGATGCACCGCTCCAAAGCTCATCAACCAGTTCTTCGACTAGGTTCAAATGCTTCTGTGCGAGCTTGAAGTTAATGTGGTAGACCGGGGATGTGGTGATCTCGGGACCGATCAGCGATTCGATTACATCGATGAGAGCGGGGCGCGAGATGAAGTCGAAGAGGGCGGGGATCTGGGCACCAGGCAGGTCTGACTGGACGCTATAGTGAGGTAGAAAGCTGTTGAGCACCGGGTCCAGATGATGGAGCGCCCGACCCCGGCTGATCGCTAGAAGCGTTGCGAATCTCTCAGGCAAAGGTAGCGCGTCGTATTCGGATACCGAGACCCCCGTTCGACCTAGGTAAACATACGAGAGCGAATCGATCAGGGCGGTGTAGGCTTTCTTGAACGGTGCGACCTCCTTCTCAGGGTCTAATACACCACGCACAACCACGTAGCCATCGCGTTCGAAACTGTCGCGTGTGTTCAAGCTCATTGTCCGGCCTCCGTTGACGACTCCCAGACCACTTCAATACGCCTGTTCCGTGTTCGGCACCCTCCATTCGAAGTGCTCAGTGTCATTCACATACCAGTTGGTGTCCTGAAACGTTCCGCTGAAAGCTGAGCCTGATGCTGACGCAAGAGATACGTGTATCGGCGGCCAGATCTCCCCCCGGTTGCTGCAAGAGGAGTGACTAGACTGGTGAGAATGGAGAAGGGGCAGAGACCGTTTTCAAAACAGTCACACACGCTCCCAGGTCAGATGTTGCGTGATCGTCTTGCCATCGATATCCACGGGCGGCACGGACAGCCGAACGTGGTTCCCGTCCATACGGTAGCGTCTCACGTTATCCTGACCGACCATGTTTGGAAACCAGGCGACTTCCACGTGATGTGTGATAGTATCATCGCAGATAGTGTAGGTGCCAGCATATGAGATGTAGCCTTGTGAGGCCGCTGCCTTTTCCTCCATCGTGCCCTCACGCATTCGGCCGCTTTCAAACCGAGGACGATCTGGTGCCATGATTGCGACCTGCATGTAGCCGTCATCGCGGTACATGATGTAGCCCTCGGCGTCTTCCCCGAAGGGATAGGTGATCTGACCATCTGCGTCCTCGGCGACATAGGACACAAGCCGCCAAGTCCCAATGAAGGTGTTCTCCGTCATCCCTACTCCTTGAGAACCATTTCGATGCACATCACAGCCGCGATGACCAACTGTTTGACTAGGCGGTCCGCAGGCATATTCAGTGATATCTGCAGCATATAATCGTCCCAGATTGCGACCAGATCTTGCCCGATTCCTGTCGTCAATTGTGAACCTACATCCAATCGGGCCTCTTGCCGTCGTCTGTAAACACGGACGACGTTTCGCATCCGTGACCGCGAAGTCCCGCGATCGAGAAGAGCGTCTGCTTAAAATAAACGATGACCCGGTTCTGCTCGTCGCGGGCAGGGAGCGTCGAGGAAAGCAGCGCGAAGCCGATGTCGCCAAGCTGGCCCTCTGGGGTCCGAACTTGGATGTCGAAAGGTGAGTTTCGAACGAGGCCAGAAAATCGGCCAATCGTTACAAGAAATTCCAGGATGTTCTTCCGGCAATATAGGACGATCGCCTCGTTTCCGGAACCCGGATACCGAAGTTGTTGGCAGCCTTGAACAAAGGCGGTGTTGGTTTGACGGATAGACGAATTGCTTGAGGGTCTAGCGCATCGTTGGAACCCACGGTTTGATGCTTAGCTGAGAACCAGAAACGGGACAACCGGAACAGGCAATGAGGTGAAAGCCCAAAGTCGTTAGAGAGGTTGTTCCGAGAGACGTTCAAGTCTGACTGGGGAAAGCCGGACAAACCCGAGACGCGATAAGGTTTCTAACAGCAGGCTTGTCTTGATGTGGTGAAGGTGCAAAGCATCAGTGGTGTACTTCCGAAGCAACTGGTGATGAGGAGTCGCTGGCGGTGAACCCCATCTCGTTGGCCATAGGTGTTGACAGCTATGTGGCGAAAGCACTAAAATCACGGCCGAACGCAAAGTGCGGGGGCTCATAGTTATAGGCCGTCTTGACCAGGCGAAGTCGTCAGCCACTTAGGGAATCGTGACCTGCTATACACCGTGTCACCGTGGGTTGCCTGTCCATTTTACAAGCGTATTTGATTGAGGGAGTGCGATGAAAGTTATGTTTGCCTGGCTTCTGGCTGCGATCCTACTCGTCCACGACACTACATCGGGTCAGGTTCCACCGGTTCTTACCCTTTCTGGTGGGTCTCTCTCCGAGGCAGCCGACTCTTATCAGAGATTGCATCATTCCCAAACGCTGTTCAATAGAGATTCTGGGAGTGGTCAGTTCTGTTCCCGAAAGATGCGCATCTGGCCGCCTTTTCCACTCGAAAAGTCTTTGGTA
This sequence comes from Candidatus Latescibacterota bacterium, assembly GCA_003526745.1. Classification (GTDB taxonomy): domain Bacteria; phylum Latescibacterota; class UBA2968; order UBA2968; family UBA2968; genus UBA2968. Next base: position 7,435 of record DPVD01000189.1, read on the forward strand.
ACCGAGAACCCTCGCACAGTGAAATGCAAAGACGGGACGACGACTGTTGTTGAGTGGGGCATAGAAACCTGCGCAGAGCCGGAAGTTTTCGCTGCTTCAGATGTGTCTCAGGAAACGATAGATCTGACCTTAGAGTGGTATAAAGTAGCGACTGAAGCTTGGGGAAATTATGGGCCTGTGGAAGTTTATATAGTTGGCAATGACGTGGAGGCTGCCAAAGGGCTTGAGGAGGTTTATTGCAATCATCACAAATCTCTGGACACGAATTGGAACGAAAAGTGGGATTGTGCAAATGAGAATTATCAGATTTTCTCGAATTACGTAACTGACGGTGGCGCAGCTGTTTCAACATTCAAAAGAACATATCTGGAATATGATTTCCTTACGTTGATAATGTCTGCAAAGTATCCGGGACCTGAAGAAGAGGATTATAAACCTGTCGTTCTGCACGAATATTTTCACGTATACCAGCACGCCCATATAAGCGATGAATGCGGTTCAGATTCGCGCGAAATTTGCGGTCGCGATGGTAAGAATGGTGGTAAGGACAATCCTTGGTTCGCGGAAGGCGGCGCTGAGTTTATGGCTCAGGCCTTGTATTCTCGGCAACCAGGTGTTAGAGAAGGCTACTTGAAGGAGAGAATGACTTGGAAGTTGGAAGATTCACTTGATCCCTATAAAACTCAGAACAAGCGCCTCGAGGAACTGACGTATGACGATAGGGTGAATGTCTACGATATAGGTGCTTGGTTTGTTGCCTACCTGATTCACAAGGAAGGCGAGGATAAGTTTCTGGTGGACTTCTATTCTGTGTTAGACGACCTGGGATTTGAAGATGCCTTTCTCGCATCCTTTGGCAAATCAAGGAAAGAATACGTAGACGAATTTGACGAGTTCCTGGACCGCCCGAAGTCAGAAATCCTGCAGATATTCGACGAAACGGGATTGATTGTAGAGAATAAAGTTTCAGACAAAGATAGTGGCGGCGAAGACGATGCCGGTGGGACCGATCTGGCTTTGGTTGTACCTGATATGGAAATCCTCACCGAACACCCAACCGAGTGCATGAACACGGTTTTCGACAAGTTCATAAACGTTTTCGGTGTGTATGCTGTCGCCCCAGAGGAAGCGCCTTCAGAACTCTTTCTTCACACCGCAAACGTGCTAGCACAATACATAGATAACGACGAAGATGGGGTCCCGGATGATTCCAATGTTCTGTCACACCTAGTCAATAACAATTATGTGGTTCCTGTTTGGTCGACTGCTGACCGCACAGATTTTTGGGAACAGGTACGTGGTACATATTGTGAGGACAATGTGGGGATGGCTGCCAGCATGTACTACGACGACGATGAATGGGCAATGGGCGGTATCAAGAACGCTCGTATGTGGGATGTCAATCTCGAAGAAGTTTGGCACGTTGTCTCGGCCGGTTGGTATGCCGCTTATCCCGAATATTTCGGCGACGCTACCTCAGACACCAATGAAGCAACATCTTCAAAGTTGACTGATGCGATGGATGCCGCAAGGGGGGGGCAGTTTGTCACTACACCAACTGAGTATCCCGAAGATGCCTGGTATAGCTACAAGGACCCAAGTTGCGATTATGTTTGTCAGGTGCACGAATACTTCTACTGGATCTTGATGGCAAATCTGGACGCATTAGATCCGTCAATTACACCTAAGTGTGAGCGAAGTGCGGACGAATGGAACGTTTGCACCAGAGAACAGTTGCAGCAGACCGACGTTTTGGCATTCAGTCTTCTGAATGACGATAACTTTGCCCTGCCTAAGCATATTCCTGACGGATCCTACAGGAGCGACGGTGGTGATGCTGTAGCATTA
>DPVD01000147.1:0-1034 GCA_003526745.1 Candidatus Latescibacterota bacterium
CACACTGGATATTCATCGTCGACTGTTTCAGCTGGATCACGGTATCTGATCAGCTTGAAGATTCCGCGTCCATTGATGAAACCGTCCTCGTGCAGGCGTGGTGTGCCCGGGTGCCCTTCTTCGGGGACGGGCCATTGATATTCCCCGTGCTCGACACGATCCCAATCAAGGCCAGCGTATGTGGGTGAGAGAGAACAGAGCTCGTTGAAGACGTCTTTGGCCTCGCTGTAGTCGAAACCCTGAAAGCCCATCCTCTGAGCAAGTCGTGAAACAATCCACCAGTCAGGCTTAGCTTCGCCTGGCGGCGGTGTCGCACGTCGCAAACGCTGGACACGACGCTCGGTGTTCGTCTGTGTGCCGTCGGTTTCCGCAAAGCCCGAGGCCGGGAAGACGACATCAGCCAATCCCGCGGTTTCTGTCATGAAAAGGTCGCATACTACCAGGAAGTCGAGTGACTTCAACGCGTGCTCGCAGTGCTCTCTGTCCGGATCCGTAACCAGCGTATTCTCACCGTCGATTAGCATCGCTCGAATCTTGTCGCCGGCGAGCTCTAGCGCGCGCACTTTGGTGATACCCTTATCTATATCGATCTTCCGTCCCCACGCCTCCTCGAACTTGGCTTGGTTCGCGGGATCAGTGACCGGCTGGAAGCCTGGATAGTTGTTCGGGATCGCTCCTACATCACCTGCGCCCTGGATATTGTTTTGGCCTCGCATCGGATTGATACCCGTGCCCTCGCGACCGATGTTTCCTGTCATGAGTGCCAGGTTGCACAAGCTTTGAACATTGTCCACACCGCAGATGTGCTCGGTTATACCCAGCGTGTAATAGATCGCCCCCCGATCCGCCCGACCGTAGAGCAGAGCGGCTTGCTCAATTAGCTCGGGTGGGACGTCGCAGATGTTTGATGCCCACTCTGGCGTGAACTCTTTCACGTGTGCTAGGAATGCCTCAGCTTCGGTTGTCCTGTCTGCGAGGAACGCTTCGTCGATCAGCCCTTCTCGGGCGATTACATGGGCCATGCCAAGCAGGAG
>DPVD01000147.1:1433-2647 GCA_003526745.1 Candidatus Latescibacterota bacterium
GCAACGATCATCTTCGCCCCGTTAGCGATTGCTTTTTTGAGGCGCGTCGCTGCGACGGGATGGCATTCCGTCATGTTTGTCCCGATGCAAAAGATTACATCAGGCTTTTCCATGTCGCGTAGTGGGTTCGACATGGCGCCACGCCCGATCGTTGCCGCCAGACCGGCGACTGTTGGAGAGTGTCAGGCACGGCTGCAATTGTCGATATAACTGGTCCCTAACCCAGCTCGGACGAACTTCTGCATAGTGAATCCGGCTTCATTCGGGGCTCTGCCAGAGGCGATTGCGTAGAGACTGTGGCGGCCGTGTTCGTTTACGGCTTCAAGAAGTCCGGCGGCCGCCTTATCTAGTGCCTCATCCCATGTAGCTGGTACGAGTTGTCCGTGATCATCCCTTATGAATGGTGTTTTTAGACGATCTGGGTGATGAACAAAGTCAAAGGCGAACTGACCTTTCACGCAGAGTGCGCCTTCGTTGGCTGGGCCGTCCATCGCTGGCTGGATGCCCACGACTTGTTCGCCTTTGGTCATAATGTCGAGGGCACAGCCGACACCACAGTATGTACAAACTGAGCGAGTCTTCTCGATAGGCTCCTCGACCTCTACATGTCGTAGCGCTTTGAGATCCCCCAGGGCGCCAGTCGGACATGTCTGGATGCATTGTCCGCAAAATGTGCAGGACGAGTCCTTCAGCAGGCCGCCAAACTCGGTCGTGATCTGTGTCTCGAAGCCCCGGTTCATGATCGAGATAGCGTAGTCGCCTTCCTGCTCGGCACAGACCCTGACGCATCGGTAGCATGAGATACAGTTCTCATAGTCCCGAAGGATGAACGGATTGGGGTCGTCCGGACGTGAAACGCCAGACTTATCGCCGGCGAAACGGCCGGTGCGTGCGCTGTAGCGGTCGACGAGAGTTTTCATCTCTTGCGATGCATAGCCCGAGAGTTCGTCGACGTCGACCTCGCGATTCTCGGAGACGACCATCTCAAGCAGAACGCGTCGATGCATTTCGAGCGATCCACTCTTTGTTCTTATGCGCATCCCTGCCTCAGCCATCGTCGTGCAAGAAGCGACCGGAGTGCGCGCTCCTTCGACCTCCACGACACAGAGTCGGCAGCCCCCAAATGCTTCGAGACGATCGTCGTAGCAGAGGGTGGGAATATCTTTGTGGTGTCGCTCGGCCACCTGGAAAATGGTCTCACCTCCATCGAACGG